>JAITVG010000041.1 GCA_031285925.1 Tannerellaceae bacterium
AAATCGCATGAGGATTCGGAAGAAATCGTACAGGATGTTTTTGTAAAACTTTGGTTGAACCGTGAAAATATAAAATCGACAAACACGCTAAGCTATCTTCTTTTCATAATGGCCAAACATCATCTGATAAATACTTTCCGTGCAAATGCCAGGCAACCTGTTTATGAAGATTATGTCGATTATGAGGAGAAAATATCAATTCACGATACCTCGGATATGGAATATCGGGAATTTGTCATGGAATTAAAAAAAGCGATACAAACGCTCCCTCCAACGACCCGGAAAGTAGTAGTCTTGTCCAAAATAAATCAGCTGTCGAACAAGGAAATCGCAGAACAATTGAAACTAAGCGACCATACCGTAAGAAACTCGCTTTCCCTTGGACTAAAGAAACTGAAAGAGACATTAAACAGGGCGGATTTTCCCTGTGTGCTATTATTTGTTAAAGTTATGGATTTTTTCGGTACTAATTAAGAAATAAGTCGTCTATATAATCAAATGAATCATCTGATAAATAAATACAGGAAAAACGAGTTGTCCCGGGATGAATTGCATGAACTTGGGAAAGAACTGGATTCTATGACTGACGAAGAGGTAGGACAGCAATTATATGCAAGCTGGCTGGAAGACGATCAGGATACTTCTTTTATTGACAATGGCCGGGTGGCTAAAATGAAGAACAGGATAGATGTTACCATTCGCACAAACAAAAAACGCTTCCGGTTGCTTCCGTTGTTTCGCTGGCTGCAGATTGCCGCCGCTATATTGTTGCCTGTATCCCTGTCGCTGGCAATCTATTTCTATCGGGAGAGCAATTTTATTCTCGACAGGGAAATATTATTTACAACCGGCAAGGCGGAGCGTGCAAGCGTTACATTGCCGGACGGGACGGTCGTTTCCCTGAATATGGAATCAACACTAAAGTATCGTCATCGGGACTATAACAAAAAAACAAGGATAATAAATTTCGATGGAGAAGGATATTTTCAGGTTTTCCATAATAAAAAGGCCCCTTTCTTTGTTCATGTGGAAGGAATGCAGATAAAAGTACTCGGTACGGTCTTCAACCTTTCTGTCCGCAAAGAAGAGGCTACCGCTGAACTTGCCCTTGAAGACGGATGCGTGTCGCTGCTTTCCGACAAGGACGATCAAGCTGTAATTTTGCATAAAAACCAGAAAGCGATATTAGACCGGGCGACCGGACATATAACAGTCGTCAGTGATGGACATATCGGAAATATATCGGCATGGAGATACGGCGACATGATCTTTCGTAATGCCGACTTGTCGCAGATTATCCGCATGATAGAAAAATATTACGATGTGACAATTAAAATAAACTGCAAAGAATGCGCTTTTGAAACTTTCTCCGGGACATTGCCCATTGATAACCTGAATGAAACAATTGAGATATTGGAACAGGCCTATCACCTGAAGGCTGTAAGGAAAAGTCAAGAAATCGTGATGAAGACCGACTGATATCTTCTGCAAGGAACAAAAAAACGCATCCCGTAACCGACAGGATGCGTTTTTTTTGTTATTTTTTATCATTATATGTTATAAAACATGTTACGGGAATGGGACAAGTCTAAAAAACTACGGTCTACTAATGTAGTATCATAATATAATGTTTAATTTTAAAAAAAACAAGATGAATAAACACGTAAGATTGAGACTGTTTATTTTGCTGTCTGTAATTTTCTTCTGCAATGCCGCTAACGGGGTTGCACAGGAAGACAACGTGACGGTCAATCTAAAAAACGCTTCTCTGAAAGAAGTTTTTACTGCTATCGAAAAGCAAACCACTTATCGTTTTTCATACAGGGACGTCGTTATAGATCCCTTGAAAAACATAAGTATTTCGAAAGCAAACGCCACTGTGCCGTCCGTTCTGGACGAAGCGATGTCCGGGAGAAATCTGACTTACAGAATTGTCTCCCAGGAATCCATTGTCATATCGGATAAACGGCAAAACACGGGAACTCCAAGAAACAATCAGGCAGAGACCGGAAGAGTTTCGGGAGTAGTAAAGGATTCGAATGGCGATCCCCTGATCGGGGCAAGCGTGACTGAAGAAGAAAATCCGAGTAATGGCGCTACTACCGACATTGACGGAAATTTCAACATCACCGTATCCAGCTTGAATTCGACACTAAGTATTTCTTATATCGGATTTGAAACAAAAAAGATCAAACTTACGGGAGAGGCCAGCGTAAACGTAGTCTTAAACGAACAGGTAGGCCTGCTTGATGAAATCGTCGTGGTCGGATACGGAACGCAGAGGAGAGGAAGTGTCACCGGAGCGGTTGCCAGTATTCAAACTGAGGAACTGACGAGGGTGCCCACAGCCAACCTGTCAAACTCCCTGAGCGGCAAGCTACCGGGATTGCGGGTAGTAGCCAGAACGGGGATGCCCGGAGCTAATGACGCTACCATTGACATCCGCGGCTTTGGCGCTCCGCTGATCATCATTGACGGAATACCCGTATACAACAATAATACCAACGGCATGAGCCAGTTGGATCCGAATGAAATTGAAAGTATCTCCGTGTTGAAAGATGCAGCTGCCGCCGTTTACGGGGTAAAAGCCGCCAACGGGGTGATGTTGATCACTACCAAAAGAGGAAAATCGGGAAAAACAACTGTGAACCTGAGTTCTACATTCAGCTGGCAGCGGCCAACCGTATATCCTGAAATGGCCAACGCCGCCCAATTTGTGGAATTGACGGATGAAAATGCGATCAATAGAGGTCAATCTCCTGTTTATGGAAAAGAAACACTGGCGAAATATCAAGCAGGAGGAGCCGGTTATGAGAGCTACGACTGGTACAAGGCCACAGTAAGGGATTGGAGTCCCATGCAGCAGTACAATATGAACATACGGGGAGGAACTGATGCTATCAGCTACTTTACATCGGCGGGCTACCAGAATGAAGAAGGTATGTGGAAATCCGGCGATTTGAGCCATGAAAAATTCAACTTCAGAGCGAATGTAGACGCCAAACTCAAGGGCGGATTTTCTACCGAGCTTTCGGTATCAGGCAGAAGGGAAGAAACTAATTCGCCCAACCAGACTATCACGAATATCACGGCCGGGATACAGAAGAACTATCCGATTTATTCCCCTTATGCAAATAACAATGAGAAGTATTACGCGGTGACCAACTCTACTTTCAACCCGCTGGCCTATACCGATTCGGATGTGGTCGGCTACAGTCAGGACCTGAAATATACTTTCGAGGGTTCTATGGCACTGAAGTACGATGCAAGCGAATTCATCAAGGGATTGTCGGCAAAAGCTTCGTTTTACTACCGGTATACCAATATTTCGGATAAGACACTTCTCAGAAAGTTCAGCCTGTATGCTTACGACGAAGCTACCGATACGTATAATGGACAACAGGTAGAACCTACTTCCAGGATATCTGAAATTTTCTACAAGGATGAAGCCAAGAACTTTCAGGCTTCCATTAATTATGCGAATGTATTCGGGAAACATGATGTAACCGGAATGTTGGTGTCTGAAGTACGCCAAAACAGAGAGAGTTATATAAGCGCCGGCAGAGATTTTATCATTGACGCCATAGATGAGATCAGCAGTGGAAAATCTGATGGAGCAACCAATTCAGGAACCAGTTATGAACTGGCCAACATCGGGTACGTCGGCCGCTTCACATACGCCTTCGATCAAAGATATCTAATGGAATTCAGCTTCCGTTACGACGGATCTTCCAAATTTCCTAAAGACGGACGCTGGGGCTTTTTCCCTTCGGTATCGGCAGGATGGCGGATTTCGGAAGAAAGCTTTATCAAGAACCGGTATGATTTTATCGATAACCTGAAATTGAGAGCCGGATGGGGCCGTCTGGGCGATGAGAGCGACGGATGGAACTCTTATAGCTACGTAACCGGATACACCTACCCTTCGGGAAATTATATATTCGGAGGAAGCAATCTGACATCCGGGCTGGTGGACAGGGGGCTGGCCAATCCGTACCTCACCTGGTTTACTTCCGAGATGTACAATGCAGGGATCGATTTCGGGTTCTGGAACGGAAAACTCTCCGGTGTGCTTGATGTGTTCTACCGTAAACGCAGTGGATTACTTGCCACAAGGGCTTCCAGCTTGCCCGGTACGTTCGGGTCGAGTTTTCCTCAGGAGAACCTGAACGGCGACAGCCACCGTGGTTTTGAATTGGAACTTGGCCACACGAATACTCTTGAGAACGGATTGACTTATTCCATCAAGGGAAGTATGTCCTATACCCGTTCGAGAAATGAATATATGGAGCGGACACCTTCGGAGTATCAGTGGCACAACTGGTACCAGAATACAAGTTACCGCTGGAAAAACAGAACGTGGGGCTATACAGCCATCGGACAGTTCCAGAGCTACGACGAAATCGCTTCGTCGCCGGCACAGGACGGTGTAGGAAACACAACTCTGTTTCCCGGCGATATTAAATATCTGGATTACAATGACGATGGCGTAATCGACGGCCAAGACCAACACCTGATCGGTCGTAACAACATGCCTGAATACACTTTCGGACTTGATTTGAGCGCATCGTGGAAAGGATTTGACGCTGCCGTATTTTTCCAGGGCGCAACCAATTTGAACGTTACGTATATTAATGAGCTTGCCACACCGTTCTTTAACGGAGAGAACACGCTGGCCGTATTTGCCGACCGATGGCACCGTGAAGACATTTACGATCCAAAAAGCGCATGGGTTCCGGGTAAATATCCTTCGACATACTCTTCGGGGAAGGCCAACAACACCAGAATCTCTACCTTCTGGATGCAGGATTGCAGCTACCTGCGGTTAAAGGAACTGCAGTTGGGCTACACAATACCAACCAAATTGCTCAGCAAGGCATGCATCGAATCGTTCCGCATGTTTGTTGCCGGCTATAACCTGTTTACTCTGACTGAAGCCGATCTGTTAGACCCGGAATCGGCCTCAACGGATGGAAGATACTATCCGCAACAGAAATCCGTTTCATTTGGTTTTAATCTAACCTTTTAATAGTTGATGATGTATGAATACAATAAATAAAAATTTGATAAAGACAGGATTCCTGTTTTTTATGCTCCAGTTCTCCGTATCCTGTACAGATATTCTGGATACCACATCCCGCAATATCCTTACCGATGATGTTGTATGGGGCAACGACGACGGTATTACCGCCTATATCGCCAATATGTACAACCAGGTGGTTACCGAAGACATGGCCTGGTCATCCAATGAAACCTATTTATCTCAGTTTACCGATGAGGCTGTCAGGTCATACACCTGGGGAAGCCCCAATAACAATCCTTTTCCGGATAACTTCTGGAACTGGTGGGGATATGGCCAGATCAGGACGGTCAATTACTTTTTACAGCAGATGGAATCCTCGACCATAGATGCAGACCTGAAAGCAAGATACATCGCAGAAGGTCGGTTTATAAGAGTTTTCCACTATTTTGCCCTGGTAAAACGGTTTGGCGGAGTTCCGCTGATTACCGTACCGCAGGAATATACCGGCGACAATATTGCCGAATTACAGGTACCAAGGAATACGGAAAAGGAAATATATGAATTTATCCGTACCGAACTGGACGCCATCACGGGAGAGGGCGGCTTGCCTGATTCGTGGAATGCCGCCAATCAATACAGGGCTACGAAGTGGGCTGCGCTGGCGCTTAAATCAAGAGCCATGCTGTATGCAGCTTCCATTGCAAAATACAGTACCGTACAAATTAACGGCCTAGTGGGTATACCGGAGGCCGATGCAAACTTTTACTGGACAGAAGCCATGAGTGCCGCAGCGACTGTTATTGATTCGGAAAAATACACGCTGTACAGGGAAAATGACGATAAGGCCGCGAATTTTCAAAATATGTTTTTGGTAAAAGGATTACATTCGGAATCGATCTATACAAAAGCCTATACTTACCCGGGCAAATCACACTATTTCGACTATTACAATGCACCGCAAAGTTTTAAAGTGGACTATGGCTGCGTTACCAATCCTACACTGCAATTTGTGGAAGAGTTTGAATATGTGGACGGCACTCCCGGTACATTGAAAGTGAACGACCCTGATGGAAAGCCCATCAAATATGCCAATCCTTACGAATTGTTTAACAATAAGGATCCGCGCTTGCTGGCTTCTGTTATGGTGCCCTTCTCTCCGTGGCAGGGAGGCACTTTAGAGATCAGAAGAGGAATTGTTCTCCCCGATGAAACCAAGATAATCGCATCCGGAAATTACGGAACAGGCGAAAATCAAATTTCAGTAATCGGAAAAGATGGCCCTCTGAACACGGGAGACTTCACCAAAACAGGATTCTATATCAAAAAATTTATGACTCCTACGGGGAAGACAACCTATTCAACCAACGATGGAATGGTGATCCGCTATGCCGAAGTATTGCTGAATTATGCCGAAGCGGCTATGGAACTTGGCCAGAATGCGGATAAGGCGTTAGTGTACATCAATGATATCAGAGACCGTGCCGGCATAAAGCTGCATAATGCCATAGACCTTGAAAAGGTAAGGAAAGAAAGAAGGATAGAGTTGGCTTTTGAAAACCATCGCTACTGGGACATCATCAGATGGAGAGTGGCCACTACCTTGCTCAATGGCATGAGAGTAAAAGCCTTGCATCCATATTTGGTATGGGAAGAAGGCAAGAACCCCTCGGAAATGAGTTATATCTATCTGATAGAGGATGCCCCTAAAGAACCGAGGACTTTCCTGGAAAAGCAGTATTATCACAATATACCGGCCGACCAACGATCTACGAATCCTAATTTAGTTCCCAACCCCCTTTATTAAAATAATATCATGATGAAGCAAATTATTTTATTGAACATATTATGCCTGGCGTCCCTGTCGCTGTTTAGCTGCGGTGAAATTGATAACTATGAGGAACCAAACAGCCGCATCGAAGGCAAGCTAATTGACGCCGTTACCGGAGATCTTATTCCCTGCCAGGGGCTTAATGGCGCCCGTATTCAAATGTACGAAGCGGAAAGTACTACCGCAACGTCTGTATGGGTTGGTCTGGATGGCACCTATAAAAGCGAACGGGTGTTCAGCGGCAATTACAGGATCATACCCCAGGGGCCATTTCTCCCGGTAGACACTGTAAGAACGGCTGTTCCCACAAATGGAAATCTTGATTTCACCCTGGAACCCTATCTGCGCATCAAACTGGATGAGGCGACTTTAAGCGGAACAACCGCCACGCTAAAGTTTACCATTTCCAAATCGACACAAACTTCCGCCGCCTTAAACCAGTATGGTGTTTTATATTCCACCACTGAAAACATTGATGCGGCGACAGGTTTTGTCAAAAGGAGCCTTGTAACGACAAATGACGCTATTTTAGATGTACAGCAAACCGTTACCATCGAAGGGATCGATACGGCAAAACCGGTGTTTGTCAGAATCGCGGCCAGAAGCGGAGCGTCAACTTATTATAACTATTCTGTCATAAAAAGATTATAGAAAACAGTTTCTTAAAAGATGATAAATAAAAGGGTGTTTCTTTCGCGGGAACACCCTTTTTTTATCACTCTCGCTTATAAATCGCATATTTTTATCTAAGTTTGCACCCCATGATGCGGAGTATATATATGTACTTAACCCTGGCCGCGATCGGTATGACGGTTTCTGCCCAGCAACCTCCCCGCGGCGGTTCCGGGCGTTCATTCTCGTTGGCCGGATTGTCACAGCCAAACGCCAACGTCGCGGACAGCTTGCTGACCGACTCCACTGCCATAAAAAAAGATACTATCATTGCATATAATCT
Organism: Tannerellaceae bacterium; assembly: GCA_031285925.1. GTDB lineage: Bacteria > Bacteroidota > Bacteroidia > Bacteroidales > Tannerellaceae > QVMG01. The sequence continues at coordinate 7,807 of JAITVG010000041.1, forward strand.
TACTGCCCGTTTGGGAGAACCCTACGTGGTTCCGATGGATACGAACCGTTTGAACTTTGCCAACTCTACACTGACGGAAGGCCGGTCGCTTTCAGTGGGTTATCTGAGTAATATCGGTTCACCGGCGCAAACCCGCATTTTCAGCGAACGGAAAGAGGCACGCGACTTTATATTTGCCGACGGCTATGATTATTATATTATGACACCCGAAAACGCAAACTTTTACGACACTAAAACTCCCTATACAAACGTAACCTACACCTCGGAAGGCTCCGATCAGAAAAAAGAAGAACGGCTGAAAGCGGTTATGACCGTCAGCTTCGGCAAGAATATCAATATCGGAGGTGACTTTGATTATATTTACAGTCGCGGACAATACAATTCGGCCGGCAATAAACTGTTGAGCTACCGCCTGTTCGGGAATTACCTGAGCGACAAATATGAAATGAGGGCTTATTTAAGCAACTACAATTTTGTGAATTATGAGAACGGAGGACTGACCGACGATACCTATCTGACCGATCCCGATGCGCATCAGGACGGAAAACTGGGACTGGACACCAAAAGTTTCCCCGTACGCTACACAGGCGCATTCAACCGGGTACGCGGCAAACAATACTTCCTCTCTCACCGCTATAATCTGGGCTTTTACCGCGCGACGGAAGAAAAGGACGAAGAAAATAATCCGGTGGAAAAATTCGTACCCGTATCCAGCATCATCCACACAATGGAGTATGAAGACAACCGCCGCCATTTTACATCAACCAATCAGGCTGCCATCGACACCTGCTATAAAATACCCGGCTATTCGGAAGATGACCGGATTCCCGGCTTAACAGGCAATGGCAATAACGGAAACAGGATATATGGTCTTTCCGCCCAACTGCACGACCGTCCTTCGGCGTGGAACTTAAAGAATACATTGGCCATTTCGTTGAGGGAAGGATTTCAGGATTGGGTTAAATTCGGTTTGTCCGCTTTTATTGCAATAGAAAAAAGGCGGTTTAAGATGACGGAGCTTCCTCCCGGCATGACTTACGATGACCACCTGAACATCGTAACGCCTCCCACTACATTAGATTATCCCGGATACGTGATCTACGACGAGTTTTCCACCTATATCGGCGGTGAACTATCCAAGCGGCTGGGAAGCCTGCTTACGTATAACGCGCGTGGAGAACTTTGCCTTGTGGGCAGCGATCTGGGAGAATTTCGCCTGACCGGTAATCTGCAAACCCGCTTTTCCCTGCTGAAAAAGGATGCCGTCATAAAGGCGGAAGGTTATATCAAGAATCTTAGGCCGGCATTCTTTACAAGGCATAATCACTCCCGTTACTTCTGGTGGAACAACAATTTCAGGAACGAGCAACAGGTGTATGTCGGAGGAACAATAGATATTGAAGGAACCGGAACACGACTTTCGGCGGGAGTAAACAGTATGCAAAATCATATTTATTTCGGACAGTCCGGAGTTCCCGAACAGCACGGAGGAAACCTTCAAGTGGTCAATGCACGGATCAAACAGGATCTGCATTTCCGCGCTTTCGGTTGGGAAAACGAAGCCGCCTTTCAATACAGCAGCGATGAAAACATCATTCCGCTTCCCCGCCTGAGCCTGTACAGTAATATCTATGTCACCGTGAAACTGGCAAAAGTACTCTCCGTGCAATTAGGAGCCGACGCCCATTATTTTTCATCCTACTATGCTCCCTACTACGAACCGGCAACGCAGCAGTTTCAATTACAGCCCGACAATTCCACTAAAGTCAGGATCGGCGACTATCCCTTGATCAACGGATATGTGAATTTCCATCTAAAGCAAGCACGCTTTTTCGTCGCCGCCTATAATCTGGGGAACCAATTCCTTGACCCCAAACATTTTTCTTTTGCACATTATCCGCTTAATCCTTTCGTAATAAAGCTCGGTATATCCGTCAAGTTCAATAACTAAGAAACCTGAATAAACGGGAAAACTTTATTCTCCCGCCGGCTCACGGAAAGGTAGTGTGAAAATAAATTCCGAACCTGTTCCATATTCGGATTTAACCCAGATTGTTCCTCCCATCTTGGTTACAAGTCCCCGGCAAATGGCAAGCCCAAGCCCGATCCCTTCGGCGTAATCGTTCACCTTGGCAAAACGTTTAAACAGTTGCGCCTGCTTTTCTTCAGGTATACCAAAGCCGGTATCCTTCACATAGAACTCCAGCCTGTTTCCGGGAAACATCCTGTATCCTATGGTTATCGAACCCTCCTTCGTGTGTTTTATCGCATTGTTCGACAAGTTTGTGATCAGTTGAAACAAACGAACCGGATCTGTTCTGAAAACACATTCGCTTTCACCTTTTTCCATGATCAGTTCCACACCCGGCGGCATACGCAAACGCGCCGAAGCACAGGCCGTATGCAACAATTCGTTCACATCCACAGGCTCATAAGCAATCTTGACTACATCGGCTTCAATCTTGGAAAGATCAAGTATATCGTTAATCAACTGCATCAGCATCTGATTGTTTGTCTTTATGATCTCGAAATAACCCATCCTTTCTTCGCTGTCGTCCGCATAAACCATCAATTCCGCAAAACCGGCAATCGCGTTCAGCGGAGTACGTATCTCGTGGCTCATGTCGGCCAGATATTTCGACTTCAACTTGTCGGCCTTTTCTATACTGGAGATCGTTTCTGCCATATCCAGTTCCCGGGATTTACTCGCATGAATATCCGAAGAACACGACAAAACCACAGATGGACGTCCTTTCTCGTCATATTCATATACCGACATCATATAATCGCGCCAGATAGTGTTCGAATAACAGGGGAATTTGACTAAGGCTTCGAATCGCACTTCTTTAGCCTCGCCATTAACTATTTTATAAAAATTATCCATGAAAACCGGCAAACTCTCCGGATCGACCGCTGAAATATAATGATCCCACGTAGCCACGAGTGGGAATTTTTCGTCCAATTCCCACTGGTACAGCATTGTAACAACCGTATCCTTATAATCCTCCTTTGTATCGGGATTTATCTTCATTGAGCAGGCATGAATATCATTTGCTTTAAATGCCATTCTGGCAAGAAGGCTCAATATCCTGAAATCTTCTTCACTGTTTTTCATTGTGAAATTATTTACCCCAAAAACGTTCTACTTTTAAAATTGCGGCTAAAAGTATTACATAATTTTTCCATAGCCAAACAAATTGCAAAAAAAACGTCTAAATGTTCTTCCTGAAATCATCTAAACGCCTTTGGGAAATCATTTAGATGGCTTGGGAAAACCACTTAGACGGTTTTAAAAATCATTTAGACGGCTTGGGAAAGCCGATTAGATGATTTTCGGAAGCAACAAACTACCTCCTGCCCGACACGGAAATAAGGGAAACGATCTTCTCGTTCAGGCGAAAATGTCATACTTCAAGAGTCAGATTTAAGATATTCATATAGAAAGAGGGGGAAAGCATTTAAAATAGCAATATTGTTTTGACCCTTGTTTACATATTTACTGCAATGCTTCTCAAATATCCTACTCTGCACTATGTCTTCCTTCTTTCGGGGAAAAGCATAGTTGCCGGTACAAATGTAATTGGCTTTCATCACGTTCTGTTGCTTCAGCATTTGCCAATTGGTTGCGACAGATACTTCTTTGCCTTCGGGAATTGGTTGCGTAAAATCGAACTGGATGAAATCAAAATTGGAATAAAAAGAAAATTTGGAGGCAAGGCGCTTAAAACCACCATTTTCATGGCATTGGTCTATTTTTACGGTATAGTCTTTATAATCAGTATCGGGTAACTCTTTAGTATAGTAGATCGATTCTATCATCGGATAGTTGATATACAGCTTTCCATTCTCCGTTTCGTTATCGAAGTATCGAAGCATTTTGCCTAAGCGGCGGTTTAGTCCTTTTACGGAAGCGGCATGGTCGTGTATGTCATAGTCAAAGAAAAGATATATTTCGGAAAAATCGGCACTGTTGGAATCCGTTTTGAGAGAACCGATATCTTTCATTATAGATACAATATCTACATCTTCACCAAATTCTTTCATCTTTTTGTATAGATTATGTATGTTGTTTCTATAGGAGCAGACAATGGCCTCTTCATCCTCCAGTTTCAGGAAGACTTTATTCAGCGTCTTAAATAAGGCGGGTTCTCTGCGAGCGCCTTCAAAAATGAACAGTATCATATTTGAAACGCATTACCACGAAATAACTTCTCTATGTTGTGCCCAAAGCGTAACTCCTTTTCCGTACATTCGCACAAAGGTTTAATCTGATTGTGGTTGAGTATGAAGTTACAATCAGGACGAAGCAAGTCGTTTGTCATCAAGTAAGTATTGTGAGAGGAAGTGAACACTTGGCAATCAAGGGCAAACAGCCGCTTGCACACTTCAAATGATAACATGAAATGGTAGAATGCATCAAACTCGTCGATGAAAACAAAAGAAGCTCTTCCATCTATCTTTTTGATCCAATAGTAAAGAAGCATCAATGACTGTGTACCGGTAGATGCGATGGTATTGAAAGGTATAATTGCATTCTCTAATTTACAGAATAACAGGTTCTGATTGTTAATCTTAGACGCAACAAAATTGAAGACCTGTCCACTCACTGTTTGGAGAAATTCAGAAAAATCTTCCAGTAAACTATTGGAGATGATAAATTCGTCTATATAAGAAGCTGCTGTTTCAAGACCGATAAACTCTCGTACATCTAAATTTCTAAACCATAGCATTGAATCTACAAACTTCTGCATTCTTATCAAATAATGGTTTTCGGAAAGTGGAAAAGAAGTGAGTAAATAGTTAATTATAGAAACATTGTTAGTGCTTTCGACAAATCTTTTTTTCACAGAATCGTCCATAGGAAACTCAGACGAATCCATATCAAAAGCATTCTCATTGCGTGAGAATATTTGCTTATTATCCATCCTCAGTGTTTCCTGTAATAGAATGCCTTGTGCATTTTTCGAATAGGTATACTCAATGGTTGTTAAATCCATCTTAAAGGTATACTCAAATACAACTAATGCCGCAGGATTTCCGGCATATACGAAATTGGAATAATAGTCCGTTTTCTTCCATTTCTGTGTGAGATGGTTTTCAATGTCAAAAATGGCAAGTCCAAAGTTCGTTTTACCCGAACCGTTAGGGCCATAAATAATGCCGTTTTTGACGATTCCATTACGGATAGCATACGAATTAAATTCATAGCTATTGGGATGGGCTAAATCCCACTCTATCTTGCTGGGAAAGCCTCTGAAATTGGTAACTGCAAATTTGATTAGCATCATAATGGTAGATTTTATCGACAAAGATATGTATAAAACGAATATGCCGTAAATAAATTACGGCATATTCATATAATAAACATTAAACAGAACAGGCAGCAAACTACCTCCTGCCCGACACGGAAATAAGGGAAACGATCTTCTCGTTCAGGCTGTCGGCCTTCATCAGGTCTTCCAGGGTTATGTGCATACGGTAACGCCAGTAATGGTTCGGGTCGGCAGGGATGTTGATCCGCTCGTGCGTAATATCGGGGTGTTTAACCGTATCGTCCGTTGCGAACCAGTCCTGAATGGGGATAATGGCCAGCATGGATGGTGCGGCAAGGTGGTTGGAAATGATCTGCGATGCGATTTCGGACGTACATTCTTCGGGAGCTTCACCCGGACGTTGCAATACATTATTGTAATAGCGTTGGATTTTAACCCGGTCTTCCTTCCACCAGTTGCGGACGGGAGACATATCATGGGTCGATGTCGTGCAAACCGAATGATACGGAAGGTTAAGCATGTCGGCAAACTCGTGATACGCGGTTTTTGGCATACGTTCGATTTCCAGGCTTAAAATCTGCAAGCGGTTCATTACTTCCGGAACCGATTGAGGGATCATGCCCAGGTCTTCACCGCATACGAGCATGTCGGTCGAGGTGATCAAAGGAGCCAGGCGGTTCATTGCATGTACTTTCCAGAAACCATTGTGCCGGTGATAGAAAAAGTCCCAGTAGATCTGGTCGAAAGCATAGCGATCCGTACCGCTCAATTCTTGATAGGCGAACGAACCGGATCCGGATATGCGCGGATGAAACTTAAACGGTTCGCGCGGGTCGCGCAGGAAAAGTACTTCATTGGCAACCGAGAACAGTCCGTTTTTTATCCTTAACGACTGCTCGTCCGCCTGCCCTTCAAACAGTTTTTCGATCTTGCGCTGAGTGTTGCACGAGGGTTTCAACCTCAAGTAATCCGAAACAAAAGGTACAAGGAAAGTGTTTTCCACTTCGCCGGCCGCATCTCCAAACAGGTAAGGCAAATGCTTGCGGTGGATATGAGGAGTAGTATGCCGTTCTTCGTCGAAAAACATGCCGTAATGTTCTATATCATCCTTCAACAAAGGCAAGGCCGGATTGAAATGCCCGCACAGTCCCTGAATATAGTCCAGCGGAATTTCCCAAATACGGAAGAAACCGAGAATATGATCGATGCGGAAACAGTCGAAATAGTCGCCGAGTTTGTTAAAACGTTTCTTCCACCAGGCAAAATGATCTTTCTCCATCACTTCCCAGTTGTAAGTCGGGAACGACCAGTTCTGCCCGATGGCGGAAAAATCATCCGGAGGCGCTCCCGCCTGCCCATTCATGTTGAAATATTGCGGGTCTGTCCAGGCTTCAATACTCGTGCGGTTTACTCCTATCGGCAGGTCGCCTTTCAGTACCACTCCGTTTTGGCGGGCATAATCGGATACTTTTTTGAACTGCACGTGCAACACATACTGCATGAAGTATGAAAAAGAGATTTCCGGCCAGGCTTCGTTTGTTTCGGCGCACAGGCTACGGATACGGCCGGAGGCATATATCGCATCTTCATTCCAGCGGGCAAATTCGGAAGTGCCTGCCGTATCCCTCAAGTAGCAATAGGCGGCGTAAGGCATCAGCCAACTTTCGTTCTGCTCGAAAAAGGTTTTGAACTCCGGCGTTTCCAATAAAGTTTTTCCCTCCTGTTCGAAATAGTCACGGCAATACGCCCGTTTGTATCGATTAACGGATTCGTAATCAACCGATTCGCAGGCATTCAGTTCCCGCCTGACCGTTTCATAACCGGCGGCTTTCTTTTCATCCTTCAAGGCGCCCAGCCAGGGCAGGGAAATAAACATGGGATGAAGTGCGTAGGTAGAGATCGCACTGTAAGGATAAGAGTCGCGCCAGGTATGCGTCATCGTCGTATCGTTCATCGGCAAGACCTGGATGATCCGTTGCCTTGTCTGTTTCACCCAGTCCACCATCTTGTAGAGATCGCCCAAATCTCCCACGCCGAAACTTTCTTCGGAACGCAGGGAGAATACCGGTATCACTGTTCCGGCACATCGCCACAATGGAAGGTTTTCCCTGAAAGCCAGGCCGGAGACAACAATGGTTTCGCCCTTTGCCTGTGGGGGGAGATTTAGTATCCGGTTCTCGCCCGTTTCCCAGTAAACAGGTTCCCGGGTATCGTTATCCCAAACAATAAATTTATATTCCAGCGGATAAGTCAGGTCGTTTGCATCTAGGCTGATGTACCATTCCGGGAAGGTGTCGCAGCTCAATCGCAGTGCGTGCTCGGCCTGCCAGTTTCCCATAACCGGCTGATTGCCGGTAATGGCTACGCTCTGATGTTTTTCCACACGCGGCGCCGAAACTTTGATCATTATCTTTTTCCCGCTCCGGATAGTTCGTTCATACGTATTGCGGGGATGTGCGAAAAGGCTTTTCGTGAAGGCGGAAGAATAAAACGCCAGGTCTTTCGGGCGTGTCTTCCAGTAATCGTAGAGGGAATAACGTTGCGACCGGCCGTCGAAAGCGACGTGGTGATTGATTTCCCATTCTTCAAATATCTGCTTGTCGTTTACACTCAGGAAATAACGGTATTCCAGCGCCGGCGTGTCCGATGGAATATCCAGTTTCAGTTGCCAGTTTCCGCCTTCGGTATAATACATCTCCTTAGCCAAAGCCGGTTGCCATGAACCCAATTGCGGTATTGACCCGACGATACCTATTTTTTGTCCCCACACGGTGTGGAAGTTGATGTGAAAAGTGACTTCCATAATAATCTTTTATTGTTTGGGACGAATGTACATATATATATAAATGCAAAAGAGTGAAAACGCCCGGTATTCACGTTAAGAATACCGCAAACGTTTTCACTCTTTTATGTATGGCGGCTATTTATTACTTTATTGTCGTCGCATTGGGGCATAGTCAGAATACCGTAACGGATATTTATATCAACTTCAATTGAAAGAAGATTGATGAGGCGAATAGAAATGTGATTGATACGGTTTTGGGTGAAGAAACGAAGGATATATTTTGATATGCAGAATATAAACTCTACGTTTGTAAAGCAAATTGGTACACATATTAATTAAAACTCAAAAGACATGTTAGTGATCAGCACGAGGGAATTTAGAGCAAAACAGGGAGAATATCTTGGCATGGCCGCCAAAGGAGAAGATATTGTGTTAAAATCAAGAAGTATCGGCAGCTTTAAGATTGTTCCGGTAAAAGAAGACGACACATTAATGAGCAAAGAGGAATTAGATGCAAGAATAGAGCGGGGATTGCAGGATATTAAAGAGGGGAAAGGCAAAAGGTACACAATGGAAGAACTACGCTTAAAAATGGGATTATGACATACTTTGTAGATATCAATTATCAACTCTGATGAAGCATAAATACCGCGCGCTTTGCCTTGAAGAAAAATCCATTCCGCTTTTCTCTCGCGACTGGTGGCTGGATGCGGTGTGCGGCGAAGACAAGTGGGATGTTTTATGGCTGGAAGACAAGGGGCGGGTTCAGGCCGCATTGCCTCTGTATATTCCGCATAAGGGAATTGTTTCGATGCCTCCCTTTACCCAAACGATGGGGCCCTGGTTCGCGCCTGTCGCCGACGACATGAAATATACCTCCCTGTTATCCCA
>JAITVG010000088.1 GCA_031285925.1 Tannerellaceae bacterium
CAGGAGCGATTTGATTTTCCGGTTTGTATTGACCTTAAAGACGAATTGAATAAACTGAATCTGTTCCCTTCGGATATGACTTTTCAAACTTTCCTGCTGGATAAGGATAATAAGGTAGCGGTAATCGGCAATCCGGTGCATAGCCTGTCGGTAAAGGATCTTTACCTGAAACAAATCGCTACGGGCAAACTTTCAGCGAGCGGCCAACCTATCCAAACAACAGCCGAAGCCGAACAGACGGAAATCGACCTCGGCAGTTTTGAACGCTCGGAAAAGAAAACAGCAATATTTACCATTAAAAATACGGGAAACAATCCGCTTGTCCTTATAGATGCAGCAACTACCTGCGGATGTGCTACCTCTACATTTGACAAACATCCGGCCAAGCCCGGAGAGATTTTGCTGGTGAAAGTGGACTATCAGGCTAAGGATAGCGGCTTTTTCAGTGAAACGATCACGGTAAAGTCGAATACGAATACGTGGATTAAGTTGATAATCAAAGGACAGGTAATATAAAAAAGTAAGGAGATGACGGGGAAGTAAGAAAAAACGAAAAGTAAAAAACAAAGAACAGGCAAATGCTTGGGCTTTTGCCAAAAGTGAAAACGATCCCACTTCATCATTGCATAGCGCATTGAAGAAGTCAAGAATGAGCGAATGCTTAGACTCTCGAAAGAAAGAGAGTAATGAATTTTGTTAGAACAATGATAATTAAAATTCCAAAATATGAAACGTAATTATTTAAAATTAATCTTATTAGCAGTTATAGTTGTAGCTGCCGGAACGATGTTTAGCCATGCAAATAAGAAGTTGGCTATGTCAGATATGACGCTGGCTAATGTGGAAGCATTGGCTACATGTGAGAAAGTAGCAGGTACTTGTTGGATGAATACTTACACATGGGAATGTTGTGATGCCGGTCACGTCGGATGTGCACCATGTGATTAATGATTTATGAACTTTAGAGGGTGTGTCAAAAGTCAATAGAAAAGATTAAACACAGATACATGGAGGGGTATAGTTTTTTTATTATTCTGATAATGAGCAAAATAAAAAGCACTGTATCATCCGTGTTTCTGTATCCAATCTGTTAAAAAACAACTTTTAACACACCCTCAATTAAAAATACAGTGATGAAAACGTTTATATATCAATTCCTGTTATTGCTGTTCTTATTCTCCTGTGATGACTCTGACGGTGATAAGTATTATTTAAACAGGACTTCGGAGTGTGTTTCATTTGATTTGGATGCCAGCACAAACCCATTTATACCTACATTGTCATTATTTCATGATGAAAATAATGAGTATCTTACGATAGAGAACAGGGGCAACAATCAGATATTATTCTATGATTTTAATGCAAAGAAATTGTCTTTTAAAATTAATGTAAAAATTGAGGGAGATAATGGAGTAGGTCAGTTCTTAGGTTACTATATACATAATATGGATAGTATTTTCCTAACAGTTAGCACACCAGAATTTCCCGTCATTAACAAAAATGCCAAAGAGATAACCAAACTACAATATAATCAGTCTTCGTTGGGGTTGAAATTGTATCAAAATTATTCCATAACTTCAATTGTCTATCATCCGTTGGAGATTATAGATAATAGATTATATGCAGTTGTTGGAGCCAATCGTCATGCCGAAAGAGAGCCGGTATCGATAACCGTTGATCTATTGACCGGAGCTGTGGATGAATTGGATTTTCATTATCCTTCATTTCCAAATATGGATAATGCACAGAAGAGATCAAGTAGCGAAGAAGGATTTAGCAGATGTTTTGATGGGGAACAATTTATTTATTCATTTCATTATGATGAATACATATATGTCGCTTCCATAGATCACAAAAATGTTAAGAAAGTAAGAATTAAAAGTAAATATATCGACAGGGTTGTTATACCGGATGATTATAATTATTCCATGGATTTGCGACAATCTTTAAGGATGCAATGTGAAAGTCCGAATTATGGAAATCTTATTTATGATAAATATCGAAACGTGTATTACCGCATAGCATACCTTGCAACAACAATAGAAAAAGATGTCGATGCGATTCCTTTATTTCAATTTGGGCGAAAGAATTTTTCCATTATCATACTTGATCATGATTTTAATATAATAGGAGAAACCATGTTCCCTGATTATACGTATAATTCTTACTTGATGTTTGTTCATGAGGACGGGCTGTACATGTCGAATTCTCACTGTATGAATCCATCATACAGCGATGATATTTTAAGCTTTGAAAGATTTGATCTGGTAAAAAAATAGTTGTATATCAAGGTATGTGTCTAATTATCGGGAGATACTTGTTTTGTTTATTGACTTTGAGTATTACATGCTGCTCAACCACCACTGCTTTAGACTTGGCTTTAAATATGGCCGGCGAAAACCGTCCGGAGTTGGAAAAGGTTTTGGCTTATTACAGTACTTCGGAAGATTCATTGAAATACCGGGCAGCGTGTTTTTTGATAGAGAATATGCCTTACCATTTCGCCAGAAATGAAAACTATCAATCTCCCGAAGGTGAAATGTACCGGCCGGACATTAGCCGTTTTTCATCGCCCGAAGAAGTCGGTGTGCATTGTGATTCGCTTATGCGAAAGGGTTATCGGCCGGTTTCGCAAAATCAGTACGACATCTCGTACGTTAAAAGCGAATTTCTGATCAGGAATATAGAACTTGCCTTTGAGGTATGGCAAAAACCGTGGGCAAAAGAAATCCCGTTTGACGTGTTCTGCCGTTATATTCTTCCTTACCGGTCACAAATAGAACCTCTTACCGGTTTGCGTGAAGAACTGATGAACCGTTATTTGCCGCTGCTGGATTCTGCCGGAGTTACGACGCCTTTCGAAACCTGCAAGGTGATTAACAGTCAATTAAGAAAAGAACTCCGTTACCGGAATACAGGATTGTCCTTTTATCCCACAATAGAAGACACCTACAAATCAGGGATCAGTCAATGTGACGGGTTATGCAATCTGGGCGTTCACATTATGCGGGCAGTGGGAATCCCGGTAGCTGTATATTATATTCCGGTATGGACAAAGATGGACTTGGGGCATTCCTGGTGCGCGGTTTGGGATAGCGGTAAATTCCACAGTTTCGGGCCGGGTGAACTGCACCCGGATGAACATCGCACCCATTATCAAATCTCAAATCATTTAAAGCCTGCCAAAGTATACCGCAAGGATTTTGATTATAACAGGGAAACCGAACCTTTGGAAGACGGTTTTATTACTTCCCTTAAAAATCCGACATTCCGCGATGTGACGGAGGAATACTGGGATAAACCGGTTACCGTGTCCATTGACTCGCATTTGGAGTTTAAGGAGAGACAGGCATTGATCTATCTTTGTGCGCACAACCGAGGAGAATGGCAACCTTTAGCCATAGGCAGGCGGGATGGCAATGCCTGTTCTGTAGCCGATGTGTGGGGGGATAATATATTTATCCTCGCCGACAGTCCCGACGGCAGGGGACTGCGTTACATAACGCATCCATTTTACATGGATACACTGGGAACAGTGCAGGAACTGATCCCGGATTTCAGCCGGAAGGATTCTTTCCGTTTGGCCAATAATGAACATAACCGGAAAAATATGATACTAAGTTACTGGAATCCGGATACGGATCAATTTAACAGACTGTCTGATTTCACCGAAGAAGACACGATAACCTTTTATCATAATGTCCCCGGCAATGCCCTTTTGCGTTTTTCGGGAATGACTGCCGGGCGCGTGTTTATC
>JAITVG010000103.1 GCA_031285925.1 Tannerellaceae bacterium
TCGTCCAGGTGTTCATGCCCGGTGAACCCGCGATGCCAGGCAAACGTGTTCCGCGTAACTGTACGCTTGCCCCATGCATCGTAGGAAGCCTTGAACACTTCCGCGGCGTTGCCGGTTATCTTCACCACGCTGCCCAGGTGGTCGTAATGGGGATAATAGATTTTATCCGCTTGTCCGGACTGCTTCACGTGGATAGCCACCACACCATCCGGGCCGTTGATGTAGGAAATTTCCCTCCTTAGCCCGATTTCCGTAATAGTTTCGTAATTACCGGCATAAACAATTGTCCGCTGAATAACATTGTATTTTTTCAATACCGTTTTCCATCTTTGCCGGTCGGGGCCGTAGGTAAAGTCCAGCAGATAATTGTTTTCACGGACAGTATCGGCTTTGTGGAATGCCGTATAAGTGATCTGCTGGTCAGTGTCGGGGATCGATAGACAGATTGACACAAATGAGTAAAACGAATGAAAAAAATACTTTTAGTTTCATAAATTTTGCGATTATTATTTTTTGCTTTTTGAGGCGGCAAAAAAAGGAAAATATATTTAATAAACAATGCTTTTCTCTCGGTAATGTAAATGATCGCAAAGATATATTCCTGTACGCTATTTCATAAAAAACCGTACCAGATCGTTGCCGTTGGCATAGATCAGGAGGCCGAAAAGGATCAGCATTCCGGTGATCTGGGCGTATTCCATGAATTTATCGCTTGGTTTCCGGCGGACGATCACTTCATAGATCAGGAACATGACGTGTCCGCCATCGAGGGCGGGAATAGGAAGAATATTCATAAACGCGAGGATAATGGACAGGAAAGCGGTTCTTTCCCAGAAAATACGCCAGTTCCATTCGGCAGGAAACAGTCCTCCTATCGTGCCGAATCCTCCCAGACTGGAAGCTCCTTCTTTGGTGAATACATATTTCATGTCGTTCACGTATCCTTTCAATGTATTGACACCTAACCGGATTCCGGCAGGGAAGGATTCAAAGAAGCCGTATGATTTGGTTACCGTACCGTATATGTCGGGAACTGTTTTCAGGTAAATACCCAATTTACCCTCCGCATCGGTATGCACCATGGTAGACTGTAATTCTCCGTTCCGGTAGAAACCGACTTCAATATCCATGTCCTTATTATCGGCCAGCATACGGGAAGCCTCCTCTATAAAAGGAACCGCCGTCCCGTTTATGGAAACGAGGCTGTCGTTGGCCTGCAAACCGGCGATTGCCGCGGGAGAAGTTTCATTGGCCATGCTTTTAACCACCATGGGTATCCGGTTCGGATCGGCAAAACCTTTCTTATCTCTAAGAATACGCTGCATCAAATCATCGGGAATCGGGATTTCCGTCTGCACGCCATTACGCAGCACGGTTACGTTCGATGCCTCCACTATGCTACGGAAACTGTGTTCGCCCAAACGTACCAGCACTTCGTCGTCTGCTTTCAACAGAATATCACCATCCCGGAAGCCGATATTTTGGAAAGTTTCGCTATAATACATCCCATTGGTCATTTTATCCAAGGGAACATAACTCTCTCCCCACTTAAAAAGGATCATGGAATAAATGAAAAGAGCCAGCAGGAAATTAAAAAGCACACCGGCTATCATGATCATCAACCGTTGCCCGGCAGGCTTGGTTCGAAATTCGTAGGGTTGAGGAGGCTGCGCCATCTGTTCCTTGTCCATACTTTCATCGATCATTCCGGATATTTTGCAGTATCCTCCCAGCGGAAGCCATCCGATCCCGTATTCCGTTTCGCTGTTTTTCGGTTTGTACCGAAAAAGAGTAAACCAGGGATCGAAGAACAAATAAAACTTCTCTACGCGCACCTTATAGATTCGGGAGAAGATAAAGTGCCCGAATTCATGCACAATTACAAGTATTGATAAACTCGCAATGAGTTGTAATGCCTTAATCAAAAATGTTTCCATAAAATTAATATTTCCGCTCTTTTGGGGGTTCGTACGTTAAATGACTCGCGAAAGTAGTTAATTCTTCCGAAAGCAAGCCCATCCCCGCCGAATATTTTGTTCTATGAAACAAAAGGGTTTAAAAAGGATAGTTAAAAAGTGTTTCTATATATAGTACGCGCTCGTAGTACCTATACAACGGCGCCGTACTATAGGTACTACGCGCTCGTACTACCTGTTCAAAATAGTTTCTAATCGGATGAAAGGAAACATTTCATGCGTTTGCCCTTTATGCGCGAGGCTTTTACGGCAGATTTTGTATATTTGTGCCGTTTTTATCTGTAACATATTAATATATACTTTATATACTCGACAAGCACTATGTGGACAACGATGATTCTTCTCTTCCTGGCGGGCTATCTGATGATCGCTTTGGAACATCCTCTAAAAATAAACAAGGCGGGAACGGCTCTGCTGCTGGGAACAGCACTGTGGACAATCTATACCTTTTCGGCACAGGAGCTGATTCCGTTGGTATCGGCCGAAGCCTTCAAGGAATTTCTGGAAAGTAATCCCCTGCTGCCCTCTCTCTCCTTTGCCGAGCAGTGTTACAGATTTGTGGTGGAACATCAGGTGCTGGAATCCATCGGCGAAATAGCCGAAACGCTGGTCTTCCTCATCGGTGCAATGCTTACGGTGGAACTGATCGACACTCACGGAGGATTTATGTTTATCACCAACCGGATCACCACCCGCGAGAAAAAGAAACTTCTGATACTTATTTCCGTACTGACATTTTTCCTCTCCGCCATTCTCGACAACCTAACGACGGCAATCGTAATGACCATGCTTGTGCGCAAATTGACGGGCGATATGAGGGAACGATGGGTGTTCGGCAGCCTTATCATCATTTCGGCAAACAGTGGTGGCGCCTGGTCGCCCATCGGCGACGTAACGACCATCATGCTCTGGGTGCGCGGCAATGTTTCTACGGCGGCAACCATCCCCAACCTGATCCTGCCCAGCATCGTATCCGCCGCGATACCTATCGCGATAGCCTGCCGCCGCTTGGGTGGAAAGATTACGCCGCCGATCCTGTTCAAGGATGAAGAAGACAATGCCCTTCTGAAAGCCCTGAAGCAGAAAGAAAAACTGTCCATACTGATACTTGGAATCTCGTGTCTCGTATTTGTCCCCATTTTCAAAACCGTAACCCATCTGCCTCCTTTCATCGGAATCCTGTTCGGGGTAGGCATCCTGTGGGTATTCACGGACATCATGTACCGGTGGAACCGGATAGAAGACGACCTGCGGCTGAGCCTCAACAAGGTGGTGCACCGGATAGACGGAACTACCTTGTTGTTCTTCCTCGGCATATTGCTGGCGGTAGATGCTCTGCGGTACGCCGGCATTCTGGAAAGCTTTTCGGTTTGGCTCGATCAAGCCGTAGGCAATGTGTATGCCGTGAACATGATTATCGGAGCGCTCTCTTCCATTGTGGATAATGTGCCACTGGTAGCGGGAGCGATCGGCATGTATCCCGTGGCCGATGAAGCGATGGTCGCAGCGGCGGCAAACCCTGAATATATGGCGCAGTTCATGATGGACGGTGTCTTCTGGCAATTCCTGGCTTATTGCGCCGGAGTAGGCGGAAGCATGCTCATCATCGGCTCGGCTGCCGGAGTGGTGGTGATGGGACTGGAACGGATACCTTTCGGCTGGTACCTCAAGAACATCTCCTGGATGGCAACCGCCGGTTATCTGGGCGGAGCTTTTGTTTATATTTTGCAGCGATTATTAATATAGAGTAGTCAGCATTCGCTTCGCTCATTAGTAGTTATCAGCCCTTTGGGCTTAGTAGTCAGCGCTTCGCTTAGTAGTCAGAGTAGTTAGAGTAGTCAAAGTAGTCAAAGTAGAAATTCCTGCTTGACTACTAATGAGCGAAGCGAATGATAACTACTTTGACTACTAAGCCCAAAGGGCTGATAACTACTTTGACTACTAAGCCCAAAGGGCTGATAACTACTTTGACTACTCTGACTACTCTGACTACTCTGACTACTCTGACTACTTTAATTACTTTGACAATATGATATTAATAGCAGACTGCGGTTCTTCCAAAACGGACTGGCGGGTAACGGAATCCGGAGAAACAATAAAGCAGGTGACGACCGCCGGCATCAATCCCTATTATCAGAATAAGACGGAGATAAGCGGGGTATTGGAACTCTCCCTGTTCCCGGAAATGAAGGAATACCCTATCCGTGCGGTATATTATTACGGTGCGGGATGTACATTTCCCCATCAAAAGCAATTGTTGGAAGAAGTTATCGAAGCGAAAATAGACGCTCCGGTCGAAGTAGACAGCGATTTGTTGGGTGCTGCCCGCGGATTGTGCGGGTTTACACCGGGCATCGCCTGCATTTTGGGAACCGGATCAAACTCCTGCCTGTACGACGGCGTTGAGATCGTCCGCCACACTCCCCCACTGGGTTTTATTCTCGGCGACGAAGGTAGCGGAGCCGCCTTGGGTAAACGCTTGGTTAATGACTGCCTGAAAAACCGGTTGCCTGCATATCTGCGCGATAAATTACTGTCCGAGTACGAATTGTCAGCGGAAATAATTCTGGAACGCGTCTACCGCCAACCTTTTCCGAACCGCTTTTTAGCCGGCCTTTCTTCTTTTCTATTGGATAACCTGCACGATGAAGCCATCCGGGAGCTTGTGTCGGATTGTTTCAAAGAGTTTTTGCTGAAGAATATAAATCAATATGAAGCGGCGGACAGGTATCCGGTTCATTTCACCGGTTCCATCGCTTATTTCTTTCAGTCTGTTTTGCAGGAAGCAGTCCTTTCCGCAGGGTTTCGTCCGGGACTGATCACCCAATCACCGATGGAAGGGTTGATTCGCTATCATAGCGTGGGTTAAAAAAGATCAAACACAGAAACACGGAGGCACAGAGTGTTTTTATTTTGCTGATATATAAAACTCCGTGCCTCTGTGTTTGATGTTTTCTACATTTCAAGGATCACTACTTCTTTCGGTGCCAAATGAACGGTATTCTCCAAGGATACAGTCCGGCCGGTGAGAATATCTTTCCCGCCGGTCTTGCCGCGCAATATTTCCGCGTAGCGGTTCAACGGCAAATCGACTTCCTTCCCGGCGCCGTTCATCATCACGATCACACTCTTGCCGTCCAGATAGCGCTCGTAGACATACACCCCGTTGTTCACCTGAAAATGTTTCATCTTCCCTTTGGCTATCACCTCGTTACCTTTGCGCCATTTCAACAGCGTTTGCAGGAAGCTCCACGCTTCATTCTGTATCGCGGAACGGCCGGAAGCTTCAAAATGATTGACCGGATCGCCGGGCCATCCGCCGGGAACGTCCTTGCGTATGTTTCCGTCGCTGCCGTTTTTCTTTCCATTCATCAGCAGCTCCTGTCCGTAATACAGCTGGGGAGTGCCGGGAATAGTCAGCAGGAAGGCATGTCCCTGTTTGAACGCTGAAAGGTCTTCCGGCATTTCGGGAAGGAAACGCTCGGTATCGTGATTTTCCAGAAAGCGCAATACATTATAGATGTCCGGATAGACATAGTCGTAACATAGATGTTCGTATATTTTGGTCAATCCGCTCGCCCAGTCCGTTTCCTCGTGGAAGCTCCGGCCGGCGATGTTCATCAGCCGGAAGTCCATGACCGATTTCAATTCCGTGTCCGCGCCGAAGTTCAGTTTGCTTCCCGTCTGCCAGAAGGCGCTTCCGATGGTGTAGTTCATCCATGCTTCCCCTACGATGTTGTACCGGGGATATTCTTTCTTTACTTCCCGGCACCATTCGGTCATCATCGACAGGTCGGCATACGGATAAGTATCCTGCCTGATACCATCTACACGCGAGTATTCGATCCACCAGATGGAATTCTGTATCAGGTATTTCGCCACATGCGGATTCTTTTGATTCAGGTCGGGCATGGTTTTTACGAACCAGCCGTTCAGCATCGTTTGCGTATCATATTCCGAAGCATACGGGTCGAAATAAACTTCCTTCGCATGGTTTGTCTGCACGTAATGATCCGGATTGTTAAACCAATCCTTGCCCGGCACGTCCTTCATCCAGGGATGATCGCTGCCGCAATGGTTGAAAATCATGTCCATCACCACACGCATTCCCCTTTTGTGGCAATTGTCGATCAGGCGAACATAGTCTTCGTTGGTGCCGAATCGGGGGTCTACCCGGAAATAATCCGTCGTCGCGTAGCCGTGGTAGGAACCTCCTTTCATGTCATTCTCCAGCACAGGGTTCAGCCAGATTGCCGTAACGCCCAACTCCTGTACGTAATCCAGATGCTGTTCAATCCCGGCCAGGTCGCCGCCATGACGGGCATTGGGATCGCTGCGGTCTACCTCATACGAAGTATTCAGTGGAATCCGGTCGTTGGAAGGGTCGCCGTTGGCAAAGCGGTCGGGCATGATCAGGTAGAGCACATCCGAAGAATCATATCCCTGAATGTCCTCCGTGCCTGAGCGGCGCTGTTTTAGCTCGTAGTTGCAGGTCAGTTTCTTTTTCCCGTTCGTGAAAGTAATATCGAATGTGCCGGGACGGGCGTCGGCGATGTCGAGATAGAGCAGCAGATAATTCGGGCTTTCCAATGTAACCGCGCCGGCTATGCGCACACCCGGATAGTCCACGGAAGGGCGATAAGCGGCAATCTCGCTGCCATAAACCATTAATTGCAATTCGGTGTTCTTCATACCGCTCCACCAGAATGCAGGTTCTACTTTCAATTGTTGGGCTGTTAAAGCACCTGTAATCAAAAACGACAGCAAAACAGATAAAGACAAATACCTTTTCATGATATAGTATATTATTAGTTGAACGATAATGATAATTCCCTCTTCAACCATATCCTCATAACAGGATCGGGAATGACAATCTGTTTTTTCTCGATTTCTATCAGTTCTTTCCTGATTAGCGCACGCTTGACAATGCTGATATTGGCCGACGAGCCAAGTTGATACTTATGCAAAACATCCTGTGCGGAAAATTCCTTGTGAACTCCGTCTACAATGGCGCGCAGGAAATTCATCTGATAGGTGGTCAGGCTTTCTGTTTGCTTCTCAAACAAAGGGGTATTCTGATCGACAATATCCTGGCAGGCATCTTCAAAGTTCTGATCGGTTGCCGTTTCATTTGTCTGAATCCACACCAGCCAAGCCAATTGCTGCACGTATGAGGAATGGTTGTCCACCGTTCGGCAAATCTTTTCGGCCAATGCTTTTGAAATATGTTTTCCCGTCGCTTCGAAGCGTCCGCAGATATATTCCACCCAGTATGGATCGCTTATTTTTGACAGATAGAGAGCATCGCCAAACTTGTAGAACGGCAGGCTTTTCTTTTCAAAAAGTTCGTTCATCAGATGTTTCTTGCTGCCGAACAGACAATAGGATACCGACTTCTGCAATTGCCATACCGAACGCAAACGTTTCTGGAAAGTCTTTGAATCCTTAAATTCCGCTATCTGCTGAAATTCATCGATACACACAACAATACTGTATCCCTTTTTACGCGCAATCTTTTCCGGTAATTGAAGAATATCGTCAATGTCGTCATTTTTCGGATTCAATTCCAACGATATGGAAAAATCAGACATGGGATCAGGCCCCAAGGAGATTCTGGGATTGATGCGCGAGAGAAACAGTTTGGCATTCTCCATCCATTCTTCCCACTTTGATGATGTCTGCTTGAGTACGGCTACCGCAAACGCATTGTAGAACTCTCCGTCGCTGCGACACGAAAAGATATCCAGATAAACAATCTTTAATGTGTCGGATTGAGCCAGACCGCATACTTTCTTTACCAGCGAAGTTTTCCCCCAGCGGCGAGGCGAAATTAAAACGGTATTGACTCCATGCCGGAAGTTATGCAACAGGCGCGCCGTTTCCTTTTCCCTGTCCGTAAAATTATCGCCCGACGTTGCCACTCCAAATATGAAAGGTTTGCTTCCCATAATTCAATCGCTATTTTGATGCAAAAATAACTAACGGATTCATAACCGTCAAGGTTATTACTAACAAAGTTATTACTAACAAAGTTATTACATCAATTTGCGGGAATCGAAGAACATTCTATTAGAGGTTTGCACTACTATTTTAGTACTTTTCACGCATACTTTTAGCTTGTATTATTCATACTACATTCTTGATCGATTGAAAGTTTTACTTTCGCGCTTGGGAGGGGTAAAAATTCAGGTAGTTTGCGGAAAGAAGCAGACAGGAAAATAGGATAACATTTTTTAAGAAATAAAGCGTCCTAATTACCTTCTCGTTACTCCTGTTTTTTAACTCAAAAATAAACCCAATATTTGCGTCTGCGAGGAAAAAAAATTCAAATAAACGACCGTAGAAGGTTCTGAATAGAGCATAACGCTATGTTATACAGTAGTTTAAAAGCTAAATTTAAGTTCGGAGTTTTCCACATTTTAGAAAGAAAAATATTAAACGAACGTTAAAATGATGGTCTGTATAGCTGTTTTAAAAATGCGGTAGTTTTTCGATTCTCTTGCGGTAGTATTTTGCCGTACTATGGGTAGTATTTTCATTTTCTTGCCGTAGTATTTGTCCGTACTATATATAGAAACACTTTTTAACACGG
>JAITVG010000247.1 GCA_031285925.1 Tannerellaceae bacterium
GATTAGCGACCAGGCGTGTATACCTGTCTTTTCCGGAAATACCTGCGACCTGACGGAAGAGTAACGGCGGATAGACAGGTATTCTTCCGGAGTGACGGGATTACTCTCCGAGCGCGACAGGCGCCGGGAAGCATCGCAGGTGCCAATGCAGTTGAATTCAAAATTCATATACTCCGCATCGTCTTCCTTCTTCATAAAAAACTCAACGCAACTGTCGGTATAGACAGGCGATCCGTCCTTGTCGCATGAGGCCTTGAGCGAGTTTCCCCGCACAAAATAACGGATATACAAATTTCTGTCCGTACGTGCGATACCGAAAGCGGCAAGCGGTTTATAGGGATATTCATCCTTCCAATTGACCGATTCAATGTATTCCCATTGCGTTTTAACCTCCATGACGGTGGCGACAGAAGAAAAATCCAACACATCCAGTGTCGGTAAATAGGGCACTTTCAACTTTTTCATTTGATTTATTTATTTGTTATATTCTTCACGCAGGATAACGGATGCGCATTGAAGCTCTCCGCCAAAGGGAGGAGCTTGCTTGGATACTTTCACTTCGATGGATTCCAATTGCGGGAAACGATGCTTCAAGGCCGATAATATCCTTCCGCCAACATGCTCCAGCAAACGTGAAGGCACATTCATTTCCTGCCTGACCACGGAATATACCTCCGCGTAATCAACCGTATCGGCAAGATTGTCGCTCCGCACTGCCTGCTCCAGAGAAGTAGCAAGCAACACATCTACCGTAAAATTATTTCCCACAATCCTTTCTTGCTCCCCTACCCCATGAAAGGCATAGAATTTCATTTGACGCAACTCGATCTTCGATTCCATATTATATATATCTGTTACATAGTTCAAATCATCGCATAAATGTATACAAATTAAATTTTTCTGCAAAATATGATCTATATTTGTGGAAACTAAACAATTTTGGAGATGGCACTAAAGCAGAAAGAAGAAATATCGGCGGGCGGATTACATAATACGCTGGCGTCGAGCACTACGGTCAAAGGCGATATCCTGACCGAGAATGATTTCAGACTGGACGGACAGATAGAAGGAAACGTTACTTGCAGCGGCAAATTGGTGCTCGGCCCGAAAGGGAAAGTGAGCGGTAAAGTGATTGCCGAAAACGCTGAAATCATGGGAGAGATCGACGGCACTATCCTTGTAAAAGCCAAACTTGTATTAAAAACCTCTGCCGTTGTCAAAGGAGATATCCAAACCCAAACCATCGAGATAGAACCCAACGCGCGCTTCAACGGCACCTGCGCTATGTCGGGAGAATAAGGAAACATTATGTGGAAATATTACGCAATTTTATCGGCAATATTTGCAGCCTTAACTGCAATTTTCGCCAAAATGGGCATTAAAAACGTCAATTCCGATTTGGCGACAGCCATACGCACAGTCATCATTTTACTGATAACATGGGGAATTGTAATTTTCGGAGATAAAATTACAGGAATCAGAGAACTTTCCCGTTCCAACTGGATTTTTTTAGTTCTTTCGGGCGCGGCAACAGGATTGTCGTGGCTGTTTTATTTCAAAGCCCTGCAAGTGGGAGATGTTTCCCGTGTTGCACCTGTTGACAAACTCAGTGTTGTGTTTGTGATACTGCTCTCTTTCTTTATTTTAAAAGAACCGCTTACTGCCAAAGTCATTATCGGGGCTTT
Source organism: Tannerellaceae bacterium (assembly GCA_031285925.1). Taxonomy (GTDB): domain Bacteria; phylum Bacteroidota; class Bacteroidia; order Bacteroidales; family Tannerellaceae; genus QVMG01. The sequence goes on from JAITVG010000247.1 coordinate 1,686, forward strand.
ACTCATTTGCGCAGGCGGCATAGTGATGATCTGGAAGTAGCGCCTTGCTCCCTAATTTCGATACTCTACCCCTAAAAAGATTAAACACAGAGGCACGGAGTTTTTTAGACCTCTCCCCCGTGCCTCTGTGTTTAATCTTTTTAGTTGAATATCAATCTATCCGGTAACTGACAAAAGCAAACCGTTTGCTGTCCGGTGCCCAGGAGTTTACATTGATCGTTCCCTGTCCGCCGAAGAGGCTTGCGATCACCTTGGGTTCTCCACCCTCTGCCGACATAAACAACAGCTCTACATTTTTATTTGCCGGATGGTCGCCGGGAGATACATCACCTTTCTTATACGCGATATAGACAATGGATTTCCCGTCGGGCGAAATATGCGGAAACCAGGAATTGCGCGTTTCGTCAAACGTCATTTGTGTCTGCTCGCTGCCGTCGGCTTTCATGCGCCACACCTGCATCAAGCCCGAACGGACGGAATTAAACCAGATGTAATCCCCGCAAGGCGAATATTCCGGCCCGTCGTCGAGGCCTTCGGCGGTAGTCAGGCGGATTTCTTCTCCCCCTTCGGCCGGGATGATGTAAACATCGAAGTTCCCCTTGCGGTCGGCGCAATAGGCAAGATACTTTTTATCCGGCGTCCAGCCGTGAAGGTAAGAGGGCGCGAGCGGCGTAAGAAGCGTCGGGATTCCTCCTTCAAAAGGAAGCGTATAGATGCGGGAGCGGCCGTCTTCCTTCGTTCCGTGACTGATGGCAATATGCTTGCCGTCGGCAGAAATCACATGGTCGTTGTTGCAGCGTGTGGCAAAACCGGTGTATATCTCTTCCGGTTCGCCTGCCCTTTCGGGGGAAAGTTTGTAGAGCTTTCCTCCGCTGTTGTACACCAACCACTTCCCGTCGGGTGTCCAGTTGGGCGCTTCGATACGGGAGGGAAACTCTTTCACAACCGTTCGCCGGCCTGTGGCGGTGTCCAATATTTCCAGGATACTGGTTACTTTGCTCGACTGTGCATTGCCCGCAAACAAGGTGGCGGACAGACAAAAAATAAAAAAAAGAATGCGTTTCATGATCATGGTGTTTTATATCTATGTTACCGCAAACATAAGGTTTTTTTTCAATACTCAATAAACCTGATCACTTTTTTCCATCTCCTTGCTGTCGATCTTCCTTAAATCCAGCGAACGCCATGCGTAAAAAATGTAGGCAAGTACAAAAGGTATAAATACGGAAACATAACTCATGGTTTTCAGCGTAAATAAACTGGAGCAACTGTTTCCGATGGTCAGTGAACTTTGGAGGTCGGCCACCGAAGGATAGTAAGCCGTATTATTCCACCCGGCACAAAGCAGGAGGGACATGACCGTCAGAACGGTTCCCGTTCCCGCAAACCAGATGCCGGCCTTCCATCCCGAAGAAAGTATGGACTTGGCGATCCCGAAAAGCACACCGCAAACACCGATCAGCAACACTATCAAAACAACCGGCATCTGCATCAGATTGCTGAAATATTTATACGGTTGCATAAACACCTCGCCCGTATCCGGATTTACGGCAAAGCCATCGGCAAGCAGCAAATGAACAAAGAAGGTGAGAAAGAACAGCAGGAAAAGAGCCGCTTCGGGAATCAGACGTTTCCGGCAACGGGGGATCAGATCGGCGTCTTCAATATTGTTGATGAAATAAAGCAAAGCCAATACCCGTGCGAGGAAAAATACGGCTAGGCCGAGGATGACGTTCCATACCACCAGCACCGCTTCCAGTCCGTGCCACGGATTTGCCCAGACAGAAATGACAGGCATGGCAAGTTCCGTGATTTGTCCCTTATTGACGATGAACTCCGCTCCGCTAAAGAATGTACCGACAGCCGTACCCAAAAGGATCGATCCCAATACGCCGTTTATCCAAAGAAATATCCGGTAGGTTTTCTTTCCCAGCAAATTTCCTTTCTTTGCCTGATATTCATAAGAAACGGCCTGAATCACGAAGCACAGCAGGATCAATATCCATACCCAGTAGGCACCGCCAAAGCTTGTGGAATAAAATAGCGGGAAAGAAGCAAAGAATGCACCTCCGAAAGTAACTAATGTGGTGAAAGTAAATTCCCACTTGCGTCCGGTGGAATTGAGCATCATTTTCTGCTGTATTTCCGTTTTGCCCAAAGTGAACAGTAAAGATTGTCCGCCCTGCACGAAAAGAAGGAACACCAGCAAGCCGCCCAACAGCGAAATCAGAAACCACCAGTAATGTTGTAATAGATTATATGTATCCATGTTATTTAAGTTATCAGTTATCAGTTATTAGTTTTCAGTTATTAGTTTTCGGTTATTTCCTCCGGTCCTTTCTTTATCGCTTTGAGCATGATTCCGATCTCGGCAATCAGCAAAAGCGTGAAGAGAATAAGGAAAAGGAAGAATGTGATTTGCACGGACGAGGTATCCAGCTTGGAAATGGCTGCACCTGCCGGCAGAATATCCTGAATAGCCCAGGGCTGACGTCCCACTTCGGCTACGATCCATCCGGCTTGCCCGGCGATATATCCCAGAGGTATGCTCCACAAACAAACGCGTTGGAGCCGACGCATATCTTTGATCTTGTCTTTATGCTCAAACCACAGAGCAAGGATGAAGAGCAGGATGAAATAAGCACCGAGTATGACCATGACGCGGAAAGAATAGAATGTCAGGGCTACGTTGGGAATCAGTTCCGACACGTCCCGGATATATCCGTAGCCGAAATAGTCGAAGTTTTCATCCAGTGCGGCGCGGTGGAGTTTGGCCGCTTCCGTGTCTTTCGCCTTTACTGCCGTCTTGTAGTCCGACAGCGCCTTTATCGCTTTCTTTCCCCGCGCAATCTTTTCATTGGCGGAAAGGGCGGCTGTTCCGCCGGATGTAGGATATCCTCCTTCTATCAGGTTACGGATGCCGGGGACATAAGCATTCATATCTCTTTCTGCCAGGAAAGAAAGCATTCCGGGGATTTGTATGTTGAAGAGGAAAGGATCAGCCTGATCGTTGTAGGTCGCCTTGCCCGGATTAAGCAAACCTATACCGGAAAGCCCTATCCCGTTTCCTCCTTCGTAAAGTCCTTCCATCGCGGCCAGCTTCATGGGTTGCTTTTGTGCTACCTGATAAGCGGAGCCGTCGCCTGTCCAAACGATCAGAGCGGAAGCAATCAGTCCGAAGATGGCGCCGGTTTTAATACTTGCCAGGGAAAATTCGACTTCTCGTTTTTTCAGCAGATACCAACTGCTTACTCCCAACACAAATACGGAGCCAAGCACCCAACCCGACAGAACAGTGTGGAAAAACTTGTTGATCGCAACGGGCGACAGGGCTACCGCCCAGAAATCCACCATCTCGTTTCGCACCGTATCCGGATTAAATGCCATCCCGGCCGGATATTGCATCCAGGCGTTGGCCACAAGTATCCAGTAAGCCGACAGGGTAGCGCCGATAATAGTCAGCCAGGTAGACGCCAGATGGAATCCTTTGCTCACCTTGTTCCATCCGAAGAACATCACCGCGATGAAGGTGGCTTCCATAAAAAACGCCAATATCCCTTCAATGGCAAGCGGCGCTCCGAATATATCTCCCACGAACCAACTGTAATTCGACCAGTTGGTTCCGAATTCAAATTCCAGAATCAATCCCGTAGCGACTCCGATCGCAAAATTGATTCCGAATAGTTTCATCCAAAACCGGGCGGTTCTTTTCCAGAACTCATTCCCTGTTTTGTAGTAGATCGTTTCCATGACAGCCTGTATTACCCCAAGCCCTAACGTCAGTGGTACAAACAACCAGTGGTACATCGCCGTTAGCGCGAACTGCGCCCTCGACCAGTCAATCAGTGAAGTGTCAATCGTTTCAATCATAATATATAATTTTAAGGAGTGATAGCCCTTTCTATAAGCTCGCCCGACACATATTCCTGCTTTTCGCCCTGCGAATCGAAGCGCCCCAAGAAGCGGGGAAAGAAAAAGATTTTCAGAACAGCGAACATGATAAACAGTTTGACAAGGATAATAAGCCAAAGTGTTCTACCCCATGTCATACGCCTGAAGCCTTCAAGGTAGAATCTGTAAATTTGTATGATCGCCGGTTTCAACATTTCTTTGTGGCTCTGTGTTTAACATTGTTTCCAACAAAGATATGAAAAATGATATGCCTCCTATCCGATTATTCAAAAAGAAAACACCGGAGTGAGAATTGATAACAGATAATTAATAATTGATCATGGCAAGAAGGCCTCCGTGTTAAACACAGCCGAAAAAGTTGTTTAACGCGGCTGCGATCCGTGTGCACTCCGACACCTCTCGCTGTTTAACAGCGGAGGTATGTGCGTTAAACAACAGATTCACGCTGTTTAACAGTCTTTCAACATCCAAAGTTGCACTTTTTCCCATTTTTCGCTTTTTTTAGGCTCTGAAATACAAAAAACAGGGTAAAAAAACTTCAAAATAAGATTTAGCTGTCTTTTGCCGATAATGCGGGATACATATATTATATATACCTTTGCTCCTTCTTTCTTATTAAAAAGCAAGCCGATTATGTTTGATGTACAGGATATACGGAAAAACTTTCCTATTTTAAGCCAAAAGATATACGACAAACCGCTTATCTATCTGGATAATGCGGCGACGACGCAGAAGCCGCGCGTGGTGGTGGAGAAGATCGAAAGCGGTTATTACAGTGTGAACGCAAATGTGCATCGTGGCGTTCATTTCCTGAGCCTGGCGGCAACGGAAGCGCACGAGGATGCACGCAAAACCGTGCAACGTTTCATCGGTGCGCGTTCTTCCCATGAAATTGTTTTTACACGGGGAACTACGGAATCCATCAATCTGGTAGCTTCTTCTTTCGCGGATGAGTTTATGAACCCCGGCGACGAGGTGATTATTTCCGCTATGGAACACCATTCGAACATCGTGCCTTGGCAGATTCAGGCCGCCCGCAAGGGGATTGCACTAAAGGTTATTCCGTTCCGCGACAACGGCGAGTTGGACATGGATGCGTACAAACAACTCTTTTCCGAAAAGACCCGGCTGGTTTCCGTCGTTCACGTGTCGAATGTATTGGGGACGGTTAATCCGGTGCGGGACATGATTGCATTCGCCCATTTGCAGGGAGTGCCTGTTTTGGTAGACGGCGCACAGGCTGTTCCTCATATCGAGGTGGATATGCAGGAGTTGGATGCCGACTTTTACACTTTCTCCTCGCACAAGATCTACGGCCCGACGGGGATAGGTGTTTTGTACGGGAAAGAAGAATGGCTCGACCGCCTGCCTCCTTATCAGGGCGGAGGGGAAATGATTGCGACGGTGACTTTCGAGAAAACGGTGTTCAATGAATTGCCCTATAAGTTTGAAGCCGGAACGCCCGACTACATCGGGAGCGCCGCCCTGGCTACCGCCCTGGATTATGTTTCCGCCTTGGGATTAAGCCGCATCGAGGCGTATGAGAATGAATTACTGGCGTACGCTACCGCGAAGATGCTGTCGATAGAAGGGATACGGATCTATGGCCGGGCGCCGCACAAAAGCAGTGTGATCTCTTTTCTGGCGGGGAATATCCATCATTACGACATGGGGATGCTGCTCGACCGCCTCGGGATTGCCGTGCGCACGGGGCATCATTGCGCCCAACCCTTAATGCAGCTGCTCGGAATAGAAGGCGCTGTCCGCGCTTCTTTTTCTTTTTATAACACGAAAGAGGAGATCGATGCTTTTGTAGAGGGAGTGGAACGTGTACGCAAAATGTTTTAGCCGGATGTTGCTCTCCTGCATAGATCCCAATCGCCGGGAAGCCGGCTGCGACGAAGCGGGAAGAGGATGCCTTGCCGGGGCTGTGTTTGCGGCTGCGGTGATTCTGCCTCCGGATTTTACCCATCCCGATCTGAACGACAGCAAGCAGTTGAGTGAGAAAAAACGCTATGAACTCCGCCCGATTATCGAACAGGAAGCGTCGGCCTGGGCGGTAGGAATCGTTTCTCCGCAGGAGATCGACCGAATTAATATCCTGAAGGCTTCCTTTCTGGCGATGCACCGTGCGATTGACCGGTTAAATATCCGCCCCGATCATTTACTGATCGACGGAAACCGCTTTACGCCTTATCCCGGCATCGAACATACCACGGTAGTCAAGGGCGACGGGAAGTATTATTCCATCGCAGCCGCTTCCGTGCTTGCCAAAACTTACCGCGACGATTACATGGATGAACTTGCCGAACAGTATCCCGCCTACGAATGGGCGAAGAACAAAGGCTATCCGACCCGCGCCCACCGGGAAGCCATCCGCCGTATGGGGATTACGCCTTTCCACCGCAAAACCTTCACGCTGCTGCCGGAACAGTTGAGGTTGGAGTTTTGAAGGATACAGTGCGTCTGCCGCCTTCAATAATCTATCGCCCATTCTTTCATCCCGTACATGTCGATATATTCTTCCCACTCCGGATCAAGTTCGGTGTAGATGGATATGGGAAGCATCTCGAAGCCGGGAACCAAGGCGTCGTTCAGGCGTTCGCCGAAGACACGGGCTGTGCGGGTGTAGTAAATCCAGACTTTTTCGCCGCCGCCGGTGTACACGGCAGTCAGGATCGCGAGTTTGTCCTTTTCCATCGCCTTGCGGAGCGTTTCCTGCACATTTTCCATCACTTCCGCCTCCCGGTCGGAGGGCATTCCTTTACTTTCGGGGGTGTATTTCCAGGTGATTTCTACCCGTTCCTTGAACTTTCCCGAGCGGACGAACTCGTCCAATTCGTCGCGGCCACACACGGTTACCATATTTCCCCGGTCGTCTTCCGACAGGGCGGTGAACCAAACGTTACTTAATCTCATATCATTATTATTATTGTTATTATTTTAGATTAAACACAGAGGCACAGAGCACACGGAGTTTTTTATTTTCTCCATTATCAAAACAATAAAAGCCTCTGTGTCCTCTGTGCCTCTGTGTTTAATCATATTATTTCGAGCGGATGGTTTGCAGATAGAAAATAATCTGTTCAAAGAGGTAGGGCAACTCTTCCCGGCCGGTTGCTGAGATGGAGAAGTCGTACAGGTCTTTTCCGTCTGTCTTTATCCCCGCCTTGAAGCGGGAAGGATGCTGCAACAGGAGGTATTTCATGGGATAGCAGTCCCCGCCGGTGAGATCGATCAGAATGTCCGCCCGCAATGCGTTGATCCTGTTCGCGATCTCCGGAATGGGAAATCCCCGGGCATTCTCCTGCCCGGCGGAGTAAACGCACGGGTGTACGTTCTTTTGGAGCGCCCGCAAGGCGTTCAGTCCGGGCTCCACCTGTTCGCTGTCTTTGGCTTCGTAGAAGACAACGATGTCGCGCGCGTCCTGCAGGGAACGGAAACAGCGCTTGCGCTTGCCGGATACTTTTGCCAGCTTGCCGACCGCCCGTTTGATAAAGAAATCGGTGAACCTTTTCTTTGCTTTCATTCGATCATCCTTAGAAATTGCTCTTCATCTATGATCTTCACCCCCAGCTTCGCCGCCTTTTCCAGTTTGGCCGGACCCATGTTCTCGCCGGCGAGGATGTAGTCTGTTTTGGCGGATACGGAGCCGCTGTTCTTGCCCCCGTTGCGTTCGATCATGGCCTTGTATTCATCCCTCGAATGTTTCGCGAAGGTGCCGCTTATCACAATGGTAAGGCCTTTCAGTGTGTCCGACTGCCCGGCGAGCATGTCTTCCGGCATGGACATTTGCAATCCCTCTTCGCTCAGGCGGCGAACGGTTTCCCGGTTCTTCCCGTCGGCGAAATAATCCAGCACACTGCGGGCGATGCGTTCGCCGATCTCATCCACCCCGATCAGGGCATCATAGTCCGCACCCATCAACCGCTCCATCGACCCGAAGACAGAGGCGAGCTTACGGGCAACCGTTTCGCCGACAAAGCGGATACCCAGCGCATACAACACCCTGTCGAAAGGCACCTCGCGGGATTTGCGCAGGCTTTCCAGCAGGTTACGCGCGCTCTTTTCGCCTTGGCGTTCAAGCGTCAGCAGGCCTTGGATGCGCAGCGTATACAGGTCGGCCGCGTTGCGGATCAGTCCGGCATTGTAGAGGTCTTCTACGGTTTCCGGCCCGATATTGATATTCATTGCCCGGCGGGTGACGAAATGTTCTATCCGGCCTTTGATCTGCGGCGGGCAGCCGGTTTCGTTCGGGCAATAATGAGCCGCTTCCCCCTCCGGGCGAACGAGCGGCGTATTGCATTCCGGACAGGCATGAACGAAGCGCACTTCATCGCCCTGCATAAACGAGCGGGCTTCCGTATTCACGCCGACGATCTTCGGGATGATCTCTCCGCCCTTCTCCACCTGCACGAGGTCGCCGTAGTGCAAGTCGAGCTTCCGGATAATATCCGCATTGTGGAGCGATGCCCTTTTCACGGTCGTGCCTGCCAGCAGCACCGGCTCCAAATTGGCCACCGGCGTAACGGCGCCCGTCCGTCCCACCTGAAACGAAACGGAGTTGAGGCGCGTTTCCGCCTGTTCGGCCTGAAACTTATAGGCGATTGCCCAGCGCGGACTCTTCGCCGTGAAGCCCAGATTGCGCTGCTGCCGCAGAGAATTGACCTTCAGAACGATGCCGTCCGTGGCTACGGGTAGTTCGTGGCGGTGTACGTCCCAATAATTTATATAATCCAAAACATCCTCCGGCGAGCTGCATTTCCGTATCACGTCGGGCACTTTGAATCCCCATTCGCGAGCGGCTTCCAAGTTCCTGTAATGTTCCTCCGAAGGAAGATCTTCTCCCAGCAGGGAATAAAAATAAGCATCCGGGCGGCGGGAGGCTACGATCTGCGGATTCAGCTGCTTCAGCGTGCCCGACACCGCATTGCGCGGATTGGCGAAAAGAGCTTCCTCCTGCTCCTCCCTTTCCCTGTTGATCCGGTCGAACTCTGCCCAGGGGAGCAACACCTCGCCCCGTATTTCAAACATTTCGGGGAAGCTGTTCCCCCGCAGTTTAAGAGGGATGGAGCGTATGGTTCTGACGTTGGCCGTCACGTCGTCGCCGCGGGTACCGTCGCCGCGGGTTATGGCGCGTGCAAGTTTGCCCCGTTCGTAGATGAGGGAGATGGATGTGCCGTCGTATTTCAGTTCGGCTACAAGCGTGAAAGGCTCGTTCAGCGCGCGGCTTACCCTGTCGTAAAAGTCGCGCACTTCCTCCGCCGAATACGTATTGCCCAGAGAGAGCATCGGATAGATATGCGCCACCTGCTCAAACTCCTTCGTCAGATCGCTCCCCACGCGGCGCGTAGGCGAGTTGGGATCGGCATACTCCGGGTGTTTCTCTTCCAGGGACTGAAGGATTTTCATCCTCTCGTCGAACTCCCAATCCGACATTGTGGGTGCCGACAGGACGTAATAGTCGTAATTCGCCCGATCGAGTATCTCCCGAAGCCGCTTAATGCTTTGTTCCATTTCATTCATGACAGAAGATGTTATCGTTTCAGCAAATCCCTGTACGTTTCGTTCTCAATGCGCAGGCGTACGTTTTCGGCTTCAAGCTCGGCCACGCGGCGCATCGGCTCGGTGTTGAGCGACGACGGCAGATCCTTGGGCAGCCGCATCCCCATATCGAAAAAAAGATTGCGCTTCAGTGCCAGCGAAGCGCGCCGGATCGTTTCCGTGCGCAGGCTTTCCGTTTCGTAATAACCCAGCAGCGTGGAATGCGTAGTGTTCATGCTTCGCGCAATGTCCGCCGGCCTCAGATAAGATTCTTCCACCCTTTTGCGAAGCATCCTTCCGTCGTGATACGGTATTACCGCGTGTTCTCCCTGTTTCATCGTCGTATGTTTTAATGCTTTTCGCCGCCAAAGGTAGGAACTTCTCCGAAGAAAAGCAAGGAGAAAGTTCTTATTATTTATGAAAAAGTTTTGATAAAATATAATAACATTTTGTGGAAACAATCTTTTATTCCGATGAAATATAATAACATTTTAGGGAAACAATGTTTTCTTCCGATGAAGTATAATAACATTTCGGGGAAACAATCTTTTATTCCGATGAAGTATAATAACATTTTAGGGAAACAATGCTTTTTTCCGACGAAGTATAATAACATTTTGGGGAAACAATGTTTTATATTTTAGCCTGCACTATTCATACTCTTTTTTTCAGCGTGCGTAGCGAGTGGCCGTCAGGCCTGTCTTTTGCTTTCAATTCAACGCGGAGGACACAGGGACACAGAGTTGAATCACAGGAATCCCGGTTCAGACATCTTTCAATTTTTCGCCGAGATTTTCCGTATCTTTGGCGCTATATAGACTGAAAGAGAAAAAGAATGAGATTGATCCCCGTTTTGTTAATGCTTTCCGCCGTGCTTGGCGGTAATTATTACGTGTTCGTCCGCCTGTGGCAAATGCTGCCTCCTTCACCGGCAGGGCGAATACTGTTCATTGCAGTTGCTGTTCTTCTGACAGCTTCTCCTTTTGCCGCCAT
>JAITVG010000265.1 GCA_031285925.1 Tannerellaceae bacterium
CATTTTTCTTTCTAAAATGTGGAAAATTCCGAACTTAAATTTAGCTTTTAAACTACTGTATAACATAGCGTTATGCTCTATTCAGAACCTTCTACGGTCGTTTATTTGAATTTTTTTTCCTCGCCGACGCAAATATTGGCTTTATTTTGGAGTCAAAAAACAGGAGTAACGAGAAGGTTATTAGGACGCTTTATTTCTTAAAAAATGTTATCCTATTTTCCTGTCTGTTTCTTTCCCCAAACTACCTGAATTTTTACCCCTCCCCAGCGCGAAAGTAAAACTTTCAATCGATCAAGAATGTAGTATGAATAATGCAAGCTAATACATCCCATTACTTGACGGGCATCTCTCTGTCACAAATTCAAGTTAGCGCCTCAAATTAATATTTCGCTTTTCCTTGTTTGTTTAGATATAAGTAATACCTTTGTGATATTATTTTAATATCATAAACAGTATAAATTATGGAAACAAAAGAAGTTAGTTTTAATGGATTTAAGATGAATGGATTTGCTGCGCTTTTCCTTCTTTTCCTGTTGCTTGGTGGGGTTATTGCTTCATTCTGTGCAACCGGCGTGTTGGGTGAATTGGGAATTGTGTTAGGGATTGCAGGCATTTTGGCATTTTGCATTATGCTTGCCGGATTTATGACGGTGGAACCGAACGAAGCCTTAGCGATGGTGTTTTTCGGAAAATACAAGGGGACGTTTAAGAATACCGGTTTCTTTTGGGTGAATCCTTTTATGAACAAAAAGAAACTGTCGCTTCGTGCGCGCAACTTGGACGTGGAACCGATCAAGGTGAACGACAAAATAGGCAATCCCATACTGATCGGCCTGGTGCTTGTATGGAAACTGAAAGACACCTATAAGGCCATGTTCGAAATTGATGCACAAACCATGGCCGCAAGCGCTCAATCTTCAGTAGGCGGGCAGTCGGTGGCCGGACGTATGAATGCTTTTGAGAATTTTGTGAAGATACAAAGCGATGCCGCGCTTCGTCAGGTTGCCGGGCAATATGCCTACGACGACAATGAATGTGCTGCCGATGAATTGACCCTGCGTTCGGGTGGAGAAGAAATAAACGACGAGTTGGAGCGCAAACTCAATGAGCGTCTGGCTATGGCGGGCATGGAAGTTGTAGAGGCGCGGATCAATTATCTGGCTTATGCGCCCGAGATTGCCGCGGTGATGCTTCGACGTCAGCAGGCATCGGCCATCATTACAGCTCGTGAAAAGATTGTGGAAGGCGCCGTGTCGATGGTTAAAATGGCACTTCACAAGCTCGCGGAGGAAAATGTGGTAGAACTGGATGATGAAAAGAAAGCGGCTATGGTAAGCAATCTGCTTGTTGTGCTTTGTGCGGACGAGTCTGCCCATCCGGTCGTAAATGCAGGGACATTGTATCAGTAACCAGCGATTGCGTGTTGAAGAAATATGAATAAAAAGGAACCTTCAACCAAAAGTTTTGTGCTGCGGATCGATACGGAAACGATGGAAGCTATTGAGAAATGGGCGGCAGATGAGTTCCGCAGCATAAACGGACAGCTTCAGTGGATTATTTCCGAAGCGCTGAAAAAGAACGGCCGGATAAAAGCGACAAAGAAGAAAGGGGGTGACTAAGAAACTGTTTGAATTTTCTGTGGAAAATTCAAACAGTTTCTTAATTCCGCAACGGGTAACATAAAATATATTTTCGTATATTTGTCTGTCCATTAGGACGACATAATGATATAGGAAGCGTTTAGTAGCTTTTCTCAAGTGTGAATCTGGACAATTCAAACTGTGTTGAGGAAATATGCAGAACGTTCTCCTTTGGTTTGTACATACAGCACAATTGTGTTGCTATACAGCCAAAGGCGTGAACTGTTTTGTCTGTATTCAACACAGGGTCTGTCCAGAACCTACACTTGGTATTTGCCTAACAGTCTCACGCCTTCTTTTTTATGTAAACTTCCTTGGGACTGGGAAGCGCAAATTACGATGATGAAAAAGATTTTGCCGTTATCCCTGTTGGTAACCGTTTTGGTATCGTGTTCAAAAAATATGGAAGAGCCTATTCCGGAACCTGTTATTCCTGTGGAGCCGGGATTGACGCACACTTGGAGTTTAACGTCTACCATGATCGCTACGCTGAACAAGATAAAGGTGTTTTGACGATAAAAACAGCAAAGGCCGGCGGGGAGGCGATGCCGGATTATAATTATACCGGCACGACTCCACCTTGGTATACTGTTCGTTCCATGATTCTCTCCATAAACATGGAAGAGGGAGTAACAGCGATTTGCGAAAGTGCTTTTTATGAGTGCGGTAGTTTGTCTTCCGTAGTGATTCCCAATTCGGTAACGGTGATTGATGACAGAGCCTTTTTTGGTTGCAGCAATTTATCTTCCGTAGCGATAGGGAATTCGGTAACAACGATAGGGAATGGAGCTTTTTGGGCTTGCAGCAGTTTACCTTCCGTAACGATTCCCAACTCAGTAACTGCGATTGGCGGTTTTGCTTTTTGGGATTGCAGCAGTTTATCTTCCATTACTATACCCAATTCGGTAACTGCGATTGGCGGATATGCATTTTCTAATTGCCGCGATTTGTCTTCCATTGCGATACCCAATTCGGTAACAGCGATTGGTATGGGAGCTTTTAATAACTGTAACGTGCTGAAGGATGTAACGGTTGGCTGGATCATACCTGTCGCCTATGATTGGGATTCAAAAGCAAGACAGGCTACGCTGCATGTACCTGCCGGAACAAAAGCAATTTATCAGGCTGCTGCCGGATGGAAAGAGTTTGGGAAGATTACGGAATAACTGTCTTTGCCGTCACCGGAGCGTGATACGATACATATATATTATCCAATTGATCCGGCAGGGTTTTCACAGGAAACAACTTGTATCGCAGTTTAGAAACTGTTTCTAACACAATAAAAAAAAAATCCGTGTTTCCGTGCCTCTGTGTTTAATCTATTCAATTGTCAGCTACATGCTAATTTATACATTCCGCCGGGGAGTATTTTCAATACGCCTTCCATCTCCAGGTCGAACAGAATGGAAGACAATTCATAAACAGGTATTTCCGCCAGTCTTGCCAATTCATTAATATGGAGTTCCTTCTCCCCCTGAAAATGGGAAACAACCTTTTGATACACACTGTCTTCCGGGAAAGAGATGGGAATTTGCACCGGTGCCTTTTTGGGTTGTTTGGGATTTTCCCAGCACAATGCATTGATCAGGTCTTCTGCCGACGTAATCAAAGCGGCCTTGTTTTGCCGGATCAGGGCATTACAGCCTTTGGACTGTTCGTCCGTTGTACGTCCCGGAAAAGTAAGGACATCCCGTCCGTAGGAAAAAGCGATGTCCGCCGTTATCAATGATCCGCCTTTTGCGGCCGACTCGATTACGACCGTTGCTTCCGACAGTCCGGCAACAATCCGGTTGCGCCGGACAAAGTTTTGCCGGTCGGGGTTGATTCCGCTCGGATAGTCGGTTAGCAGGCCTCCCCTGTCGAGCATACTCTTTGCCGTATCTCGATGTGTGGAAGGATATATAATGTCCAGTCCGTGAGCCAGTACGGCTACAGTCGGAAGATTCGCTTCCAGTGCCGACCGATGCGCCTGTATATCCACACCGTAAGCCAGCCCGCTTATGATCAGCAAATCCGGATATATCGCCGACAGGTCATGGATTAAGGTTTCCGTCAAAGCCCGCCCGTACGGAGTAGATTTCCGTGTACCGACAATACTGATCATACGCGACGCGTTCAAATCCGCATTTCCTTTAAAGTAAATCATGACAGGCGCGTCCTGGCATTCCCTTAACCGTGCCGGATAATCCGGTTCCGTAATAAAAAAAGTCTTTATCCTGTGCTTTTCCGTAAAAGCTGCTTCCTTTTCGGCCAGGCGAAGTACTTCCGGGCGCCGGATCTCCGCGATATGCTTCCCTCCTATTCCGGGAATTTTTTCCAGCAACCGCGGGGAAGCGGAAAAAATAGCTTCCGCACTACCGAGCGCTTCCAGCAGGTGGCGGGCAAGAACATCGCCTATACCATTGATCATGGTAAGGCCGATCTGACAAATAAAATTATTCTCCATAGTTAAGATTTTCCCCAAAAATAATTTACTGCGACAGTTTATGAATCACCAATCCCGATCGCAATTTGGGTTCAAACCAGGTTGTTTTGGGAGGCATGATGTTTCCCGTATCGGCAATATCCATCAACTGTTTCATCGTCACCGGATATAATGCCAGCGCTACTTTCATTTCCCCACTGTCTACACGGCTTTTCAGTTCGCCCAGTCCGCGGATTCCGCCGACGAAATCGATCCGCTTGTCCGAACGCAGGTCTTTGATTCCAAGAATTTCATCCAGGATCAGGTTGGACGAGATCGTTACGTCAAGTACGCCTATCGGGTCGCTGTCGTCGTAAGTACCCGGCCGGGCGGTCAGGGAATACCATTTTCGTCCCAGATACAGGGAAAAGTTATGCAACGCTTTCGGCTTGTATATCTCATTCCCTTTTTTTTCCACAAAGAAATACTTTTCCAGTTTGGAAAGAAATTCATCTTCCACCAGGCCGTTCAGATCTTTTACTACCCGGTTATAGTCGATAATCGTTAATTGATTGGCAGGAAAACAGACGGCCATGAAATAGTTGTATTCCTCATCTCCCCTGTGATTCGGATTCTGTCCGGCTTTTTCGTTGCCTACCAGTGCGGCGGCGGCGGAACGGTGATGACCGTCGGCGATATAGAGCGCAGGCATCTGTTCGAATAATCCGGTGATCCGCTCCATGTCTTTTTCATCATCAATGATCCAGAATGTATGGCCGAAGCTATCCAATTTGGCGACAAAATCATATTCCGGTTCGCGAGCTGTATATTTCATTACGAGTGCGTCCAGTTCCGCGTTATCGGGATAGGCAAAGAAAACAGGTTCGATATTGGCATCGTTCACGCGCACATGTTTCATGCGGTCTTCTTCCTTGTCGCGGCGCGTAAGTTCATGCTTTTTTATCTTACCGTCCATATAGTCTTCCACACAGGCGCAGACTACTAATCCGTACTGCGTGCGCCCGTTCATTGTCTGTGCGTAGACATAATAGTGTTCCTGCCTGTCCTGAATCAGCCAGCCTTTTTCCTGAAACATCTTAAAGTTAGCGGCAGCTTTCCGGTATACAGCCGGATCATGTTCATCCGTACCTTCGGGAAAGTCAATCTCCGGTTTAATGATATGATACAGTGATTTTTCATTCCCTGCGGCTTCAGCACGAGCTTCTTCCGAATTCAACACATCGTAAGGCCTTGACGCTATTTCTTCAACCATATCCTTTGGCGGCCGTACACCTTTAAAAGGTTTTATTTTCATCTCTGTCCTGTTTTTAGTAATTTAATCGAAACCCTTGCCTTATTTATTCACGCGAAAGCGCTCATTTCCGTTTTTAATGAAGTCCACAATCTGTTCTGCGGCAGCAATACCGGCATTGATATTGGCTTCTGCGGTTTGAGCGCCCATCTTTTTGGGAGTTGCGAAGTAGTGATCGGGGTGTTTTTCATTCAATTCGGCATCAATGCCCGGTTTGATGTCGGACAGATATTTAAAGTCCGGGCGTTCTTCAAACATCTTGATCAGTCCTGCTTCATCGATCACTTCCTTGCGCGCCGTGTTTACTACGATCGCTCCCTTGGGCATCGAATTCATCAATTCAAAATTGATAGAACCCTTTGTTTCCGCAGTAGCGGGAATATGCAAAGATACGATTTGACATTCCCTGAACAGATCCGCGGTAGAAGCCACTGCCTTTACACCGTCCTTTTCTATCACATCTGCCGGGCAATAGGCATCGTAGGCGCAGACATCCATTCCAAATCCTTTTGCGATCCGGGCTACATTACGCCCTACATTACCATAGGCTAAAATTCCAAGTTTCCTGCCTTTCAATTCCGTACCGGAAGTACCGTTATAGAAATTCCGCACGCCGTAAACCAACAAACCCAATACAAGTTCGGCCACAGCATTGGCGTTTTGTCCCGGCGTATTCATCACTACCACACGGTTTGCGGTAGCAGCATCCAGGTCTACATTGTCGTAACCGGCGCCCGCGCGTACCACTATTTTCAATTCCTTCGCAGCGGCCAATACTTCCGTGTCGATAATATCGCTGCGGATAATAATCGCGTTTGCATCTTTTACGGCATCAAGCAACTGCGCCTTTTCCGTATATTTTTCCAGAAGCGCCAATTCAAAACCGGCGTCTTCAATCACTTTCCGTATTCCGTCCACTGCCGCTTTGGCAAATGGTTTATCGGTTGCTACAAGTACCTTCATCTTATTTATTTGCTTTTTCAAATTCCTGCATACATTCAACCAAAGCCTTCACGCTGTCTAACGGACATGCGTTGTAGGTAGAAGCGCGAAAACCGCCGACCGAACGGTGTCCCTTTATCCCCACCATACCTTTTTCTTTGGCAAAAGCCATAAAGTCCGCTTCCCTGTCCTTGTAGCCTTCGGCCATTACGAAGCAGATATTCATCAAAGAACGGTCTTCCTTTTTCGCCGTACCGACAAACATGGCGTTGCGGTCGATTTCATCATAAAGCAATCCGGCCTTTTCCCTGTTGAGTTTATACATCGCTTCAAGGCCTCCCAGTTCTTTCACCCATTTCAATGTTTCGTGCATTGTGAATATGGAAAGAACGGGAGGGGTATTGAACATGGAACTTTCCTTGACGTGCGTGCGATAATCGATCATCGTCGGGATCGCGCGGCTCACTTTTCCTAAAATATCTTCGCGGACGATCACGAATGTAACCCCCGCAGGCCCTACATTCTTTTGCGCTCCGCCATAAATCAGGGCGTATTTGCTTACATCGACCGGACGGCTCAATATATCGGACGACATATCGGCGATCAAATGAACCGGGCAATCCATATCTCCATGGATTTCAGTTCCATAAATGGTATTGTTCGTCGTGATATGGAAATAGTCGGCATCCGCCGGGATCGTATAATCTTTGGGTATGTAAGTGTAGTTGGCATCTTCGGAAGAGGCTACAATTTCTACTTCTCCGAACAGTTTGGCTTCCTTCGCCGCCTTTTTCGCCCATACGCCGGTTTGCAGGTAAGCCGCCTTTTTATTCATCAGGTTGAACGGTACGTAGCAAAACTGCGTGCTCGCTCCTCCGCCGAGGAAAAGTACTTTATAACCTTCCGGAATGTGCAGTAATTCTTTCCACAACTGTTCCGTTTCCGCCATGATCCGTTCCCATCCGGGTGTGCGGTGAGAGATTTCCAGAACTCCGATACCTGTTCCGTCAAAATCCCGGATAGCGGCAATGGTAGACTCGATTGCCGATTGCGGCAAAACGCATGGTCCTGCGTTGAAATTGTGCTTCTTCATGAGAAATGTGCTTTAAATTAATTTATTTAAGTATTCCATAATTTCTTTATATGCTCGACAAGTTTTTGCTCTGCCGGATTGTTCTGTCCTTTCCAGAATTGCATCCCCTTTACTTCCGGAGGCGTATAATCCTGCTTCACGAAATTACCTTCGTAACTGTGGGCGTATTTATACTCTTTTCCGTAATCCAGTTCCTTCATCAGTTTTGTCGGAGCGTTCCGCAAATGTAAGGGAACCGGAAGATTGCCCGTTTCATTGACATAAGCAATCGCCTCGTCGATCGCCAAGTAAGCCGAATTACTCTTGGGGCTTGTGGCCAGATAAACGGTTGTTTCCGCCAATATGATCCGTCCTTCCGGCCATCCTATTTTTCGCAAAGCGTCGAAACAGGCATTTGCCAGCAACAGGGCATTGGGATTGGCCAGCCCTATATCTTCGGCGGCGGAGATCAGCAGGCGGCGGGCAATAAATTCCGGGTCTTCTCCACCCGCGATCATGCGCGCCAGCCAGTAAATCGCTGCGTTGGGGTCGCTCCCCCGTATGGATTTTATGAAAGCGGAGATAATATCGTAGTGCATCTCCCCGCCCTTATCGTATGCTGCCGGATTCTCCTGAAGGCGTTCCACTACCTTATTATTGGTGATCTCTACCGTGTTTTCTTCTTCGGCGGAAACCACCAGGTCAAGAATATTCAACAGCTTCCGGGCATCTCCTCCCGAATAACGCAGAAGAGCGTCGGTTTCCGTCAATCGTATATCTTTCTCTTTCAGGAGAACATCTTCCGTTATGGCCTTGTGGAGCAGTTCCAGCAGGTCGTCCTTTCCCAAGGATTGAAGGACATATACCTGCGAACGCGACAACAGCGGACGGATCACTTCAAAGGAAGGATTCTCCGTTGTCGCCCCTATCAAAGTGACGATCCCCCTTTCCACGGCGCCCAACAGCGAATCCTGTTGCGACTTGCTGAAACGGTGTATTTCATCAATAAAAAGGATAGGCGATACGGTATTGAAAAAGCGGTTGTTCTTCGCTTTCTCAATCACCTCCCGCACATCTTTCACACCGGAACTGACAGCGCTTAGTGTATAAAACGGGGTTTCCAGTTTGTTTGAAATGATCTGCGCCAGTGTCGTCTTCCCAACACCCGGCGGCCCCCATAATATAAAGGAAGGAACACGCCCGGATTCAATCATTTTCCGCAGCACGGCCCCCTCTCCCACCAAATGCTTTTGTCCGATATAGTCATCCAGTGTTTTCGGACGCATTCGCTCTGCTAAAGGCTGACTTAACATAACGGCAAAAGTCGTACTTTTTCTTTACTTATTCAAGAAAAAGGAAACGAATATTCTGAAGGAGGGAAAAGATTACTTGTCCGGTAAGTTATACCGCATCATTGGGAGTGCGTAGCAATTCAACCATTTGCGTCTTTAATGCCAGAGCATTCAAGGGCTTCGGTGAATAAGCGTTGAATCCGTTTTTCCTGATTTGGCGCTCGTCGGTCGAGAATCCGTAAGCCGTAACGGCTATGATCGGCACATCCTGAGATATATGCCTCAACTGCATTGTGGCTTCGTAGCCGTTCATTTCGGGCATGTTAATATCCATCAGAACGATATGCGGCTCATGCTCCTTAAACAAATTGACGGCTTCCTTTCCGTTCCAAGCATGGATGATGTCGTAATCGTTCCGCAGAATGGCTTCAAACAGTTCGTAATTGCTGAGATTGTCTTCCGCAATAAGCACTTTGATCTTGTCCTTCTTTATCTCCGGGGAAGAGTCGGCTACCGATAATTCGGGACTCACCGGTACGTAAGGGATAGTAAACCAGAATGTCGTTCCCTTTCCTTCTTCCGAATCGACACCTATTTCGCCATCCAAACGATCGACGATCATTTGGCAAAGCGCCAGTCCAAGGCCTGTTCCCTGTGCGAAATGGTTGAGCTTGACAAAGCGTCCGAATATCTGCTTCTGCTGTTCTTTCGATATGCCGCATCCCGTGTCGGTTACATAAAAATAGAGTTTGCCGCCTTTTGTTGCCTTATAGCCGAAGCGTATGCTTCCCTGTGCCGTAAACTTGACTGCGTTGGTAAGCATATTCATCATCACCTGATTTACGCGGTTTTTCTCCGTGCGGATAAAACAATCCGGCAGCATCTCCTCGAATATCACATTCACTCCTTTCGCCGCGCGGTCTTGGGCTAATTCTTTCAGTTCCAGCATCACAACGTTCAAGTCTACATCCGAATAATTAAAATCCATGGTACCGGCTTCTATTTTCGAAAGGTCGAGAATGTCGCTGACCAATTGCAACAGCAGGTTGTTATTATTTTCGATAATATTGATATATTGCTGTTTGTCTTCTTCCTGTTCCGTAGCGGCCAGAATATTCGAAAATCCTACGATTGCATTTAAAGGAGTACGTATTTCATGGCTCATATTGGCAAGGAAAGCCGACTTCAAGCGGTTGGATTCTTCCGCTTTTTCTTTTGCCGCGATCAATTCGTCCTCTATGTTTTTCCTGTCGGTGATGACGAGAGAAGTGCCGATCAGAGCCACGGGCTTGCCGTCGCCATCTCTTTTTTCAACCGTACCTCTTATCTCTACCCAATCGAAAGAATGTTTGGCCTTCGATTTATAAATACGGAATTCACACCGGCCGGTATCGGATTCGCCATCCAATATTTTCTGCAAAGCCTCATCCACGACATGTTTGTCTTCGGCAAATATGCGATTGAAATATTGATTTTCCGAAATACTGATCTGCTCTCCGTTCCGGATTTCCTTTGTTTGCAGTTCGAACGGTTTGTTCACATCGCAAAAGATGAGATTATTTGTGATATCCCACTTCCACGACGTAATATTCGCAACGTCCATAGACATTACAAGCTTCTTATTGACGGATTGCAGCAACTGTTGCGTGCTTTGCAATTCGGTGGTATCCACGTAGAAAGAATCGATGTAGCCGGGCGTATCCGAATGCATCTTGATTACGGTGAAATAACGGTCGGTTTCTTTGTGGTAGTAGGCAAAGCTGATTTTTTTGCCTGTATCCATAATCAACGTACTGTAAAGACTGAGTATATCCGGGTACATGTCGGGATTAACTACCGAACCCCGTTTCCCGATTACTTTATCATGATCACGCAGTACCAATTGGTTTTCGTATTCCGGGTTCACTACCGTAATTATTACGTCCGACGGTTGTCCGTTTGCGTGCAACAGGAGTTTCTCCTGCCGGTAAGCGATCGGCATGTGATTGAACAAATTAGAATATCGTTCCAGCAGCTTGATTTCCTTATCGTGCATCTTGCGTGTTTTGAGCTGCAGGAATATCCGCGCAATCAGGATACACAGAAACAGAGTAATGGAAAGGCCGAGTATATGATCTCTGTTCTTTTCCAGAAATGTCAGGGGGCGGTTATACAGGTAGGATTCCGCCGGAATAGCCGCCAACGGGATGTCGTGGTTTTCCATAGCGACATGATTGAATACGGGTTGCGGAGGCGGGCAATAGATGTTGCGTTCCTTAATTGTTCCGGCAATCATTTCATCGGTGGCTTTAAGTGCGGTATTCAACACTTCGTGGAAAGGAGTGTAGCTTCCTCCCAACATTCCGCTTTCCCTCAGTCCCACATCGTTTACGGTGAAAACCGGACCGTTCACATATAAACTGAAAATGCGGTATGCATTCGTTTGCAGAATAATATCCTTATCGGCCGTCAGGTCGTTGTTGAACCAGGTGAAATAAAGAATACCTATTTCTTCGGAAGGCATTTCCATGAATTTATGAATAACCTCGTCTGTGGTATAAGTTTCCTGCGTCAGATGTTCCACTTCGCCCCATTCGGGATAGTTTTCCCGCACTTCCTTATCTATTGCCTTTCTGTTTTCCGTGCTGATGTAGCGGCCGTCTGTCAGGAAGACTAATTTCTCCATTTTCGGAAGCATCTTCTTCATGATCTTCAGTGTTCCGGACAAGTCAAAAGGATTTTGCACCACTACCAGGTTTTCGCGGGTGGGAACAATGGTTTCAAAATAGGTCTTTGCTTCTTCCGGAATGGCTTGTTTGGCAATATAGTAACCGGTGTCGCCGAAAAACGCTTCCCTTGTAATCAGCAGGGTGGGAATATCTTTCCCCCATGATGAATCGATCGCTTCGTGCAGAATGGCATACATGTCCGATTCGAAAAGCATAAGGTATTTGGGGGGAATCGGATATTTCTCGAACAGGGCATTGCGGAACTGTTCAAGCCCTTCCTCCGAATGGATACTCAAACTGTACATATATTCCACCCGCACTTCGTATTCGGGATATTTTTCCCTCAGGCTATTAGCTATGGCAGGTACGATCATCTCTCCCCATGCGCATGTTTCGGCATCGGGATTGACAAGCAAAATATAATCGGATTGCGGCGTTCCTTCCACGGGGGCTATGGCATACGTCTTACAGATAACACCGGAAAGTAGTATTATCAATACGGATATAAGTATCCTTTTTATGGATTTTGCCCGTTCCATCAGTGATTATCAGTAAATAGAGTAACCAGTTAAATCTTTTTCATTCTCGCTTATCCCACAAAATTACTAATTATTTTATACAAACCAACAACAAATCACATTTCAGTATATATTATTATAGAAAAGATCGGTTTTTGTGTATAAAATATCGGCGTTTCCAATCAAACGAAAATATTTTCATGTATAAGAAACTCGGCGACATCCAGTTCTTGCCGGACATCCATGACGGATTTTTCCACCATCGCTATCAGTGGTTCCCGCACGAAAGTATGCCCGATGGCCATCGTAATTTTGCGAAACGCGCGTTTGCTTTCGAAAGGAATAATCTGATCGTATTTGTCTTTGGGAATATAACCGATCGACATGCCCGGTATGATTGTCATTCCGTCTATGTTGTCGGCTGTGTGCATCAGCGTTTCGAGCGAACAGCTGATGAAATCGTACTGCAGTTCGATCTTTTTGCGCTCCTGACAAAGCTTGAGGGTTTGGTTGCGCAGACAGTTTCCCTTTGAAAGGATCAGCAGTTTCTTCACATCTATTTCATTCACCTCAACACTTTTGCGCCCGTAGAGTTCGTTGTCGCGCGCGACATACAGGTAGAGCCTGTCGTTGAAAAGTTCCGTTTCTTTTATTCTGAACTCCGACTGTCCGCCCGACAGTATGGCTACATCTATCAGTCCGCGGGTCAGGGAGTCGGTAATATCGGCGGTATACATCTCTATAATGTCGAGTTTCACGTTTGGGCACAGCTTGGTGAAGTGTGCAACAAATCCCGGCGTCAGATAGGGGGATATGGTGGGGATGATTCCTACTTTCAGTTTCCCTTGAAAATCCCCCTTGAGGTCGTTGATCCTGTTTTTCGCCATATAAAACACCTCCACCGTCTGTTTCGCGCCATCGATAAACAGTTCACCCGCATCGGTGAGCACAATAGGTCTTTTAGTTCTGTCGATCAATAACGCTCCAAGCTCCTCTTCAAGCATGGAAATCTGCCGGCTGAGTGCCGGCTGGGTGGCGAAACAATATTCGGCAGCACCTGAAAAACCGCCATGATTAACGACAGCAAGAAAATATTCAAGTTGTAAGATTGTCATATTCTATAATGTATTTACAAAACGGATCGAATTCATTTGATGCGGACAAAGTTAGTACTTTTGTACATATACAATATGAACCGGCGAAATATTTCCCAACTACTCTGACTACTTTAAGGGCTAAATCTTATTTTGAGGTGCTAAGAAAAACAGCTTCTAACCTGCACTATTCATACTCTTGTCCTTTCAGCGAGCGTAGCTTGTTAGTGGCCGTCAGTTAAGAGCCTCGCGAAAATGCCTTTCGCTCGGTTATAAGAATATTAGTATGAATAATGCAGGCTAAATGCTTTACTAAAATCCTCTAAATGGTTTTAAAAATCATTTAGACGGCTTTGGAAAACTATCTAAATAATTTTGAGTAAGGATTTTATTACTACTTTCACGGCAATTTATATGTTTAATTAAAAAAATGAATCCATGAAAAGATTAGTATTATTTTTTGTGCTTCTGTTTGTGATGGTGTCTTTCTCCGGTTTATCGGCGCAGACAAGTAATGTATTAACCGATCAGGAAAAGAAAGAAGGTTGGGTACTTCTTTTTGACGGTAAGAACTTCGACGGTTGGCGTAAATGCAACGACACAGGTATGCCGGCTAACTGGACGATCGACGACAACGCGATGAAAGTAGCAGGAAACAAGCAACGTCCCGGTAGCGGACAAAACGGAGATATCCTGTTTGCCGCTAAAAAGTATGGTGATTTTGAAATTTCCATCGACTGGAAAATCCAGAAAGGAGGTAATTCGGGTATCTTCTACTACGTGGTGGAATATCCGGAAAAACCTATCTACTTTGCAGCTCCCGAAGTGCAGGTATTGGACAACTGGTATGCGGGCGACAACAAGTTGACCAACCACCTGTCCGGTTCATTATACGATATTCTTCCGGCGCTTCCTCAAAATGCCCGTCCGGCTGATGAATGGAACACGATCGTGATCCGGGTGAAAGACGGAAAAGCAACCCACACGCAGAATGGAGTAAAGGTAGTAGAATACGAACTGTGGACTCCGCAGTGGTATGAAATGATCGGTAAAAGTAAATTCAAAGACTGGGAAGGATTCAAGAACGGCCCGGCCAAAGAGGGTTATATCGGCCTGCAAGACCACGGCTACGACTGCTGGTTTCGCAACATAAAGATAAGGGAACTTTAATTCTCACTTCACCTTGCCCGGATTGCGGGCAACGTAATCCTTCCATCCGGTGTATTTTTTTTCAGACACCGGATTGTTGGATTGCAGATAATGGCAAACGGCGGCCGCCAATCCATCCGTAGCGTCCAACTGCGGAAGCATGAAGGCGGGCGGAATATTCAAAATTCGTTGTAACATTCCGGCCACCTGCTCTTTGGCGGCATTGCCGTTTCCCGTAATCGCCATCTTTATTTTCAGCGGAGCATATTCAAATATGGGAATATCCCTTTCCAGCGCGGCTGCCATGGCTACTCCCTGCGCACGTCCGAGTTTCAACATGCTCTGCACATTCTTTCCGAAAAACGGTGCTTCAATAGCCAGTTCATCCGGATGATATTCGTCGATCAGACTTAAAACCCGTTCGAATATCTTCCGCAAGCGCAAATAATGGTCTTCATATTTGTCTAATTGAAGGATACCCATCGCTTCCATGCGCGGACGGTTTCCTTCTACCCGCAAAATACCATACCCCATCACGATAGTGCCCGGGTCGATTCCAAGTATGATCCGCTCTTTCATTATTCTTCGCAGTTCAAATCCATTTCTTCCATCAGGGTAGAGAATCCTGCAACCTTGCTGCCGAAGCGTTCCGCAATGTCTTCGTGCAGAAAACGTCCTTCCTTTTCCAGCCAGTAATTCAGCGTATCCACATCTTTGGCGCGAAACTGAACCGCCAGATTAGTTCCCTCAGCCGGAACGTCATGCAGTATTTTTCGCAGGCAGGGTTCATACAGTAAAGCGCTTTTCGTAGCTTTCGGGATATATGTCGTCTTCAGATACCGCAGATATTTAGTCAGCGCTTCGTTCTCTACATGAAAAGTGATGTTGTAAATAATCATTTGCCTTAAATTTTTCGGGCAAAGATAAAGTTAATATCAGGAAAATCACAATACCATTCGTTGTCATCGCAGAAGTTTTAACCCGTCGCTCGTTAGCTCACGTTCATTTTGCGCGATCGTGGCTAATATACCAATATTTAGCGTATTGGGGTTCGGGAGTTTTGACACACTCTCTTGGTGGAGCTTTTTTTCTTAAATAAAGCGCCGGAAGCACTGCACTTGAGGTGAAATACAATCAAACACGTAAACTTCAGGTTAGGGCTTGGCCCTTTTTCTAATGCTAAACGGTTTTGCATTAAACCAAGTATATACATAAATTCGTGCCCCCGGCGCCTATCATCTATCTATAATCAGGGTTGGTGTCTCTTTATATATGTTTTTACCGTAGTGTCTTCATCCGTGACCGGCGCCATGGAAACGCCCCTGTGCGGCCCGGTTATCCCGATGGATAACCAAGCCACATTCGCGGTCAGGGTCGGTTTGTTCAGCCCTCCCGTGATTGCTTCTTCTTTACGCGAAGTAGCGAAAACACCCAAACAAACCATTACGCCAAAAAATAATGACCTTACAAGAACGTCCATCACACTAAATTTAATTTCTCATTCACAAACGATTTCTTTTTTTCTTCTCTTCGCCCGGAAAAACACACAAGCGAAATTTGAGGCAAATATATAAAAAAATCAATCTGCAAAATGGAAAAATAGCATTTTCATATTAATAATTATAGATTGTATTATTTATTAAGTACAAAAAAGTCGCCTCATTGTATAAAAAAGTCGCCTTGCATTGTATTGATATATAATATTAAAAAAATAAAGCGTAATATTGATTGGTATAGAAAAGTCGCATCATGGTATAAAAAAGTCGCCTGCACGAAAAGCACCGTAAATATTAGAAATACCCGTTGGCGGAATATATAGAAACACATTTTAACGATTGGTTATGAGAAATTTTGTAACAGGTATTGATGTCAGTAAGGAGAAACTGGATTTTTGTGTAAGATCCGCGGAAAAGTTGATCCGTGGGTTTTCGGTCGAAAACACAAGTGTTTCAATATGCACGCAGGATCGCTGATTATGCTTTGCGTTTTCATGACAAGGTACGCTTGTTTTCGCTTCCCGAAAAGCGGATGGAGAGTTTGAAACACCTTGTCAGCGAGCGCGACATGTATGTTGCCGTGATTTTAAGAAGCTGTTTTTAAATTTATTTGAATTATTTATATCAGTTTCTTTTGCGTTTGTTTTTGGCCTCTTTTCCTGTTTTCATTCGTCATATAGCCCACTATGCTCCTCATAAAAACAGAAAAACATCCTCAAAAAAAACTTTCAAAAGAAATCTGAATAAATTTAAAACAGTTTCTAAGTTTTCATCAAAAACAAAATTACAACATCGGGGTGAAACCGTAAGGAAGTAACCTCTTCTTCTAAAATTTTAGTCGATTAATAGTGATAAATAATTCAAATAAATTAAAAAAGTTAAAAACCGGGAAGAGGTTCACATGTTTCGCACCTTCAGCTATCGTGCCGGTAGCCGGAAGTGCCTACTTTCAAAAAATGCAAAAACGCTCCACTTTCACATCCAAGTATTCCTTATGTTTTTGAAAAATTTGATTTCCGAATATATTCATATTTTTTGAATTCATATAAGTCGAAACAATGTGGTGAATTCGGGATGCGTACTTTATA
>JAITVG010000133.1 GCA_031285925.1 Tannerellaceae bacterium
TTTGTTCTGCCACTTCGGGCAGCAGTGTCCTCCCTTACACTACCGCAGGCAACGCTTTGCTCGCCTGCGGTTATGAAAATTCAGCCCTCCGGGCTTGCAATGAGTATGAATAATGCAGGCTATAACGAAGTGGCGTTTGAAAATCTTTTACGGTTTTTATCCGATGCTATTGGCACTCCTGTTTCGTCCAAAAGCATTGCCGATTATTTTCTTCATACCAAAGACAGAATTGATGACAAAACAATAAGTCGCTATATTTCAATACTCAATAAATCCTATCTGTTTTATCATGCTAATCGTTTTGATTTGAAAGGCAAAAAGATTCTAAAAACACAGGGCAAGGAATATATAGTAGTAACGGCGAGCGCGGACAGTAACAACTAATACCTACCTCTTGGGTACACTAAAATTCTTATCGGCAAACAGCGCCGCCAATCCCGATATTTGCTTGAAGCGGAGCAGTTCGTCCTTGCTCATCCCTATGTTTTTCATGATCCAGTCGTCGCTCATGCCGGCTTTTTTCAGTTCGGCAACGATATTGGTCATCAATTCTATGTTATGGGTGCCGCGTGCCCGGTTATGCCGGATCGTAGAAGCCATACGGTTCGAAAGGTCTTTTTCTATTATGGCAACGGGCAGCAAACCCTTTTCCCGTTCGCAAATGCGGCTGGATGTCTTCATTACCAGATAACGATGGAAGCCGTCTACAAGCTCATACCTGTCTTCTTCGGGAAGATAATAGCATACGCACGGCATCGTGTAGCCGTCTTCCCAGATAGACAACTCAAGCAATTCCATTTCCGGTGGGGCTACCACGTTCGGATTGTACGCATTGGCCTGTATTTTCTCTATCTCTACCGCCCGTACCGTATAAACCGGGCTGGTGTATTCTTTTTGTCCGTTATTCATGTATAAAACTTTTATAAAAGTCCATGATCCTTTTGCGGTTGTCGAGTTCTTTTTTTGTTTTTGCAAATCCCATATACTGACACAGATGGTCGTTGCGCAAGATGCAGATACACATCCGCTTGAATGTAGGAAGATCCTTGAAACCGGCCACTTCTATATCGTCCTGATATTCCATCCTGACGGGGAGTTTGTTCGTTTTGTAGTTCGTATGCTTCACCACTTCTACCTCTATTCCGATCTCCTGCAGTTTTTTAATCGTTTCATCCGGCAGGCAACCGCCGCGCTTGCGCCAGAAGTTTACGCTGACCGACAGCTTCTGCAAGTAATTAAGTCGCGTATCTTCCGGCAAAGTAGACAGGAGAAAATGCATGTAGGTTTCCCACGTATACCCTTCCGGCAAGAGCACTCTTCGCTGTGCCACGGCGTTTGTATGGCCATAGATGGAAGTGAAGTTCACGCCGTTTGCACGGCAGATCATCTTTCCCCACATATCGGGGTCGATAGCCCGGTAGAGCCTGAGGGATTCCTGTGCCGCCAAAAGGAAAGGACTGGCTACCCGTTGCTTATCCAGCGGTACACCCGCCTGATAATACAGGTCGTACAGCCGGTTGTAATCCCACTCGAAACGTCCGTTTGCCACCCATATATCCGGAGTCAGCCAGTCGTATATGACATAAGCATTGTAGATATTTTCGGAAATCATCCTTGTCCATTTCAGGCCGCGATACGTATTGAATTTGTCTTTCTTGTGTATCGTTCTCCAACGATGCGAGCTTTCTTGTGTGCGTATGCCGACAAGGCAGCATGTTTTCTTTGCGTTCTTTCGCAGGTGGAGCCATTGGGAGAAAAGGACATAGAATTCGGAGTCCCACATATCGGGCGTGTAAAAGGAGAAATCATCTTTACGGAAGCAGTCGTCGGGCATCGGCCTTACCCAGAAGTCCCGGCAATCATCGTCCCACGGCCGCCAGTAGCTCTGAAACATGGATGTGCAGGTGACTACCTTAAAGGGAATACATACACGATAGACTTCCAGTATATCCGCATTGGCCTTCAGTGTCCTGTCGATATAATCTACCGTTTCGTTGTACTGAATCTCATAGTCCATGCAGAAAACACCGATCTTTCTTTTCAGCTTGTGCTTTCTTATATATTCTATGCAAAGATTAAGCATAACGCCGCTATCCTTTCCTCCGGAAAAAGACACATATATATTGTCAAATTCATTAAAAAGCAGTTCGATCCGCTCTAAGGTCAGTTCATATACATTCCTTTTCATCCGCTCCTTCCTCTTCCTTCTTCTTTTCGGACATCCTCATTTTGACATATTTCTTCCAGGATAAGGCCGTGTAAAAGCCGGCTTTTTCAAAAACCGGAATATGTCGCAACTGGGTAATCGATTCAATCTCATAATCTGTGGAAAGGGTGCACACGATTTCTTCCAGCAGGGCGGAAAACACTTCCTCGTTGTCGCCCGCCACGTAATAGTTGTTGATTTTCGCTCTTTTATTTCCTTCCGGTTTCACGGGCATAAAGCCCGCGACGACGGATTCCTTATCAACGGCAACGAACCATATATATCCGGGGCCTGTTTTGAACGGATAATTCAGGTTGTAAGTCTGCACTTCACTGTTCATTACAAGAGGGCCTACCAGAGAATAGAGTTCTTTGTCCTGTCCTTTCAGTTTGATTATTTTCATTCGATATAAAATATGTAAAAATATGGATGTTATATATCAAGCCGTAAAGATATTAAAAGTTTTCGGAAACGGTTTCGTATTTGAAAAAGTCGATATCCACATACCCCCCGGGAGCCTTGGTGGCATAATTGAAGATTCCGAAACGGTTTCCCATGAAATGTTTCAGGTTGTAGACCATCTGAAATTCGGTTCCTAATTTGATCCATTCCTTATTATCCGGGCTATAATAGAAATTAGCCTTGTCGGTCCCGTTGTTGAAGTCGCAATCCAGGCGAAGATAAACGATCTCTCCGGTCAGTTCCACCCTTTCCTTTTCCACATCGCGGTCGGTCATAACAAGATATTTCTTTTCCCCTTCCATGTTTACCGAAATAATTCCCGGCTCGGAACAATAAGCGCTTAATCCGGCAATATCTCCATCCCGCATGTCGGATACATCCAGCGAAACCACGCCGCTGCAAGCCGGTCCTTCGGTTCGTTGCGACAGCATATTCCTTGCCTCAAAAATAGTCTGCACCACCTTGCCCGTTTTCAGGCGCATATATCCCGCACGTTCGGTCAGCGACCACAGGTTATTGTCGGGATTGTGGTTCCACTGCCAGTTGAGTGCTAATGTTGAGGAATCAAAATCATCACTGATCACCAATGGATTTGCTTTTCCTCCGGATACCGGCACATCCATCACAAGCGGCACTTTTCCTTCCGCATCTCCCAATACCGGCCATCCGTCTTCCCAGCGGCAGGGCATCAATACCGGTACGCGCCCTACCGCACCGCGATCTTGAAACAGGAAGCCGTACCATTTGCCGTCTTCCGTGTCGATAATACAACCCTGTGCTACTCCCGCTCCCTTGCGATCCATATCATTGGAAAGAATAACCTTGTGTTCATAAGGGCCTTCGATCCTGTCGGAACGGAATGCCAATTGCGTGCGAATACCTCCCGGTGGCCACCAGATCAGGAACATGTAATATTTACCATTGTATTTGCAAAGGTGCGTACCTTCCAGCAGGCCTTTCAGATTGCGCTCGGCGCCTTTGATCACTTCCACATCAATCCCTTCTTCGTTTACGCCCGACAGATCGCTTTTCATCTCCCGCAGGCGGATAGTACCGTTGCCGCCCGCAATATAGATTTTACCGTCGTCGTCGAAGAACAGGGATGTATCGTGAAAGAGCGCGTCCAAATCCATCACCTTGTCCCATTTGCCGGCCGGATTGGCTGTGCTGTAAATATAGGTCTTCCGGGGGCGGTTGGTTGCAAACAGCACATAAAACTTCCCGTTGTTGTAGCGGAGAGAAGTTGCCCACTGTCCTTTTCCGTATACATTTCCGCCTTCGAGATCGTATTCGGGACTGTCTTTTATTTCAGGAACAACGTAACTGATAATCTCCCAGTTTACCAAGTCTTTCGATTTCATCACAGGCACACCGGGCATCAAGTGCATAGTGGTGCTTACCATGTAAAAATCGCCCCCTACCCTAATAACGTCCACATCGGGGACATCGGCGTAAATCACCGGATTGGTAAACGTAGCCAAAGCCTGTTTCTTCCCGCTGCATCCACACAGCAGCATGGCAGAAAGGGAAAGGAAAAAGAAAATTGAATTGATCTTGTGTTTCATAACAGTTGTTTTTTATAATCCAGTAGCCAAAGTCCGTGAATATTTGCGAATTCGTTAATGCCCTTATTTTTTGTGAGCCCACTATGAGCCCACTATGAGCCCACTAAAAACGTACCCTATATTCTCACCTGAAGTACCTGTCATTTCGAGCCCCCCAAACCAACAAGTTTCTGCAAGTCTCGCGTTGCTGTCGGCTTCGACACCTTGTTTATCTCTGTTCATAAAGATACTTAATCATATCTGACAGCAACTCTTTCCAAGAAAGGTAGTCCTCTTCGGAAACATTTTTTGAAAAACCCGCACCAACTAAGGCGGACATTTCCCCTTCGTTGTACCTTTTTCGTAATAGCTCTAATAGTGTTTTATTGGTGGTTGCCATACCTGCTATTTTTTCTACTTTTATTCTTGCCAACAGTGAATAATTCTGCGTTGTATTTTTCATACAGGGCGAATAGAAATTCCATTCGGGAGCCTTCGGATGGGAATGATGTCGGGCGGTAGGCGGCATCGACGGCTCGGTCGAGTTCGGCGTGGGCCTTAACCAGTACGGGCGGCATCGCGAGCGGGTCATACAGGTCTGCAAGCGAACTGTCGAGGAATTTTGTTCTTGCATCCAACACTTTTTGCGCCGCCGCTTCTATCGCTCCAATTTGCTTGTCTGAGGAGCTTTCCGGCCACGGGAAATTGTTGTAAACTATGTCTTTGGAGTATCTGTAATCACTTTTCAATCGTCCGCAAACATACTTTATCCAAGTCATATGCATCAGAGACATCAGAATCCCAAAATGATAAAGAGTTCCATCAGGAATGATCATGCAGCTATCAGCAGCTATGTTGTTTCTGTCGAAAAAACCGATGGGAATATACTTTCTTCTTTCGGATGAATGTCTTGGAACGAGGATATATGTTTCTGGCTGATTTCTATCACGAAATAGTGTCGGGGTACTGGCAAACTTCTGTGTCGATGGTGCTTTGCTCGCAAGTCGGAACTCTTTTACACAGGCAACACATTTCATAACTTCAGGTAGTTGCCGAAGTTTGGCTGGTGTAGCATTGACGAGCCACAAGCACCAACGTTTTTCGTTGTTGAGAAATTCGCGTGCACTTATGAGCGGCTTCATAAATTCTTCAGCCAACGGCTCTTTGCCAAGCAACTCCTTTTTCTTATCATCAGACAACAATAAGTGTCCACCATCCAGTGGCATATTTCCGAAATTCATCTTCGGAACATTGCACAACGGGTTTGACCGACTTTGAATTATCACATCAGGCGCATCAACGAGATAGGGGTTGATGTTCTTTGCTCGGATTTCGTTAGCTTCACCCTTGATGTCCTCATACTCGAAAATCCGTTTGTCAGCGGTATCGAATGCGGCAAAACCAATAATCACGCAATATACCGCCGCCTTGCCTCGTGCCTCGTTACTCCATTTGAACATACGGTGGGCAAAATGAATTTTAACCCCATACTTGTTAAGAAGCAATCTCCATAAGATGCCGACTTGTTCACCCTGCACAATGGAGTTGGTGGAAACAAATGCGACTTTGATATTCGTTCCCATAATATATTTCGCCGCTCTGACATACCATGCTGACACATAATCCATCACGCCGGAGCCTTTCACAATATCGAATTCACGAACAACGTGATCGCGTTGGAATTGCGTCATCATCTTCGACCCAATAAACGGCGGATTGCCGAGAATGTACGAAAGTTGTTCGCATGGAACAACATCCTCCCAAGCGATTTCGAGTGCGTCGCCGTGAACGATGGTTGCCGACTTTCGCAATGGTAGGCGCACGAAGTATTCGCCGAAAGCTTCCGAGACGAGCATATTCATCTGGTGATCCATCAGCCAAAGTGCCACCTGCGCAATCTGCGCCGGGAACTCCTCATACTCAATGCCGAAGAATTGATCGACGCTGCACAGTACGGTCTGTTCGATATTGGTTACGCGCTGATTCTCAAATCCGCTCACTTTGCGAATGACTTTCAGCACCTCCAATTCCAACGACCGCAATTCTCTGTAAGTGACGACAAGGAAGTTGCCGCATCCGCATGCAGGGTCAAGAAATCGGAGCGACGATATTTTCGCGTGAAACTTTTTTAATAAGTTTTCGCTATGCCTGCACTTCTCGAACTCGCGCCACAATTCGTCAAGAAACAAAGGTTTGATGAGCTTCAGAATGTTCCGTTCACTGGTGTAATGCGCTCCGAGATTGCGTCGCTCAACAGGGTTCATCACGCTTTGAAACATACTGCCGAAAATTGCCGGAGAGATTTTCCCCCAATTCAACGTACAGCAAGCCAACAGGATGTCTCTCATTCGGTTATCGAAGTGGGCAAGCGGCAACCGTTCCTCAAACAACCGACCATTCACATACGGGAATGCCGCCAGATCTTCTGGTAAGCTTTTCAACCGCCTGTCTTCGGGAGTGTTCAGCGTCTCGAAAATCTCGTTCAGCACGGATGCCAGATTGTTGCTATCCTCCGATGTGTGGCGCGACAGATAATCGTAAAATATATTCTTGTTGAAAATGGTAGTGTCATCGGCGAACAGACAAAATAGTAGTCGCACAAGATAGACTTCGAGAGCGTGTCCCTCATAGCCAACACTTTTCAAACGGTCGTGGAGCGACCCCATCAACTCGGCGGCTTGGATATTTACGGGGTCTTGCTCCTTGTATTCGACGTTGTTGCCATAACCGGCGATGAAGCCGAATAAACGGATATTCTTATATAATTCGCCGAGCGTGAACGTCCCGACTTCACCACTCTCCAAATCATAGAGCCTGAAATTGAGGAAGTCGCTGACAAGGATGTATTTCGGCAATTCGTGATCTTTCAGACCGGGGAAATAATCTTTGGCTTGGGTGTACGCTTTGTCAAGATTTTTGCCACGGCTTTTCATCTCGACCAAAATAGTCCCTTTCCACAACAGGTCGATATAGCCGTCCTTGTTGTCGAGTTTTTTGACGCGCGACTCGAATGAGGCCACACGCTTGCGGCTAACCCCGAAAACGCTGAAGAACGCATCCAAAAAGGATTTGGCATCAGCATCCTCGTTGCTGGTGTCCTCCCATTCTTTGGAAAAGGCGATTGCCCGTTCCCGTATTTCGCGCCAACTGAGTGTCATACATTTTAATCTACCCACAAAGTTAGCAAAATGTCTGCATTCGGTGAAATTTTGAGGTGGATATTTTCAAGAGAGCTTTCTGCCCTACATTATTCATACTTAACCAAGCGAAAGGCACTTTCGCGAGCTCTCTTCCTTGGATACTACTCTCTATCCACATCTTCAATGAAGCGAGCGCAGCGAGTGGCCGCAGGCCTGTCTTTTGCCGTCCGGCTTCAGCCGACGGTTGGCAAAACAGAGGCGAAGCGTTTTCCTCTGTGGGTTTCAACCCCGGCAAAAGCATCATGGCAGAACTTTTATTCTATTTTGTTCTGCCCGGTTTTGTACTTCGTACCACCGCAGGCAACGCTTCGCTCGCCCGCGGTTATGAAGATTATGCCCTTTGGGCATTGCTGCCACGATGATTATAAAGATAAAAGGGGGTGAAACCCACAGCGGAAGAGGCTTTCGCCTCCTTCTTTCTAACCGTCGGCTGAAGCCGGACGGCAAAAGACAGGCCTGCGGCCACTCGCTGCGCTCGCTACCCAACTACTCTGACTACTCTGACGAAGGGACGACCGCAAGGGTCGCCCCTACTCTGACTACTCTGACTACTCTGATGACTTTTTTTAACACTATAATTATTAAAAATCCATAAATCGATTTGCATTCCGTTTGCTATTTTCCTGCCTTTTTTGGAGAAAAAAACTCCTTTCCCATCTCTTTTTGGGGTGGAAAGGGCGTTTTTCGGCCTTTTTTTCTGAACAAAAAATGGGATTTTCGGGAAAAAAAGTATGAAAATATGTAAACGCATTGAACATATTTTTACACAAAATCGGGGAAAACGGCCGAAAATTCTCCGAAAAAGTGGTATTTTTTGCTTCCGGCGAATCTGTGTTAAAAAGTGTTTCTATATATAGTACGGACGAATACTATATATATAAATGCGAAATACTACCAATAATACGGCAAAATACTACCCCAAGAAAATCTAAAAACTACCGTATTTTTAAAAAATAGCTATACATACCATTATTTTAACGTTTGTTTAACATTTTCTCTCTAAAAATGCAGAAAATCCCGAACCTAAATTTAGACATTAAAGCGCTGTAATTGATCGCATTACGATCTGTTTATACTCTTCTGCGTTCGTTTATTTGAAAATTTTCTCCTCGCTGGCGTAAATAAAGCTGTATTTTGGGGTCAAAAAAGCAGGAGTTACAAGGAGGTGATTAGAACGCTTTATTTATTAAAAAATGTTATCTGTCGGATATTAAACACAGAGTCACAGAGAGCATGTTGAAACCGGAGAACACGGAGTTTCGAGCGCCATAGCACACCTCTGTGTACTTTCAAGTCCGTGTCTCCGTGTTCTCTGTGTTGTGTTGGAATGATTAAGGTAAATGCGTATGCCTTGGTCAGCCCCGTAGAAAAATTGGATAAAAACGAAAAAAACGCGATATTTGTGCCGTTTTTACAGATTTGATGTAATTCTAACTGACAAATTCAAAATAAAATGACAAAAAGTGCATTACAAATTGCAAGAGCGGCTTATCAGCCGAAAGTGCCGGCAGCGTTGAAGGGCGCTGTGAAAGCTGTTGATGGCGAGTATACTCAATCGGTGGCAGACAGGGAAGAAATCAAGAAACTTTTCCCGAACACTTACGGGATGCCGATCGTTACCTTTGAAAAGAACAATGCGGCAAAGGCGCAACCGGCTATCAATGTAGGCGTGATTCTTTCCGGCGGACAAGCTCCGGGCGGACACAACGTGATTGCGGGTCTGTTCGACGGTATTAAGGCCGTAAATGAAGCATCCCGCCTGTATGGTTTCATCCTGGGTCCCGGTGGTCTGGTTGATCATAAATATAAGGAATTGACGGCGGACATTATTGATGAATACCGCAATACGGGTGGTTTCGACATGATCGGTTCAGGCCGCACCAAGCTGGAAGAAAAGGCGCAGTTCGACAAAGGTCTGGAAATATTGAAAGAACTCGACATCAAGGCGCTTGTTATTATCGGCGGCGACGACTCGAATACCAATGCCTGTGTACTGGCTGAATATTACAAGGCGATTGACGC
This sequence comes from Tannerellaceae bacterium, assembly GCA_031285925.1. Taxonomy (GTDB): domain Bacteria; phylum Bacteroidota; class Bacteroidia; order Bacteroidales; family Tannerellaceae; genus QVMG01. The sequence goes on from JAITVG010000133.1 coordinate 9,435, forward strand.
CGGCGTGCAGGTGATCGGCTGTCCGAAAACGATCGACGGCGATTTGAAGAACGAACAGATTGAAACTTCTTTCGGCTTCGACACCGCCTGTAAAGTATATTCCGAAGTGATCGGAAACATAGAAAGAGATTGCAACTCGGCACAGAAATACTGGCATTTTATCAAACTCATGGGGCGTTCGGCTTCCCATATCGCATTGGAATGCGCTTTGCAAACGCAGCCCAATATGGCGATAATCTCGGAAGAAGTGGAAGCCAAGAATCAATCTTTGGATGATATAGTAACCTCTGTCGCTACGGTTGTGGCCAAACGCGCCGCACAGGGAAACAACTTCGGAACCGTTCTGATCCCGGAAGGGCTTGTGGAATTTATTCCGGCAATGAAACGCCTGATCGCCGAGCTGAATGACTATCTGGCCAAGCACGACGCCGAATTTAAGATGATCAAGAAAAGCGAACAGCGCGCTTACGTGATCAGCAAATTGACGAAAGAAAACTCCGAACTCTATGCCAGCCTGCCGGAAGGCGTTGCCCGTCAATTGACGTTGGATCGCGACCCGCACGGAAACGTTCAGGTTTCTCTGATCGAAACGGAAAAGCTGCTTTCCGAAATGGTCGGAAAGAAGTTGGCCGAATGGAAGAAAGAAGGAAAATACACCGGCAAGTTCTCCGCCCTGCATCATTTCTTCGGCTACGAAGGACGTTGCGCCGCTCCGTCCAACTACGATGCCGACTATTGCTATTCCCTGGGATATACGGCCTCTTGCCTGATCGCGGCGGGAAAGACAGGCTATATGTCTTCCGTCAGCAACACGACGGCTTCTGCCGACAAGTGGATCGCAGGCGGTATTCCCGTGACAATGATGATGAATATGGAACGCCGTCACGGAGAAATGAAGCCGGTTATCCAGAAAGCATTGGTTAAACTGGATGCCGCTCCCTTCAAGGCATTTGCCGCTCAGCGCGACGAATGGGCATTGACGACAAGCTATGTTTATCCGGGGCCTATCCAATACTTCGGCCCGACTGAAGTGTGCGACGCTCCGACCAAAACATTGCAGTTGGAACAGGCGAAATAATATTTAATAATACGACAAGATCATGTTTTCGGGAATTGTAGAGGAAGCTGCTCCGGTTGTAGCAGTTGAGCAGGATAAGGGAAATATCCACCTGACCGTGAAATGTTCGTTTGTGAATGAGCTGAAGATCGATCAGAGTATTGCTCACAACGGAGTATGCCTCACGGTAGTAAGCATGACGGAAGATACCTACACGGTGACAGCCATAAGGGAAACCCTTGAACGCTCGAACCTCGGCCTGTTGAAAGCAGGCGACAAGGTGAATCTGGAACGCAGTATGCTGATGAACGGCCGGCTCGACGGACATATCGTGCAGGGGCATGTAGACCAAACTGCCGTATGTACGGATGTGAGGGAAGCAGACGGTAGCTGGTATTATTCTTTCGAATATGAATGGAACAGGGAAATGGCACGTCAGGGCTACATGACCGTTGAAAAAGGTTCCGTTTGTGTAAATGGTGTCAGCCTGACAGTCTGTAATTCCGGGAGGAATACGTTTGAAGTGGCGATTATTCCCTATACGCATGATCTTACGAACTTCCATCAAATCGGAAAGGGTACGGTCGTAAATCTGGAATTTGATATTGTCGGCAAATATTTAAGTAAGATGATGCAGTTTGCTTAGAAACCCATTGTCTTGAAAAAACAAAAAGGGGATGTGTCAAAAGTCATTTTAAAGAGATTAAACACAGAGGCACAGAGGCACGGAGTTTTTTATTTTGATCATTTCAGAATAATAAAAAAACTCTGTGCCTCTGTGTTTAATCTCTTTAAAATGACTTTTGACACATCCCCTTTTTTAATTATTTCACGGCATCTGCCGTGCAGCATAAAAAAATATGTACTTTTGCGGCAAATAACAAAAAAGTATCATGGCAAATGTGATTAAGATTAAAAAAGGTTTGGACATTAATCTCAAAGGCAAAGCCCCGGAGGTACTGTTGAGCGGGAACCCAAGCGCAACTTATGCGATCGTTCCCGATTCTTATTGCGGTATTTATCCCAAGGTTGTTGCAAAAGCAGGGGATAAGGTCAAAGCCGGTTCCGTACTGATGATTGACAAGAACCGTCCGGAAATCAAATTCGTTGCGCCTGTCAGCGGTGAAGTCATTGCAGTAAACCGTGGAGAAAAGCGGAAAGTGCTGAGCATCGTTGTGAAGGCAGACGCGCAAATCGAATACGAAGATTTCGGCAAAAGAAATGTCGCTTCGCTGAAAGCGGCAGAAATCAAAGAGGCTATCCTGAACGGTGGCCTTTGGTCGTTTATAAAACAGCGTCCGTATGACATTGTGGCTTCCCCTTCGGATACTCCGCGCGACATATTTGTGTCTGCGTTTTATTCGGCTCCTTTGGCACCTGATTTCGATTACATTATCAAAGGAGAAGAAGTTGATTTTCAAACAGGATTGGACGCACTTGCAAAACTTACGGAAGGTAAGGTTTATGTAGGTGTTCGCCCCGGATCGTCCGTTGCGCCGAAAGGCGTGGAAGTTGTCACATTCGACGGGCCGCATCCTGCTGCAAATGTCGGCGTACAGATCAATCACGTCAAGCCGATTAATAAAGATGAAAAGGTATGGGTCGTTAATCCGCAGGATGTGATCCTTATCGGCCGCCTGTTTAATAAAGGCATTGCCGATTTCACCCGTTTGCTTATCCTTGCCGGATCCGGACTGAAAGAAAGAGGATATGTAAAAGCCATAGCCGGATGCTCTATCGAAAGCCTGGTGAAAGGACGAATTGCCGACACAAAGGAAAACAAGAGAATAATCAGCGGTAATGTATTGACCGGTTGCGCCGTGGGAACCGACGGTTATCTGATGGCTTACGACAATCAGGTGACGGTTATTCCGGAAGGCGACGACGTGCATGAGTTTCTGGGCTGGGGTATGCCGGGATTGAACAAGTTCAGCGTAAGCCGCACTTTCCTTTCCTTCCTGATGGGAAAGAATAAGGAATACGATGTCGATGCCCGTATCCGCGGCGGGAAACGTGCCATGATCATGTCGAACGAATACGATAAGGTTTTTCCGATGGATATACTCCCCGAATACCTGTTGAAAGCAATCATCACTTTTGATATTGACAAAATGGAAAATTTGGGTATCTACGAAGTAGCGCCGGAAGATTTTGCCTTATGCGAGTTTGTGGATACGTCCAAGATCGAGATACAGAAGATCGTTCGTAACGGACTGGATCTGCTTTACAGGGAAATGAATTAATAACTCAAAAAAATAAATACATTGAAAGCGTTAAGGAATTATCTCGATAAGATTAAGCCCAATTTTGAGAAAGGCGGAAAGCTGGCGATGTTCCGTTCTGTATTCGATGGTTTCGAAACATTTTTGTTTACCCCGAATACCACCTCGAAGTCAGGCGTACATATTCACGACAGTGTAGACTCGAAGCGTACGATGATCGTAGTGGTCGTCGCATTACTTCCGGCCTTGCTCTTCGGCATGTACAATACCGGCTACCAGCACTACCTTGCAATCGGTACGGATCCGGGCTTCTGGATGACATTTATTTATGGACTGCTGGCCGTGTTGCCTAAAATCATTGTTTCCTATCTGGTAGGGCTGGGTATTGAGTTTACGGTTGCCCAATGGAAAAATGAAGAAATACAGGAAGGATTTCTTGTATCGGGTATATTGATCCCGATGATCGTACCGGTTGATACTCCATTGTGGATGATTGCGGTAGCTACGGCTTTCGCGGTGATCTTCGCCAAGGAAGTATTCGGAGGTACGGGCTATAATATATTTAATGTAGCGCTGGTTACGCGCGCGTTCCTTTTCTTTGCTTATCCTGCCGCGATGTCGGGCGATTCTATCTGGGTTCGCACAGCGGATACGTTCGGTATCGGAGGCGGACAGGTGGTAGACGCATATTCGGGCGCAACTCCTTTGGGACAGATCGGCATTGCCGCTAAAGAGGCGATCGGATCTTTTCAAACGGTAGATATTCTGGGTAATCCGCTGACGACCTGGGACTATTTCGTCGGACTTATTCCCGGCTCTATCGGCGAAACTTCGGTAATCGCTATCCTTATCGGCGCACTTATTCTGCTCTGCACCGGAGTGGCAAGCCGGAAAACGATGCTCTCCGTCTTTATCGGTGGTGCAGCAATGGCTGCTATCTTCAATGCGATCGGAGCAACAGTCGTGATGACGGTGTCGCCCATTGATCATTTATTCCTAGGCGGGTTTGCTTTTGGCGCCGTATTTATGGCTACCGATCCGGTTACTTCCGCCCGAACGGAAACAGGCAAGTATATCTATGGTTTCCTCGTGGGAGCAATGGCGATAATTATTCGTGCCCTGAATCCGGGTTATCCCGAAGGTATGATGCTTGCAATCCTGCTGATGAACACGTTCGCTCCGCTGATCGATTATTATGTGGTAGACGCAAACATAAACCGCCGCTTGAAAAGAGCTGTGAAATAACTTGTAAAAGAGAAAATTATGAATAGAGACAGTAATGTATATACTATCATTTACGCTTCCGTAATGGTTTTGCTGGTTGCCGTCGTTCTGGCGTTTACCTCTCAATCCCTGCGTTCTTTTCAGAAGCAGAATGAAGATAATGATAAAAGACAGCAAATCTTGCGTTCCATCAATGTGAATGTGGAAGCAGGCGCGGCCGAAGCAAAGTATAACGAATTGATCCGGGAAGCATTTTTGGTAAATGAAAAAGGAGAGAAAGTAGACGGGGATGCTTTTGCCGCTGATGCCGAAGGCCTTTTTCCGGTGTTCATGGCTGAGGTGAATGGGGAAACCAAATATATTATGGCTTTGCATGGAGCCGGGCTTTGGGGTCCTCTTTGGGGATATATTTCATTGAATGAAGACAGGAATACGGTGTTTGGCGCCGACTTCAGTCATCAGGGCGAAACTCCGGGTTTGGGAGCCGAGATTGCAACGACAGCATTCAGCAGCCGGTTTACCGGAAAGAAAATATTTATGAACAGCGAGTTTAAGTCCATCGCCATAGTGAAACCCGGCAAAAGCGCAACCGGACAGGATTATGTAGACGGTATCTCCGGAGGAACGATTACCAGTCAGGGAGTGGATCAAATGATATTGAACAGCCTGAAAGGTTACGTCAGTTTTTTAACTTCAAACAACAAGTAAGATATGGGACTATTATCAAATAAGAATAAAGAAGTATTGGCAGGCCCGTTGAGCAAAAACAATCCGGTCATCGTTCAGATGCTGGGGATTTGTTCCGCATTAGCGGTTACTTCCAAACTGGAGCCTTCCATCGTTATGGGGCTTTCCGTAACGGCGGTGGTGGCATTTGCCAACGTGATCATTTCCCTGTTGCGCAATACGATTCCCAACCGCATCCGTATTATTGTACAATTGGTAGTGGTGGCAGCGTTGGTGACGATAGTCAGCGAAGTGTTGAAAGCTTTTGCTTATGATGTAAACAAACAGCTTTCCGTATTTGTCGGTTTGATCATCACAAACTGTATCCTGATGGGGCGCCTCGAAGCGTTCGCCTTAGGCAACGGCCCGTGGGAATCGTTTCTGGACGGTATTGGCAATGGATTGGGCTACGGAATCATTTTAGTGATTGTCGGATTTTTCCGTGAACTGTTCGGTTCCGGCACCCTGTTGGGTTTCCAGGTAATACCTCAATCTTTCTATGAGATCGGATATGTGAACAACGGTTTGATGATTTTGCCTCCAATGGCATTGATCGTGGTTGCCGTCATCATCTGGGTGCATCGTTCGAGGAACAAAGATCTCCAGGAAGAAAATTAATGTGTAACTTAAAAAACGAAAACATAAAATGGGAGAAGTTTTAAGCACATTTGTACGTTCGATCTTCGTGGACAACATGATCTTCGCATACTATCTGGGTATGTGTTCGTATCTGGCCGTTTCCAAGAACGTCAAGACTGCATTGGGATTAGGTATAGCCGTGACATTCATATTGGTTTGTACGCTGCCGATCAATTATATGCTTGAGAATTATGTATTGAAAGAAGGTGCGTTGCAGTGGTTAGGCGCGCAATTTGCGGAGGTGAACCTCAGTTTCCTTTCCCTGCTCATCTTTATTGCCATTATCGCATCTTTTACTCAACTGGTCGAGATGGTCGTTGAAAAGTTTGCCCCCGCCCTGTATGCCTCTTTAGGAATCTTCCTGCCTTTGATTGCCGTGAACTGCGCAATCCTTGGAGGTTCTTTGTTTATGCAGCAGAAAGCATTTGCCAATGTCGGAATTGCTACGACATACGGACTGGGTTCCGGTATCGGATGGTTGCTGGCAATTGTCGGCATGGCCGCTATCCGCGAGAAACTGGCCTATTCGGATATTCCAAAACCATTGAAAGGGCTTGGTATTGCCTTTATCATTACCGGCCTGATGGGTATCGGATTCATGTGTTTCTCCGGCCTTAAAATTTAAGTACTAACGCATAACAGTTTAAAAGATGATTATATTAATGTCAGGCGGACTCACAATCCTGTCGGGAGCGGTAATATTCCTTCTGGTAACCCTGATCCTGGTAGGAGCCTTGTTGTTCGCAAAAGCAAAATTGATACCGTCGGGAAATGTTAAGATGGTGGTAAACGAAGAGAAAGAGTTTGATGTTCCCATCGGCGGAACGGTATTGAACACACTGCAAAGCCAGGGTATATTTCTTTCTTCGGCCTGTGGCGGAAGCGGAAGTTGCGGACAATGCCGTTGCCAAATCCCCGAAGGCGGAGGAAATATCCTTCCCACGGAAGTTGGATTCTTTTCCCGCAAACAGATCAAAGACAACTGGAGACTGGGATGCCAGACGAAGGTGAAGGAAAATATGGAAGTGATCGTGCCCGAAGAAGTATTCGGCGTGAAAGAATGGGAATGTACGGTAGTGTCCAACCACAATGTGGCTTCTTTCATCAAGGAATTTACCGTGCGCCTGCCGGAAGGTGAAGCGATGAACTTCAAACCGGGCAGTTATTCGCAGATCAAAATCCCGAATTATAACTTGAACTTTACGGAATTTGACGTTGAAGAACGTTTCCGTCCCGAATGGGATAAATTCAAAATGTGGGGTCTGTCGTGCCGGAACGAAGAGGAAACGATCCGTGCCTATTCGATGGCCAACTATCCTGCGGAAGGTAATATCATTACATTGAATGTGCGTATAGCCACGCCGCCGTTCGACCGCTCGACCGGGACATGGAAAGCAGGTGTCAAACCGGGAATCGGATCGTCTTTTATCTTTAACCTCAAACCGGGCGACAAGGTAAAGATGTCAGGCCCTTATGGCGATTTCCATATTCTGGATACGAAACGTGAAATGTTATACATCGGAGGCGGTGCGGGTATGGCTCCGCTGCGCGCGCATTTGCTGCATCTGTTCAAAACTTTGAAAACTACCGACCGTAAAGTCAGCTACTGGTATGGAGCCCGTTCGAAAGCCGAGATATTCTACGAAGAAGATTTCCGTGAGATCGAAAAGGAATTTCCTAACTTCAAGTTCAACATTGCGCTGTCCGAGCCGCGGCCGGAAGACAACTGGGCGGGCTACGTCGGCTTTATCCATCAGGTAATCAACGAAAACTACCTGAAAGAACACGATGCTCCGGAAGATATCGAATACTACATGTGCGGCCCCGGCCCTATGGCGAAAGCCGTGGAAGGTATGCTGGATAGCCTGGGAGTTCCCCGTGAAATGTTGCATTTCGATGATTTCGGCGCCTGATCGCCCCAACCGGTATAATTAAAGTTCAAAATGGCCGGCAGTTACAATTAATACCTCCCCAAAAATCATTTAGACGATTTTTCAAAGGCGTCTAAATGATTTTTTAAAACGTTTAGATGACTTCAACAAAGCATCTAAACGTTTTTTTTGTGGGTTACACAAGTCAATAAAGCGAGCGAAACTCGTGGCTTGGAAAGCCGTATTTTCATAACCACAGGCAACGCTTCGCTCGCCGTACAGTTATGAAGATTCAGCCCATCCCCGGCAATCAGTATGAATAATTTTCATATTTCTTGATTTTTTTGTATTCCTGTGAGTACAAAAACATTTTACATACGTTTTCAATTTGAATATTAATGAGAATATGCACTTTGAGATGGGTATAAAGGAACAGATACACGAACTTTACGACGGACTGCTTGCGTATAAGGAGTTGTTTCGTTGGTTGCTTGCCCCATACGGAGTATTAAACAACAATCTGATTAAAAATCCGGAGAAGTACAGGGCTGCCGAGCGGCTCAAAATCATTTTCAAACATATTAAAATTGAACGGTTCTATAACGTGCGGATTGATTATGTAGCGAACCGTGTGGATCATACCGTGTTGGGCGGTAAACTTGATTTGAAAGAGAATATCGAGGAAACATTCCGGATATTGGCGA
>JAITVG010000150.1 GCA_031285925.1 Tannerellaceae bacterium
TGTGGGTTTCAACCCCCTTATCTTTTCTCCCCTCTACTTGTGGAGAGGGGTCGGGGGTGAGGTGTAAAGGGGTTGAAACCCGCAGAGGTTGAGGCTTCGCCTCCATCTTTAAAACCGTCAATTGAAATTGACGGCAAAAAACAGGCCTGCGACCACGAGCTGCGCTCGCTTGATTGCCTGGACTGTGATCTCCCTCGCGCGCGTGTGCGTATATATATATATTGTATACCCTTAAATTTGTGAATAATAGGCGGGCGGAATAAAAACTTCCTTAAATCGTTTTGATATATGCAGATATTTACAATATATTTGTGAACAATTGAAATAAAACTAATCATACCGGAAGAAGAATGCACCACTATACACGAGTTACGATTTGCGCCTGTGCTACACGATCATTTATGCGTAAAGAAAGTATCACCACTATTGCGGCTACCATGCAGAAAGCAGGCTATAAGGTGGTGGTTGTACCCGATTTATGCCGGAAAGTAATGGAATCATCTCCGGACATGCCGGAGATTGCCGGCGGAGCGATCATCGCCTGTCATCCGCGTGCCCTAACATCGCTCCTCGACGGATTGGGGCTTGAATCCGCACGGATTGAAGATTTGCGAAGCAACAGCGCCGAAGATATACTCGCCGCCTTCGGACTGCCCTGTTCCGATACAACGGATTCCGAAGAAAAGGAGCGTTGGAGAAAGACAATAGGCGCCTTTCCCGTGGAAAACGGAACGGATGCGTGGTATCCCGTTATAGACAAGAGCAGGTGTGTAGAATGCGGCAAATGCCATGACTTCTGCCTGTTCGGGGTTTATGCCATGGAGAATAAGCGGGTCAGAGTGGTGCAACCGCAGAAGTGCAAGAATAATTGTCCCGCATGCGCCCGTATGTGCCCCGGCAAAGCCATTATATTTCCCAAATACGAAAAGTCGCCGATCAACGGAGGAACGGCGGAGGAAGAAACTTACCATCCGGAAGAAATGGAAAGGATGTACCGCGAAAAGCTACAAATGCGCCTGCAACAGCGGCGGGCGAGTGTTTCACTGTTAAAAGGCGACGGCAAATGACACTTGGAGAATATACCGCAAACCTGAAAGCCGCCCTGAGAGTGCCACGGGAATGTTCTCCGCGATTGGTGTGGAAATTCATGTATAACTTCGGATGGCGCAGTATGCGCAATATCAGCCGGTTCGAGAAAAGGCAGGCAAAAGGGAAACCGTTCTTCCCGGCCTTTGTCATGATTTCCATAACGGAGCATTGCAACCTGGCATGTAGCGGTTGCTGGGTTTCCGGCGGCGGAAAGAAATCGCTTTCCGTTGAGCAATTGAACGGGATTATCGAAAATTGCAAGCGGAAAGGCTCTTACTTCTTCGGTATTTTGGGAGGCGAACCGTTGATGTATAAAGGTTTGACGGAGATCATGGAGAAACATTCCGACTGCTATTTCCAATTATTCACCAACGGCATCCTGCTGACGGAAGAAGTAGCGATGCGCCTTAAAAAGGCAGGAAACGTTACACCGCTGATCAGCATCGAAGGGCTTGAAGAAGAAAGCGATATCCGCCGCGGAAAGCAGGATGTTTTTAAAAGAACGCTGGCCGGAGTTCGCGCCTGCCGGAAAGCCAAACTGATATTCGGCGTTGCGGCAAGTATATGCAAAAGCAATTACAGTGAACTTGTCAGCCGGAAATACATCGAACGGATTGCCGGGGAAGGCGCCCATTACCTGTGGTATTATATTTACCGCCCGGTGGGAGCCGATCCCAATACGGCGAATGCACTGGATAAGGAAGATGTACGCTCCTTTCGCCGCTTTGTGGTGGAGCAGCGGAAAGACGCCCCTTTATTTATTATAGAAACCTACTGGGATGATAAGGGGAACGCGCTTTGTCCGGGAGCTACCGGCATGAGCCACCATATATCCCCGTCGGGAGCGGTAGAGTTTTGCCCGCCCATTCAGATGGCCAGGGATTTTATCAATGAAGATGGCTCCAATCTGGTTGAACTGTTTGAAAATTCGGAGTTTCTCGCCGACTTCAGGAAGATGACGGCGGCAAGTTCGCGCGGATGTATTCTGCTGGAAGATCCGCAAAAGCTGGTGGAGTTTCTGGAAAAGCATCGGGCGATCGACACCACCAGCCGGCAAACGGTGCTGGAAGAATACCGGAAGATGGCGCCGCTGGTCGGACACAACCTGCCGGGAGAAGAAATACCCGAAGCAAACCGTATTTACAAACTGGTTAAGAAGAAATATTTCTTCGGGTTCGGGGCTTATGGGTAACACTCCTCACCCCCGACCCCTCTCCACAAGGAGAGGGGAGAGAGGATACAAGAGAGGGGGGGAAAGAAATCCTCTTTCTGTATCTAAGCCCTCTCTTGTGGAGAGGGCTTGGGAGAGGTGACGGCAAAAGACAGGCCTGTCGGCCACGAGCTGCGCTCGCTGAAAGAAAGAGTATGAATATGCAGGCTAATACAGCACACTGCAACAGGATAAAAAAAGCATGACAGATATAATCAAGAAAAGCTCGGAAGATAATATTGCTGGCGAATTTGGAAAGGGGTTTAGTGCAGGGCAAATGTATTTAACCTGCATTATTCAATCTAATCGAGCGAAAGCAAGCTTTCGCGAGCTCTCCTCCTTGGATAAGGAGGAGTACCCGAACGGAGTGAGGGGGAGGTGGTTGGAGCGTGAGGAATCCAACCACCTCCCAGCTCGTACCTCGCCGTACTCCTCCTTATCCAAGGAGGAGAGCCTCGCGAAAGTGCCTTTCGTTCGGTTAAGAATAAATGAAACAATTAGCGAGCCGCTCGCTGAAAGAAAAGAGTATGAATATGCAGGCTAATACCGTTCCGCAGCCTCACTTTGAGCGGCAACGCTTACGAAACAGGATCGACCGTTTTGTGAGCGAACAATCCCTTGTGCCTCCGCTATCCGTGGATGATCTTTCCGGTCTTTCCAACCGGCTGATCCGTGAAGAATATCTTGATCCGGCGCTCAAAGGGTGGATCATGGTAGAGATCAATAATTGCGTATGGCGCGAAACGGTGGCCGCCATCCCTTACGAGCGGCGGATTCTGCTGTTGCCGAAGTGTTTGAGTAATTCAAAAAAGTGCAAGGCGGAGATAGATGAACTCGGACTTCTGTGCCATCGTTGCAATAACTGCCACATCCCCGACCTGCAGGACAAGGCCGACAGCTTGGGAGTGATGAGTATCGTAGCCGAAGGATTTACCTCCGTTGTCGGACTGATCGAAAACCGGGTGGTAGACGCCGTGATCGGCGTCGGCTGTCTGGATTCGCTCGAAAAGGCATTTCCCTTATTGATCGATCATGCCATACCCGGACTGGCCGTACCATTGAACACGGACGGCTGTAAAGATACGGATGTGGATTATGAATATGTTGAACGCCTGATCGGTATGCAGTCGGACAGGGAAGCGTATCTGTTGGACTACGATTATTTGAAATCCACCGTCAGAGGATGGTTCGACAGGGAAAACCTGTCCGCGCTATGGACTTCTTCGCACGATCAGGCGACAGCCGTGGCGCTTGACCGGCTAAGCGGCGACGGTAAAAGATGGCGCCCTTACCTGTTGGCTTCCACCTTTCTGGCGCTGACCGGAAGAAAGGATTTCCCTGAAAAAGTACAATTGGCGGCAGTTGCCATAGAATGTTTCCACAAAGCCTCGCTTATACACGACGATATACAGGACGGGGACATGACACGTTACGGCAAGCCGACCGTGAACGCCGTTTATGGCGACTCCATTGCAATCAATGTAGGCGACATACTTCTCGGAGAAGGCTACCGTCTGTTGGCAAGGTGCGGGAATATAGAACTGATCCGCATTGCCGCCGAAGCACATATCGCGCTTTGCAAAGGTCAGGGAATGGAACTGGAATGGAGCGCCAATCCCAAAGCGTTGCCGATGGAGACCGTGCTGGAGATATTCTGCAATAAAACGGTTCCCGCATTCGATGTATCCCTGATCATGGGCGTTGTCTGTGCGGGCGACGATGCGGAATTGCGAACGGCATTGCATCATTACTCGCGGGCTATGGGTATCGCCTACCAGTTGCACGACGATATCGAAGACTTTGATCCCGATGCCGTGCAACCTTCCGCCGTAAGAGCCGCCCTCGACACACAGCCGACAACGGAAGCCGCCATCGAACAGGTAAGGCAAATGGCGGAACACTACCACAGGGAAGCGTTGAACGCATTGCATGAAGTAAGGAACATGGAACTGAAACGCTTGCTTTTCCGAGTAACTCAACGAATCCTGAAGAGATGACAACTACAATATCCGCAACACTTTTCAACGCCCTGCGAAAGGGGAAAGAGCAACTGAGTACGGAAGCTCTCCACAGGATATTATGCTTTGTGGAATCGCAACGCACGGAAGACAGCGCTTTCAAGGACAAAAGCGGAAAAGCGGATTTATACTACACCTCATTCGGCCTAACACTCTCTTACCTGTTAGGGATGAAGAATACGGACGCATACCTGCGGCAACAGACAGCGGAGCATTTGGATCTGGTTCATTATGCCGCTTTTATGCGCTGCAAACGGATCAGCCGACTGATGAGGTACGGAAAAGCCGGTTTGCTGCCGACTGCGCTGTTTCCGACAAAGATTAAACCTTTGGAGGCTTTTAAAGTCATACCAAACGGAGATATACAGTCGCCCTACACGCAATTCCTTTGGCTGTCCTTACGGGAAGACGCCGGGCAACGGATAAAGGACAGGAAAAGGATAATGGATTCGCTTGCCGGTTATCAGGCACCCCGCGGCGGCTATATGAATACGAAAGACGGGGGGGCGGCTACGACAAACGCAACAGTCGCAGCACTGGCCATTAAAGGCCGGTTGGGCGGATATAAGGCAAACGAAGACGTGTTCCATCTGCGCGACAGTCAGGATGTATCAGGCGGATTTCGCGCGGCGGAAGTTTCTCCCGTACCCGATCTGTTGTCCACGGCGACCGCTCTTTTCCTATTGAGCTGCTACCGGATACGGCCGAACTATCCTGCCCGTGAATTCATCGAAGCCCACTGGCTGGATTCGGGAGGTTTCGCGGCAACGTTACCGGAGGACAGCAGCGATGTGGAATATACATTTTACGGATTACTTGCATTAGGAAGTATATAGAAAACATGAAACTCTGATATTGACAAGATGATGAAAATAGATATGCAAACAAGCAAATATGATGAAATGCTTCGTGAGATAATTGCGGAAGTAAAAATGACTCGTATAGTTATCGCAAACAGATTAAGTACATCTATTACACAACTTTACTGGAATATAGGGAAAAGACTTTCTTCTGAGAAGTTAGAAAAAGGATATGGAGGAAAGGTAGTAGAACAGTTGTCTGTTGATTTAAAAAGTGAATTTCCGGATACAGAAGGATTTTCACCCCGTAGCTTGTGGGATATGAAGCGCTTTTATGAATTCTATGCAGAATGTCATCATCAGATACTGCCGCAGTTTGCGGCAGTATCTGATGATGACATTCTGCCACAAGCCGTGGCAGTTTTACCATGGGGGCATAATCGACTTATATTGAGTAAAATAAAGGATTTGCGAGAAGCGCTATACTATGCGGAAGCAGCAACAAAAATGGGCTGGACGAGGAATATATTGCTTAATTTTATCAAAGCTGACACTTACCATAATGTCAAAGAATTACCCAAACTGCATAACTTTGAAACGGCACTCCCTGAACATTTACAGGAACAGGCCGACGAAATGCTTAAAGCCACTTACAATTTGGGTTTTCTGGGAGTTAAGCATCAAATAAAAGAACGGGAATTGGAACAGCGATTGATTGAAAAAATCAAATTATTCCTACTCGAAATGGGCGATGGATTCTCTTTTATTGGTAATCAGTATCGTTTACTACTGGGGCGCAAGGAATATTTTGTAGATCTACTGCTCTTCAATCGTAAAATTCGATCGTTAATAGCTATTGATTTAAAAATTGGACCGTTCGAACCGGAATTTGTTGGTAAGATGAACCACTATTTAGGACTTTTGGACGATCAAGTGAAAATGGCAAATGAAAATCCTTCAATCGGAATTATTCTTTGTGCCGAGAAAGACCATGTTGATGTAGAAGTTGCTTTACGTGATTTCCATAAGCCAATTGGCGTTGCCGAATACAGGACTATTTTTCCGGAAAAAGAAATCAGAATGCTTATTAATAGAGAGTTGAAATGAAAAATAAAGTTTCTTGAAACGATTATAACGCATGAAAGCCGAACAGGTAAATCAAATGATCGAAGCGCTTCGGGAAAGGCTATTGGAGAAACGGCCACCGGACGGCGCTATATGGAGAGGAGAATTGTCGTCGAGCGCAATTTCCACTTCCGTATCGGTCTTTGCATTATATATGGTAGACAGGGAGAAGTATGCGTCACATATCCGGGGAGGACGGAAATGGCTGGCAGAAACGATGCGGCCGGACGGTTCCTGGGGCGACAGCAGGGAAAGCCCGTCGAATATGACTGCCACGTTGCTTGCCTATGCTTCCCTTTTCGCCACAGGTGATGCTCCCCGGGAAACTAAGGAGTATGTGACGGAAAAGTTCGGCGGCTCTACCGACCGGCATATTATAGAAGGTGTCTTGTCGTATTACGGAAAAGACCTGACCTTCTCCGTTCCCATTTTGGTGATGTGCGCTTTGTCCGGGGTCGTTTCCGGCTGGGACAGAATACCGCAGCTTCCCTTTGAAGTATCGGTATTGCCTCAAAAGCTTTTCCGTTTCTTCCGGCTACCGGTGGTCAGTTATGCTATTCCGGCATTGATCGCCGTGGGCATATTGAGATACAGGAAGGGAAAGAAGAACATCCTGTCTCCCATCCGCGAAGCCTTTATCGGCCAATCGCTTAAAGTACTCGAAAGGCTTCAACCCTCCAACGGCGGGTTCCTGGAAGCGGCTCCCCTGACGGCTTTCGTTACCATGTGCATGAGTGCAGCCGGTTATCGAAACCATCCGGCAACGCAACGGGGTGTGGACTTCCTGACCGGCAATGTCCGCGACGACGGCGCCTGGCCGATCGATACCGATCTTTCCTGCTGGGTAACCGCGCTTAGCGTAAGGGCACTGGGCAACGATCTGACGGACAAACAAGCCTTTGCCGAAGGAATAAAGCAAAATGCCTTTGCCTTTACGCATCCGTTCACCGGAGCGAAGGAAGGCGGCTGGGGTTGGACAAACCTTCCGGGAGCCGTGCCCGACGCCGACGACACCTCCGGCTCGCTGGTTGCCTTGCATATTCTTCTCGACGGCGTTTACTGTCCGGAGGTCGGAAAGGGAATAGAATGGTTGCTGGCTCTTCAGAATGCCGACGGCGGAATGCCTACGTTCTGTAAAGGCTGGGGCAAACTGCCTTTCGACCGGAGCAGCCCGGACATATCGGCGCATTCCATACTTGCCTTCCGGTTGTGGATGGATGCATTGCCCGGCAGATTGCGGAGAAAGTGCCGAATGAGTATACACCGAATGCTGAAGTGGATGAAAAGCATACAGGCTGCCGACGGCTCATGGACGCCGTTATGGTTCGGCGATCAGGATGCGGACGACGAACGGTCGCCGGTGTACGGAACAGCCATGACGGTGGAATACCTGTCTGCCGTATCCGAACCGGTCGCCCGTGAACCGGTCGCCAAAGGAATGCAATACCTTCTCTCCACACAAAACGCCGACGGCGGTTGGGGAGGTGCAAAGGATGTTCCCTCGAAAGTAACGCTGACGGCGCGGGTATTAAGCGCACTTGCTTCGCTTCCGCAGACAGATGTGGAACCCGTAAAAAGGGCTTTCAACTATCTCTACCGGATGTATGAAAGCGGAGAACTGTACCGTCGCGAACCAATCGGGCTGTATTTCTCCCGGCTGTGGTATTCGGAAGAGCTGTACAACCTGACATTTGTGCTGAACGCACTGAAGAAATATAAATCAATATTGGAATCCTAAATAATATCCACCATGAAAAAAGTATCAGTCTTATGCCTCTCGCTTCTTTCCCTGTCGCTTCATGCACAGGATAATATCCGCTGGCGCGGAACCGACCGAAGCGGAATCTATCATGAAGCCGGCCTTTTGATGAACTGGCCGGCGAAAGGCCCCGCACTCCTCTGGTCGTACGACGGGCTGGGCGAAGGTTTTTCTTCCGTAGCCATTGATTCGGACAAACTGTACATCACCGGATGCACGGATGCGAAGGGATACATCTACGTATTCGACACGGCCGGAAAGCTGCTAAACAAAAAGGAATACGGCCCCGAATGGGTTGAAAGCTACAACGGCACGCGCGCTACGGTCAATATCGACGGGGGCAAGATTTACATCGTCACCGGAACAGCCGAAATATACTGCCTCGATCAGCAAAGCCTGAACGTGGTGTGGAAGAAAAGCTACGTGAAAGACCTCAACGGATCGAACATCCAATGGGGCGTTTGCGAATCTCCGCTGATCATCGGCGACAAGGTGATCGCCACGCCGGGCGGAAAAGGAAACAATATCGTGGCGTTGAATAAAAACACCGGCGAGTTGGTATGGAGCAGCCCGGCCGACGGCGATTCATCGGCCTACTGCTCGCCGCTATATATCTCCGACCTGGAGGTTCCCCTGATCGTGACCATGATGTCTTATCACATTGTCGGCATCCATGCGGAAACGGGGCAAAAACTCTGGTCGTACGAGAACCGCAACCGCCACGACGTTCATGCCAACACGCCCGTTTACAGCGACGGCATGTTGCTTTGCACCAGCGGATACGGGAGAGGCTCCACCATGCTGAAGCTCACCAACGGCGGGCGCGGCGTGGAGAAAGTCTGGTTTTCCGAAGAACTCGACAACCGCATCGGCGCGATGGTAAAAGTGGGCAACCATGCTTACGGTTCGGGGGACAACAACCGCTATTGGTACTGCGTGGACTGGGAAAGCGGTGAAATCAAATGGAAAGAAAGAGGGTTGGCTATGGGAAACATCATCGCCAACGACGGAATGCTGTATTGCTACACCGACCGCGGCGAAATGATCCTGGCAAGAGCTACGCCCGAAAAGCTCGACATCACCGGCAAGTTCTCCGTCACACTCGGAACGGCGCAACACTGGGCGCATCCGGTGCTTTACAAAGGCGCGATGTACGTTCGCCACGGTAATACGCTGATGGCTTACAAGGTGAAATAAAATTAAAACAGTAATATCATGAAAGTGAAAAACAAAGTAGGGATTTTAGTTATCATGGGCGCCCTGTTGCTTGCTTCCGGTATGGAATCGAAAGCGCAGGACTGGCCGCAATGGAGAGGTGCGAACCGCAATGGTGTATCGAATGAAACAGGTCTTAACCTGGACTGGGCGAAAAAGAAGCCTGCTCTTTCCTGGACATTCAGGCAGGCGGGTGCAGGATATTCATCGCCCACCGTAGCGGGCACAACGCTTTACTGCCAGGGCGCGGTGGATATGAAAGGGTTTGCGTTTGCTTTGGACACGAAAACCGGCAACCTGAAATGGAAACAGGAACTCGGGGCGGAAAAGGTTGAAGATCGCGAGAACTGTCCACGTGGATCGATCACGATCGACGGCGACAGGCTGTATCTCATCCGCGGTATCGGGCAGATACATTGCCTATCGGCAGCCGACGGGAAGGTGATCTGGCAAAAGGATTTTATTGCGGATTTTGGCGGCAAACTCATGTCGGGCTGGGGATACAGCGAATCGCCTCTGATCGACGGCGACCTGGTTATCTGCACGCCCGGAGGCAGTGGCGGAACCCTCGTGGCACTGAATAAAAACACGGGAGCGCTCGTATGGAGAACAACGGAATGGACAGACGATGCGGCACATTCCTCGCCGGTCGTGGCCGAAGTGGACGGCGTCAGGCAATACATCCAGCAGTCGGCCAAAGGCGTTGGCGGCGTTTCGGCCAAAGACGGCAAGAGGATTTGGTACGTGAGCATACCCGCCTATCGCACGGCCGTCATTCCTACACCGATAGTAGAGAACAACATCGTATACGTTACGTCGGGATATGGCGCCGGATGCCGGAGCATCAAGCTGAGCAGGGACGGAGCGGCGATGAAGGCCGACTCTGTGTATGCCAACCGGAACCTGGTCAATCAGCATGGCGGCGTGGTACTGATGAACGGATACCTGTACGGACATTCGGACAACGCGGGCTGGACGTGCCAGAATCTCGCCACCGGCGAAAGGGCATGGAACCAGAGGAACCGGGAAGGCGTTACGCGAGGCAGCATAATGGGGATCGACAATCACCTGATCCTTCTCGACGAACGTACGGGAGCGTTTGCGGTTGCAGCCGCTTCGCCGGACGGATGGAAGGAGATCGGACGGATGGAATTGCCCGAACGCACGAAGATCAAGACAATAGACAATATGGTATGGGCGCATCCGGTCGTGGCCGGCGGCAAGCTCTATTTGAGGGATCACGACTTGCTGTTCTGTTTCGACTTAACAAACTGACACCATGAAACGAACGGGTATCCTTTGTCTGCTTATCTTTACAGGCTGTACGCTGTTCGCGCAAAACAGCGTGCAATGGCGAAACGACCGTACCGGCATGTACACTGAAACCGGGCTGCTGAAGTCGTGGTCGGCGAACGGCCCCGAATTGCTCTGGCACTTCGACGGGCTGGGCAACGGCTATTCTTCCGTGTCCATAGAGGAAGACAGACTGTTCGTCACCGGATACCATGAGGGCAAAGGCTACCTTTATGTATTGGGGACGGACGGAAAGCTTCAACACAGGATCGAATATGGCGACGAATGGGATGACGACGGCTACGTGGGAACACGAAGCACGGTGATGCACGACGACGGGAAGCTCTACATCGTAAGCGGGCTTGCCGAACTGTTCTGCTACGACGCGCAAACGATGAAACTGCTGTGGAAGAAGAATTACCTGAAGGATTACGGAGCGGAAAACACCAAACACGGATGGAACGGCCCGCCGCTGATCGTGGGCGACAGGTTGATTATCGCGCCGGGCGGAAAGGAGTATCATGTAGTTGCACTGAACAAATCCACGGGCAATTTGATCTGGAAGGCGAAAGGCGCGACGGATAAGGACATGTCGGGTTATGCCACTCCCATTTATATCGCCGACAGGCAAGCGCCGCAGGTCGTAGCCATGATGTCGGGACATATCATCGGGGTAGACCTGTCGAACGGGGAATTGCTCTGGTCGTATGCGCATACCAACCGCTTCGGGGAACATCCCAATACGCCGGTATACGCCGACGGAATGTTGTTTTGTACCAGCGCTTACGGCAAAGGATCAGTCATGCTGCGCCTTGCGAATGACGGGCGGAGCGTGGATAGGGTTTGGGAAAACACCAACCTTGCCCACAAGACGGGCAACACGATGAAGATCGGGAATCACATCTACGGTTCGGGAGAACGGACGAACTGGCATTGCGTGGACTGGCAAACGGGCAAGACGCTGTATAGCGACCCTTCGCTTGCCGTGGGCTGTATCATTTCCGCCGAAGGCTTGCTGTATTGCTATTCCGAGAAAGGCGAAATGGCGCTGGTCAGACCCAACGCCGAAAAATTCGACATCATAAGCAAGTTTTCCGTCACACTCGGCACGGAACAACACTGGGCGCATCCGGTAATATATAAAGGTGTGCTCTACGTGCGCCACGGGGATACTTTAATGGCTTACAGGATAAAATACTAATATTATAAATAAAAAATTAAGATGGCAAAAATAGAAGGTTTTAGAATTCGTAATTACAGAACTTTGCGCGATGTTAAACTTGGCAGGTTATGGAATGATAAAGGTGCGGATCCTTTAACACCTATGGCCGTGGTAATTGGGAAAAACGGAGCAGGAAAAAGTACACTTTTTGATGCGTTCGGTTTTCTATCAGATTGTTTGAAATATGGGATTGAAGAGGCTTGCGATCGTCGTAATGGCTTCGAACGAATTATATCGCAGGGAATAGAAGACTCTCTTCAATTTGATATCTATTATAGACAAGAACCTAATGCGCGTCCTATAACCTATGAAGTATCTTTTGCACTCGATTCACAACATCGACCTTATGTTAAAAATGAACGATTGAGACAACGTCGGAAAAACCAAAACTGGGGGCAACCTCTTTCCTTTTTAATGTTAGAAAATGGACGTGGTTGGGCTTGGAAAGGGGAAGATGGAGGTATTAATGAATCAGAACAAACTTCTGATAGCTTGATAAAAGAAGAATCCAACACAACAGAAGTAGTAGAGTTACAAGATAACCGCAAATTAGGAATTGCTACGCTTGGAGCATTAAAGCAACATCCAAGGATTTCCGCGTTCAGACAATTTATAGAAGGATGGTATTTATCCTATTTTTCACCCGACGCGGCTCGTAGTCTGTCTGTCTCCGGCCCTCAGAAACATTTAAATATGCACGGCGATAACATTGGGAATGTTGTGCAATTTATGGAACGTGAACATCCGAAACAATTTGAGAAAATATTGAAAGACATTGCCTCGAAAATACCCGGAATAGATAGAATATCGACAGAACGGATGCCTGACGGGAGGTTGTTATTGAAGTTTAACGACAAAGGATTTAAAGACCCGTTTTCTGCTCAACAAATGTCCGACGGAACGTTGAAGGTATTTGCTTATTTGCTTTTACTGTCTGACCCCACTCCTCCACCGTTCATTTGTATCGAGGAACCTGAAAACGGACTTTATCATAAATTGCTTGAAACGCTTGCACAACAATTTCGGATGTATGTAGATAAATCTCAAATCTTTATTACTACTCATCAACCTTATTTTGTTGATGCATTAAAGCCTGAAGAAGTTTGGATATTAGAAAAAGGGGAGGATGGCTTTTCTACCATTCGTCACGCAAGTAAAGATCCCATTATCCAAGGTTTAGTCAGTGAAGAAATTCCGCTTGGCAGTTTATGGTATAGCGATTACTTTGAAGGAGGAAATGAATGATGCATATTGAGTTTCTGATAGAAGACCAATCAGGTAAGAAAGCTATGGATATCCTCATACCTAAAATACTTGGAAATGGAGCAACATATAAAATTCATTCGTATAAAGGAATCGGACATCTCCCGAAAGGATTGCATCCTAAAAGCAGTGCTAATAAACGCATACTACTTGATCAATTACTTAAACTGCTTTGTGGATATGGGAAGACACCCGGTATTGACGCTGTCATAATTGTTTGCGATTTGGATGATAAAGATAAAGAACAGTTTTTATCTGAATTGAACAGGGTATTGGATGCTTGTCATTCAAAACCTAAAGTAACTTATTTTTGTCTTGCCATTGAAGAATTTGAGGCATGGTATCTTGGTGATTTAGATGCAATACGGAAAGCATATCCACAGGCGAAAAACATTGTTTTGAATGGGTATATCAATGATTCTATTTGTGGTACATGGGAACTGCTTGCTGATGCTATTTATAAAGGTGGGCATCAAGCTTTGTTAAATAAAGGCTGGCAAATAGTCGGACAATATAAATCAATGTGGGCAGAAGCTATAAGTCTTCACATGAATGTTGAAGAAAACAAGTCGCCCAGCTTTCAAATTATGTACACAAGGCTAAAAAAATTAATCTTATCCTAAAATGGGAAGTCATAACATTCAAAAACACATAGTGTGAAAGGGAAAAAGAGCATAGCAGGTATTACAATCGCAACGGTGTTTATCTATACCGGCATCATCGTCGGGTGGCATGTATATACCCCGCGGGAGGAACTTGCTATCCAGTCGCCCGGCGCGGACAATCGTCCGGAGGGATCGACACGGGCGGCAAATGATGTGCTGATAGGCGAGTTTTTCATGAGGTATGCCGATGCCTCTTCCGAACTTACCGGCAAATGGAACAGTTTCCGGGGAGAATTTACATCCAATATTATAGAAACATCCGAAAAGATTTCCCTTTCGGGAGAAGACTACCCTGTTCTCTGGAGCGTGGAAACGGGGGAAGGACATGCCGCGCCGGTCATCTATAACGGCAGGGTTTATTTCCTGGATTACGACGAGCAGTTGAGTTCCGACGCCCTGCGCTGTTTTTCTCTGGAAGACGGCAGGGAACTTTGGCGCCGATGGTATCGCGTACCTATTAAGCGCAATCACGGCTTTTCCCGTACGATTCCCGCAATCGGCGACGATTACGTCATAACCATCGGCCCGGAAGGGCATGTGATGTGCTGCGACCCGGCAACCGGCGAGATGAAATGGTCGCTCGACATGCAAAAAGAGTTTAAAATCGAAATTCCTTTCTGGTATACCGGCCAGTGCCCGCGTGTGGACAATAATCTATTGATCCTTGCCCCTGCGGGGGAAGAGGTATTGCTTGCCGGGCTGGATTGCCGTACCGGCGAGATTGTTTGGACTACTCCCAATACGCTTCATTATAAAATGTCACATTCTTCGGTTATGCCGATGACCTTGAAGGGCAAAAAGATGTATGTCTATATCGGAGTAGGAGGCATTTGTGCCGTATCGGCAGAAGAAAACGACCGGGGAGCCTTGTTGTGGGAAACGAACAAGTGGCAGCCTTCGGTCGTAGCTCCTTCTCCGCTTCAGATAGCATCCGACCGGATATTCATGGTCGCCGGATACGGAACGGGAGGCGCCCTGTTGCAGGTAGATCATTCCGGCGGCAAATGGACGGCCACCGTGACCGAGCAGTACAAGCCCAACGAAGGCCTGTCGAGCGAACAGCAAACGCCCATATTCTATAATAACATGATCATCAGCGTGATGCCGAAAGACGGCGGCGGACTGCGCGGAAAGCTGGTTTGCTATTCTCCATCCAACCTGCGGACACCGGTGTGGACATCGGCCGCCAACGAGCAGTTCGGGCTTGGCCCGTATATTATGATCAACAAAAACCTGTTCGTCTTTAAAGATGACGGCGAACTGTATGTCTACGAAGTGCAACAGCGCTCCATGAAGCTGCTGAAAAAACAGCGTATCATGGATGGCGCCGACGCCTGGGGGCCATTGGCATACGCGGACGGGATGCTGGTTGTGCGCGACGCTCATAATGTGAAATGCCTTAAAATCATATAAACGATATGGAAGATAATATACAAAAGATACGGCGCAGAAAGTTCTTCCAACTATGCGGAAGCTTAGTTGCGGGAGGGAGTATTGCAGGGCTTTCCGCTTTCCTGCTCCATAAAAGATGGTCTTATCCGGAGGAACTCCGCAGGAACAACAGTGTGCGCCCGGAAAGGGATGCTTTTCTTTCCCCGTACAAACGGGCGTCTTCTTTCAAGACTCCGGGCGTTATCGAGGCTTTCGAGCTGACGGAAAACCGGATAATAGCGGCTGTGTCCAATCAGATACTTATATATGATGCGGACGGAAAGTTGGTGAATACTTTCGCCATCGGCAGTAACCTCCGCGACATTGCTACCGGCGGCGGCCATATATACTTGCTCTTTCCCGCCCGGATAGAGGTTTACCGCCAGGACGGCGAATGGCTGCGCGAGTGGGAGGCGTGCAGCGACCAGTCGGATTACTGTTCGATGGCGGTTGCATCCGGCACTTTGTTTGTAACGGATGCCGCCAACAAGAACATCTGCCAATATACAACGGAGGGCGGGTTCGTCCGGTTTATCCAAAGTCCCGACGGGTTTATTATTCCGAGTTACTCGTTTGGCATCACTTGTGTAAACGGGATCATGTATTGTTCCAATCCGGGAAGACACCGGGTGGAAAAGTATACGCCGGACGGCGAGTATATCGCTTCTTTCGGAAAAGCGGGAGGGGCTGCCGGAATGTTCTGCGGATGCTGTAATCCGGTATATGTGGAATATGCCCCGACCGGTGAGATCATCACTTCGGAAAAGGGAAATCCGCGCATCAGCTGTTACAGTCCCGACGGAGAATTTCGCAGTTTGCTGCTCGACAGTAAAGCCCTGGGCGGCGGAAATACGGCGTACCACGTGAAAGTGAGCGAAAACAAATTGGTTGTGGCAGGGAAAGATCTGATTTCCACTTTTCAGTACGACAAGACGCTTGCGGCGAAAACCGCCTGTTCGGATTGTAAAACGGATTGCCCGCTTCGAGCCGGTTTGAAGATATAACTTTGCCGTCAGCATGGCAAATAAACAATACCAACTCGTTTTTGCTTATTACTTAAATATTTAGCATCATGAAAAATAAAATTCTTCTTTGTATTAGCTGTGTTTTCGTATTCATTACGGCTTCCGGTCAGGAACAGGAAAACTGGACACAGTTTCGTGGGCCTAACGGCCAGGGTATTTCCAGCGCTAAAGATCTCCCGGTGAACTGGAGTACTGAAGAAAACATTGCCTGGAAAACGGACATTCCCGGCGAATCATGGTCGTCGCCGATCGTGTGGAACAACCATATCTTCCTGACCACCGCCACGGAAGACGGTAAGAACTGCCACGTGATTGCGATTGACCGGCTAAGCGGTAAAGTCCTTTGGGATCGAATCGTATTCACGCAACAACCGAACCAGCACCGGCATGATATGAACTCTTACGCAACACCTACACCCGTTACGGACGGTGAAACGGTCTTTGCTGTTTTCAGCGGCGGTGGTTTCGCTGCTTTGGATTTCGACGGTAACACACGCTGGACGAATACCGAATTGGATTTCTATTCGCACCACGGTATGGGAACGTCGCCGATTCTTTACGGTGACTTATTGCTTTTGTCAGTCAATCACAGCAACAGGGAGGAACCGAAATCATTAGGCTTTCAGGAGCTGTGGGATAAATCGTACCTGCTTGCCCTTGACAAGAATACCGGCAAAGAACGTTGGCGGGGCAAAAGAGGCATGTCGCGCATTGCACACTCTACACCGGCGATCATGCAGGTCAATGGTAAAGATCAGATTATCAGTTCGGCCGGAGATGTGATTCAGGGATTTGATCCTGCCGATGGAAAGCTGATCTGGACTGTAACCAGTGTTGGCGAGCCATGTGTACCATCAATCGTTATTGGAGATGGTCTGATTTACGCTTCTCATTTCAATCGTGAACCTGTCGTCGCAGTCCGTCCTGACGGACAGGGTGACTGCACGGCAACTCATATTGTTTGGAAACAAAGCGGTTACACTCCGATGATGTCTTCGTTTTTATATGTGAAACCATTCCTATATACATGTCCCGATAACAGAGTTTGCTGCCTGGATGCAACTACCGGCGAGTTTCTCTGGCAAATCCGGCTGAGAGGCGCGCAACTGAATCCCTCTCCGGTATATGCCGACGGGAAGATATATGTACTCTCGGAACGTGGAACGACGACTGTTCTGAAACCGTCTGATGATCCTGGAAAACCGGCGGAAATTATTGCGACAAACGAATTAAACGAACTGACCCGTGCATCAATAGCCGTTGCGGGGAAACAACTGATCATCCGTACAGCCAACCGGCTTTGGTGTGTCGGGAAGTAAGAATAAGGAAATGGAAAAGAACGAAAACAGGAAAAGCCCTTTGTCGCGCCGGAAATTCCTGCGCACAATCGGTTCGGCCGTGGCGGGCGGGAGCATCCTCTCGGTTTCCTTACTACTATTATATAAGGTAAAAGGACAGGAAGCGAGCTACTATTGGCAGATCGATCCGCAAAAATGTACGCAGTGCGGCCGTTGCGAAACGGATTGCGTGCTTCCGGTTTCGGCCGTCAAATGCATTCATGCCAATAGGGTATGCGGATACTGCGACCTGTGCGGCGGTTACTACCGGTCGAACGTGAAAGAACTGAATACGGCGGCAGAAAACCTGATGTGCCCCACCGGAGCTATTGAACGCCAATTCGTGGAAGACCCCTATTTCGAGTATACCATCAACGAAAGCCTGTGCAACGGCTGCGGAAAATGCGTAAAAGGATGCAGTTCGTTCGGTAACGGTTCGCTCTACCTTCAGGTCAAACGCGACTTGTGCAAAGACTGCAACGAATGTAAAATAGCCACCGTATGCCCGTCGGGCGCCATCGCCCGCGTAACGCTTGGCACAACCTATAAACTCAAGGATTAAAGATGAAGACATTATTTTCGATATGCGCATTGTTGTTGTTGTTTTTCGGACAGGCCGGCGCCCAGAACCGTTTCCCCAAGCCCGACTTTGAGTCCGGATACCAATATCCCGAAATAACCTATCCGGCGCCTGCCGAAACGGTATGGATCACCGTCGATATTATCCTGCTGGTGCTGTTAATGGGTATCGTAGCGTGGGCAGTGCTTAAAAGGCGGACACGCAAGCCGATCGTGTGGGTTTCCGTGATCTCCGTAGCCTACTTCGGCTTCTTCCGCAGCGGATGCGTTTGCAGTATAGGCTCTATTCAGAATGTATCGCTGGCATTGGTAGACAATACATATATTCTGCCGGTATCGGTATGGCTCTTCTTTATCCTTCCCATCCTGTTCGCATTCCTGTTCGGCCGGGTATTCTGTGCCGGAGTCTGTCCGTTCGGCGCTTTGCAGGAACTGGTGAACCTGAAAAATTATAAGCTGCCGAAACCGCTAACGATCGCGCTGGGCATGATTCCCTGGTTTTATTTGATCTTCGCGATACTGTATGCCGTTACGCGGAGCAGTTTCATCGTTTGCCGTTTCGATCCGTTTATCGGCATCTTCCGGCTGGGAGGAGATATAGGGCTGATCCTGTTCGGCGTTCTGCTGCTTGTTGCAGCCATCTTTACGGGAAGGCCGTTCTGCCGTTTTATTTGTCCTTATGGAGCATTGCTGAGCTTGTTCTCCCGTGTATCAATATGGAAGATCGGGCTGACCGGCAAATCGTGTATCAACTGCGAACTCTGCCATAACGCCTGTCCGGTAGACGCCCTTCGCCCTCCCTGCCGGAATAAGGTAAAAGAAAGCCGGGCGCAAGGCGTACAGCGGATCATTAACTACGCGATCATCCTGCCGGTTATGATTTCGGTCGGAGCCTTCCTGATGCGATCGGTTAGCGGCGACCTGAGCCGGGCGAACAAGGACGTGCGCCTCTACGATATGGTGATGCTGCACGAAGCCGATCCGCAAGACGTCCTTTCCATAGACCTGGAAACGTTTTACGGACAGGGCGGAACCGTCGAAGCGCTCACCGCGACGTATCAAGGCATACAGGCCGATTTCAAACTGTACGCCACTATTGCAGGCGCTCTGATCGGATTCGTTATCGGAATCACTCTCATCGGCCTGTCGGTCAAGCGAACGCGCGAACAATACGATATCAACGGGGCAAACTGCGTAGCCTGCGGCAAGTGTTTCGGTTATTGTCCGCAAAACAGTATAAACCCCGACCCGGTTGAAATGTTGAATAAATAAATCTATATAATATATGAAGAGAGCAATCCTCCGCAACATAGCCATCGTATCGGCTATCTTTATCGTTTCCTTCTCGATCATGCTGATCACCAATTATTTTCAGGTGAGAGGCGTTACGCCGTTGCAGACCGAAGTAATTGAAACCCTGAAAGGGATTAACGACCAGAATGCCAACAATCCCGACTTGCAGGAGCAGATACGCCAGTTAGACCTCCTGGCCCGCCGGGCTTATTTCGTGCGAATGGATCATCTGATGGGCGGGGTGTATATCCTGCTGGGCATGTTGGCCGTGTTTATCGTCTGTGTACGTCTTTACTTCGCCCGCGAGAAAGACATCCCGGACAAGAAGATCGATCCGGTCGATGAATGGGCTATCCGGACAGAAGCCCGCAAGTATGTGGTTGGAATAGCTGTCGGCATCACTGCAGTCGCCTTGATCTTCGTACTGCTAAGCCCCTCTTCCCTGAAACCGTCCGGGCAGGCGGAAGAGGAGGAACAATCCGAAATGACGGCCGAAGCAGAGAGCGTTGACGACCCCGCGAGCCAACCCCTCCCGGTGGAAGAAGAAGCGACGGTTATCGGCCAAGAGGTGGGAGATACAATAGAAGCAGCAGCCGTTGCGGATACGGATACCGTCGCCACGGCAGCAGGTGTAGCAGAAACCGCACAGCCCGCAGTGTCGAAAGTCACCCACAACGCTTTCCGCGGAAATAACTCCAACGGCATATCTTCGGCCAAAGGAGTGCCGGTTGAATGGAATCTGGCCGACGGTACAAATATCGCATGGAAGCAGGAAATCCCCCGCAAGGGATACAACTCTCCGGTGATCAACGGAAACAGGGTCTTCTTCTCCGGCGCCGACGAACAGGGGCGCGAGCTTTACTGCTACGACCTGACTACGGGCGAAAAACTGTGGACGCTCACCGCAGCCAACATCCCGGGTTCTCCCGCGCAAATGCCGCAGACAACGGCAGACACCGGCCTAGCCGCTTCGAGCGTTGCGACCAACGGCAATCAGGTTTGCGCCATATTCGCCACCGGCGATATAATATGCGCCGACATGAACGGCAAGCAACTCTGGGCAAAGAACCTCGGCGTGCCCGACAATCATTACGGATACGCCTCATCCCTGCTGGTGTTCGGAAACTCGGTAATCGTGCAGTACGACAACCAAAACGCTCCGAGAGTCATGTCGCTGGACTTGGCCACAGGCGCCGAACGCTGGAGCAAAGCCCGGACGGAGAAAGTAATCTGGAGTTCGCCCGTCATCGCCCGGATAAACGACACCCCCCAGCTTATATTGATGGGCACTCCGGCCATTACCGCCTACAACCCCAATAACGGCGAGCAGCTCTGGCGGGCGGAATGTCTGTCGGGCGAAGTAGGCGCCAGCGCTTGCAGCGCCAACGGCGTCGTCTTCGGCGCAAGCGAATACGCCACACTGGTAGCCATCAACGGCGCCGACGGCAGCATCCTGTGGGAAGCGAGCGACTATCTTCCCGAAGTATCCAGCCCGGTAGCGACGAAAGACAATCTCTATCTGGCCACCAGCTACGGCGTTGTCGTCGCATACAATGCACAAACGGGAGAACTGCGCAAGGAGCATGAACTGAACACCGAGTTCTATTCTTCCCCCATCATCGCCGAAGGCAAAGTATTCCTGTTCGGCAACGACGGAAAGATGCACATATT
Organism: Tannerellaceae bacterium; assembly: GCA_031285925.1. Lineage (GTDB taxonomy): Bacteria > Bacteroidota > Bacteroidia > Bacteroidales > Tannerellaceae > QVMG01. The sequence continues at coordinate 20,996 of JAITVG010000150.1, forward strand.
TGCAGCCAATGACGAGTTCACGCTGTTGAACTCCTTCGAGACCGGAGAAAGAACATTCGCCACCCCCGCCTTTACCGACGGGAAGATTGTCGTGCGAACAGAGAACAGTATTTATTGCGTAGCGGCTAATTGAATACACCCATGGCATGTAACTGTACACCCACCCCCGCTCAAACCGGGGACGACACCATCGCCCGCGTGGATGAGATCATCGACCGGACAGGCACATCCCGGCAGCGCATCATTCCCCTGTTGCAGGCCTTGCAGGGAGAGTTCAACTACCTTCCCGCCGCAGCCATCGAACGAATATACGAAAGGACGGAGATCGACCGGGCACAGCTGATCAGCGTTTCCACCTTCTATTCGCAGTTCAGGCACATCCCCTACGGGAAACATCTCATCAAGGTGTGCACCGGCACGGCATGTCACGTGAAGGGCGCCGGCAACGTGTACGACTCTTTCCGGAGGGAGCTGAAGATGGAAGAAGACAGCGTGACTACCGCCGACCGCCTTTTCTCCATCGAAAAGATCGCCTGCCTGGGCTGCTGCACGCTGGCCCCCGTGGTGCAGATCGACGAGAAGATATACGGCCACGTGCTGCCGGGCAAGGTGAACGAAGTGATCGACGACTTCCTTTCGCAGCAGGGGGAAAGGGAAAAGGCCGACACGGAGCGCAGCCTGCGCCTCACCGCCGGGGAGATCCGCCTCGGAATGGGCTCCTGCTGTCAGGCAAGCGGCTCGGCCGACATATACAGGGAGCTGAAAACGGCCTCCGCCGAACTGGGCATTGAGATCAACATTAAGCCGGTGGGCTGCGTGGGGGTGTGCAACAAGGTGCCGCTGATCGACGTCGTTTTGCCCGACGGGACGGTTTCCCGCTATCCCAACGTGAAGGCGGCCGAGATCAAGGAGATACTGCATCACCACTTCAAGCCTGCGGGTTACTACAAAAGATGGAAGAACAAACTCTTCAACCATATAGACACGTTCCACACGGACGCTACTTGGGACAACGTGATCTGGCAGTCGGAGAAGGAGCGCACCGGAGTGATCGACAGCTTTCTGGCCGAGCAGAAGCACATCTCGACCGAGGGCTACGGCTTCCTTGCCCCGCTGAACATCGACGAATACATCGCCCACGGCGGATTCGACGCCCTGAGGAAAACACTCTCTTCCGCCACCCGCGAGGAAACGATCCGCACAATCCTTGAAGGAGGCATCCGCGGACGCGGCGGCGGAGGATTCCCCACCGGGAAGAAATGGGAGATAGTGGCCGCTTCCGACAGCCGGGGGAAATACGTGATCTGCAACGGCGACGAGGGCGACCCCGGCGCATTTATGGATCGCATGATGCTGGAATCGTATCCCTTCCGCGTAATCGAAGGCATGATCATCGCCGCCTGGGCGGTGGGAGCCGAGCAGGGGATTTTCTATATCCGCGCCGAGTATCCGCTGGCCGTCGTGCGCATCCGTTCGGCCATCGAGCTATGCCGCGAGCGGAATCTGATCGGGGAAAACATCGCCGGAGGCGCCTTCTCCTTCGACATTTCCATATTCGAAGGCGCCGGAGCGTTCGTATGCGGCGAGGAAACCGCCCTGATCGCTTCCATCGAAGGCGAGCGGGGGTTCCCGAAACAGCGCCCGCCGTTTCCCGCCGTCGAGGGATTGAACGGCAGGCCTACGCTGGTCAATAACGTGGAAACGCTGAGCCAGATCCCCTGCATCGTACGCAACGGAGCGGAGCACTACGCCCGGATCGGCACCCCCGGGAGCAAGGGAACGAAGGTATTCGCCCTGGCGGGAAAGATTCGCCACGGCGGACTGATCGAGGTGCCGATGGGCATCACCCTGAACCGGATTATAGAGGACATCGGCGGAGGCGTGGAGAAGGGCGAGCGGCTGAAGGCGGTGCAGATCGGAGGCCCGTCGGGGGGATGCATTCCGGCGGAGCTGTGCGATGTGGAGGTAGACTTCGATTCTTTCAGCCGGATGGGCGCCATGATGGGATCGGGCGGGCTGGTGGTGTTGAGCGAAAGCGACTGCATGGTAGACGTGGCGCGCTACTTCTTGAGCTTCACCTGCGACCAGTCGTGCGGCAAATGCACCTTCTGCCGCGTCGGGATCCGTCGGATGCTCGACATTTTCGACCGCCTTTGCAGCGGCAAGGCCGAGCCGGCCGACATCGACCGCCTGGAGGAACTGGCATTGAACATACGGAAATCCTCCCTCTGCGGACTCGGACGGACGGCGCCCAACCCGGTGCTTACCACCCTGAAGTACTTCCGCCACGAATACGAGGAGCACGTGAACGGCCTCTGCCGCACGGGCACCTGCAAGGACATGATCAAATACGTCGTCACCGAAGCCTGCGTCGGCTGCACCAAATGCGCCAAGGCCTGCCCCGTGGACGCCATCCCCTACACCCCCTACGAAGTGCACTCGATCGACACCTCCGCGTGCGTAAAATGCGGATTGTGCATTGATGAATGCAGTTTTCAGGCGATAAAGAAGAGTTCCGTAAGGTAAAACTTGTACTTTTGTACCGAATTTTTTAATTAATAATCATTTAATTTTTTTCATTATGGCTGTTAAATATACAGTAACAGAAAGGAGCAATCCTCAAAATCCAAAAGCTTCTAAAAAATGGTACGCCGCTGCAAAGTCATCAGGCGAGAAGACCCTCAGATCAATGGGAAAGCAAATTGCTGCCCGCAGCACCGTTAGCCCTGCCGACACACAGGCCGTGCTTGTAGCTCTGACCGAAGTGTTGGCCGAAGAACTGGCCGAAGGAAAGATCGTACGCCTGGGCGACTTTGGCGCCTTTCAGGTGAGCCTCGGAAGCGAAGGTTCCGCAACCGAAAAGGAATTCAGCCCCTCGATGATCAAATCGAAGAAAGTAGTTTTCCGTGCCGGCATCGACCTGCGTGAAATGCTCAACAATCTGACGTTTGAAAAAACGGCGTCTGATCCGAAACCCGCGAAGCCCGATGTGGAAGGAGAACTCTAATCTCCCGAGCCTGTCGCAGACGGCTTAAAAAAACGATGCGCATCGTTTCCCAAAACGATGCGGGTCGTTTCACCAAACGATGCGCATCGTTTTCCCTAACGATGCGCATCGTTTTTCTCCCCCCTGCGGGGAAATCAGTAAAAACCTATTCACCAAATACACAACACACCATGAATCAGACACTTACATCAGCATCTCCGAAGGGGAAAATTACTCAACACAGAGACACAAAGAACACGGAGATTTATATTCTTCCGGCGATACATAAAATTAAAAACTCCGTGCCCTCTGTGCCTCTGTGTTTAATCTCTATTCTTTTAATGACAAGTCATTTTTCTGCTGCGCAGAACGAAAACGTGATCACGTTCGACGTCGGCTCCATCGCCCTCACCGTCCTTTCCGAAGGCCAACAGCAGGGACGCACCTCCATCCTTATCGGCACAACCGAAGAGATGCTCGCCAAGACCGCCCCCGACGGCACCTTTCCAAACGCCTGCAACGCTTTTCTGATGGAAAACGCAGGCAAGATCATCCTCTTCGATGCCGGCTACGGAAGGAAACTGTTCGACAATATCAAGTCCGTCGGCAAGACCGAATCCGACGTTGATGCCATCGTCCTCACCCACATGCACGGCGACCATATCGGCGGTCTGCTGCGCGACGGACAAAAAGCATTCCCGCAAGCGGAACTTTATATCCCGCAAGCGGAACACGATTACTGGATGAGCGATGCCGCCGGCAACCGGGCTACGCAGGCACGCAACGTGATCGCGGCCTACAAGGACAGGCTCCGGCTCTTTACACCCGGCGAGATCGACGACACAAAGGAACTCCTCCCCGGCATCCACCCCGTGGCCGCCTACGGGCACACGCCCGGACACACCGGCTACATGCTGGAGAGCGACGGCAAGAAACTCTTCCTCTGGGGCGACCTCACCCACGCCATGGCCGTGCAAATGCCCTACCCGCAGGTGTCCGTCACCTACGACACCGACCCGAAGATGGCCGCCGCCTACCGCCTGAAGCTACTCAAATATGTTTCCGACAACGACATCCGCATCGCCGGAATGCACAATGCCTTTCCCGCCCTCGGCCACGTGAAAGCAAACGCCACCGGCGGATACACCCACACTCCCGTATGCGAATGTGAAGGAAGATAACCCCCGGACGGAAGGAAATGCAGATCACCATTAACAACATCCCCGTAGAAGCCTCCGGCGAAGAAACCATCCTCCGGGCTGCACGCCGGGCGGGGATTGAGATTCCCTCCCTGTGCAGCGCCGAGGGAGCCGTGCACAAATCCTCCTGCATGGTGTGCGCCGTCAGGAGCGGAGCCGCCGGGCAAATCATCCCCGCCTGCACCACCCTTGCCACGGAGGGCATGGAGATTGTGACCGACAGCGAGGACGTTCTCCTCGTGCGCACTCTCTCCCTCGAACTCCTTCTGAGCGACCATCGCGCCGACTGCGAAGCGCCCTGCTCCATGCTCTGCCCCTCCGGCCTCGATGTGGAGCGGATGCTTGGATATTACGACACCGGGCAGCATCGCGAAGCCGCCGAAATGATACGCGCAGCCTTCCCTCTCCCCGGCAAAGAGTGCGACGCCTGCAAAGCACCCTGCGAGAAGGCATGCCGCCGCGGAACGGTCGATCAGGCCGTAACCATCCGGGCAATCATCCGCGAAGTCATCGAAAAGGAACATCTCCCTGCGGGGAATGAAGCTCCGCCGCGCCCGCCGAAAGACAAAAACCTCTTCTACTCCCGGCTGGGAAGATTTACGGAGAAGGAAAAGAGCAGATTAAAAGAAACCGTCGCCACGCCCTCGCGCTGCCTCCACTGTGCCTGCGCCGGGCGGACGGACTGCAAGCTGCGACTCTACGCCACGGCGGAAAACATCAGGCGGCCACGCTACGATATGTCGTCAAGCCTCCCGGCGATGGAGAAAATCCACGTCGGCGGCCGCCTGTGGTTCGAGCCGGCGAAATGCATCCGCTGCGGCCTTTGCGTCTACAACAGCCGAAACGGATTCACGTTTCGCGACAGGGGCTTCGGCATGCAGATAGTCCTCCCCGAAGAAAACCGCCCCAACGTGAGCGAAGAACTTGCCGGGCTTTGCCCGACGGGGGCGATATATTTAATTGAAAATTGATAATTGATAATTGAAAATTGACATGCGGGGAATTTATAATTTACAGTTTGTAATTTACAGTTTATGCGCTTGCGCATGTCTTTTCCTCGCCTGTTCGGGAGGCACTGATCGCTCTGTTTCGGGAAATCGCGACTGGAAACTGTTTCGCGGCAACGCTGCCTTGAGCGGCTACACGGACACGGATCTCCCCCGCAAGCCTGTCCTTCTCTGGACTTACCGAGGCGAAGCGATGACCTCCTCCTCTCCCGTCATTGACAACGGCACCACCTACTGGAGCGACAAACGGGGGCGCATCCGGGGAATCGATATGGCCGGCCAACCGGTCTTCCTCTACGATCTCCAAACCGCCGTGGAGGCTACGCCGATGATCAGCGACTCTACATTATATATAGGTCGCATCGACGGCTTCCTGACTGCCCTCTCCCTGGCAAAAAGGGATACGCTCTGGAACTTTGAAACGATGGGGCAGATCTCGGCTTCGCCCAATGTAATGAATTTCGCCGGGCGCAAAGCGATTGTCTTCGGCAGCTACGACAATTATCTCTACTGCGTCGACGCCGAAACCGGCCGGGAGTTGAACCGCTTTGAGTCGGGCTACTACCTGAACGGCGCCGCCGCCGTCCGCAAAGAGTACGCCGCTTATGGCGGGTGCGACGCCTACGTGCGCATCATCGACTGCCGCACAGGCCTCCCAACCGACTCTCTCCTGCTCGACGCCTACGTGCCTGCCTCTCCCGCCATCGCAGGCGATTATTGCTATGTGGGCGACTATTCCGGCAATATCTACGCACTGCTGCTGGAAGAGGGTAAGATCGTTCGCCATGAAAAGATCGTTTCCGCTGCCGCCGATAACGGCTCTTTTGTATCCGTCCCCGCCGTCTCCCGCGAAGCAATCTACTTCTTCTCCGGCAACAGACACCTCAGTGCCGTAAGCCGCAAAGACGGGAAGTTGCTCTGGAAATACCTGCTTAAAGGGAATGTGAAGGAGAGTGCACCGGTAGTATGCCGCGACAAAGTCATCGTCTGCACCGGGAGCGGAATAGTTTCCATCCTCAACGCCGACTCGGGCGAACTGCTCTGGGAATACGATACGGGCGAACAAATCATCGCCTCCCCCGCCATCATCAAAGACCATTTCATGATCCTGACGGCAAAGGGGAGGCTGTTTTGTTTTGGGGAGAAGGCGGATTGATGCATATCAGTAAGATTTGTTGCCGGTTTCCAGCTCTTTCCTTCTGACTACCGATTATATACAAGCCAATATATTTCATCGAACTCAGGTTATTTTTCCAAACTCTGCTTTCTTTTTTTATACTCATAAAAGGCAAAAATGCCCCATGTAAGCAGTCCACAAGCAAAAGGGATAATAAAAGAAATAAGCGTTTTCTCCCCAAAAAGGCAAAAAGAAGCAAGGCAGAAGATGATCACCCGATTAAATTTTTCTTTTAGCCTGTGATCCATAGATTTCCACATAAACGCAGTAAGCAATATGGGGGACAGTATCAAGCTATACGGATTATAGTCTTCTATTTTGGCTTCCCGCAGAAGAAAGAAAACAAGCACTGTTAAAAAGATGTAGTGTCTGCTTTTTTTATTTTTAAATTCAAACATAATTAATTGTTGAAAATAATCATAAATAATGTATCAATCGAACAGTATTCGTTTGCCATATTCAGAGTAAGACATACTTATTCAATACATCTTTACTCTGAATATTTCGGATCATGACAAGCAATAGACTTTACTTGATTGTGGGCTAAATCACCGGCCTACGCAGTGCATACATGCCTGCCACTATCAATAAATATCGGAAAGCCGTACCGACCACATGCCCAACTTCATATCCGACAGATTCTGCACTTCCTCCACTAATGGAGACCATCTCTTCCCAATTCAGCAATTTTAATACTTTATCTTCCATAGCATTATAATTATAAACCTAAACCATCAGCAAAGCCTTTAACAAAACCTTTGACAAAACCAACAATAGCATCTGCCATCATTATTGCAGTTTCACGATCCATAGATACTTCATAATGCCCTCCATTGATCGTGATCAATTGTTCCATATCCAACGCATCCAGTTTTAATTCTAAATTCTTCATAATCATCTATTTTTTTATTAATAAATTTAACTTCCCTGTTTTTGCAGGCAACCAAGCAGCCTGTAATTAAAAACTTGCAAGTATCTCTTTTACATCAGCAAATTTCGGGTGCTTCAGTGCAATGGTATTGCACTAAATGAATTATTTTTACTTTTTCTGCCATAAATTTTATTTTACCCGACTCACTTGCCGGTTTAACCCGGATAATTAGCTCCAACTGAAAATCATTGGCATTCCGACAAAAGTACGGAAAGTATTTCTTATTTGCTTTTTCGGGCTAACATATTACCGTTTGCAGCCCACAGTTGATTGGATTGCATATCGGTGAGATTTGTTACCAGTTCCCACCCCTCTCCTTCGGAAGAAGCAGTTCTTTTATAGCCAAGATAAGC
>JAITVG010000153.1 GCA_031285925.1 Tannerellaceae bacterium
GGCTCTCAATATGAAAGAGACCAGGCCTGTAATCAGGGAGCTGCATGGCCGTGGCTTTTAGGCCCCTATCTGGAAGCCTATCTGCGTGTATTCGGAAAAGGAGGAGTTTCTTTTGCCGAAAGGATGCTGATCAGCATGGAAGAAGAGATCACGCTGCACTGTATCGGAACGATATCCGAACTGTTCGACGGCAACCCTCCGTTCACCGGACGCGGGGCAATCTCTTATGCAATGAGTGTCGCGGCTATTCTCCGGATCCTGGAATTGTTGAAAAAGTATAATATGGATTAAAATTAAATCTAAATCTAAATATCGTAATGAAAGCATTAATGTTCGGATGGGAATTTCCTCCGCATATTCTCGGTGGCCTGGGCACAGCCAGTTACGGACTGACCCGCGGTATGGCTATGCAGCCGGATATGGATATTACATTCTGCATACCAAAGCCCTGGGGCGATGAAGATCAAAGCTTCTTGAAGATAGTTGGCGTCAATCATGTACCGGTTGTCTGGAAGAATGCGGATTGGGAACAGGTGAAGCAACGTTTCGGCAAAGTAAACCTGAACCCGCAGGATTATTTTGATTTTCGCGATCGCATCTATGCGGATTTCAGTTATCGCCACGTCAATGACTTGGGCTGCTTTGAATTTTCAGGGCGATACCCCGATAACCTGCTGGAAGAAATAAACAATTACTCCATCGTTGCCGGCGTGATTGCACGAACAAGGGATTTCGATGTGATCCATGCACACGACTGGCTTACTTACCCGGCTGGGATCCACACGAAACACCTCTCCGGCAAACCATTGGTCATACATGTTCATGCAACGGATTACGACAGAAGTCGCGGAAGTGTGAACCCGGATGTCTACGGGATTGAGAAAAACGGTATGGACAATGCCGACCATATCATAACCGTAAGCAACCTGACACGCCAGACCGTTATCGACAAATATCATCAGGATCCGGCTAAAGTGACTACGGTTCATAACGCCGTCGAACCGTTAAGCCCTGAAATTCTGGCCATACCGGATAAAAGAGGAGTAAACGACAAGATCATAACATTCCTTGGACGCATCACCATGCAAAAAGGGCCGGAATATTTCGTTGAAGCCGCCGCCAAAGTTTTATCCAAAGCGCCGCACGCCCGGTTTATAATGGCTGGAAGCGGAGATATGATGGACAAAATGATCCGGTTAGCCGCCAAGCGGAATATTGCCGACCGGTTTCATTTTACCGGTTTTATGAAAGGGAAGCAGGTATATGAAATATTAAAGGCGAGCGATGTGTATGTAATGCCTTCGGTTTCGGAGCCTTTTGGGATTTCGCCTTTGGAGGCCATGCAATGCGGAGTTCCTTCCATTATTTCCAAACAGTCGGGATGCGCGGAAATCCTGGACTACGCGGTGAAGGTAGACTATTGGGATATTGAAGCTATGGCCGACGCGATGTATTCCATTATCAGTTATCCCGCCATGCACGAATTTCTTAAAGAAGAAGGGAAAAATGAAGTGGACAACATCAAATGGGAATATGCCGGCCAAAAAGTGCGCCGCATCTACGATCAGGTAATATATAATAAATAATGTACGACAAGCATAAATAAAGAAGATATGAAGACAATTTGCTTTTACTTTCAGATACATCAGCCTTTTCGTCTGAAAAGGTATCGCTTTTTCGATATAGGGAATGATCATTACTATTATGATGATTTCCGGAACGAAGATATCATACACCGCATAGCCGAACGCTGTTATATGCCGGCCAATAAAACTGTCCTGGAAATGATCAAAAGCAGCGGAGGAAAATTCAAGGTGGCTTATTCTATTTCCGGAACGGCTTTGGAGCAGATGGAAGTGTACGCTCCGGAAGTGATCGACAGTTTCAAGGAATTGGCTGCAACCGGCAATGTGGAGTTCCTAACGGAAACCTATGCCCATTCCCTTTCTTCGCTGGGCGATCCGGAAGAGTTTAAGGAACAGGTGAAACGCCACAGGGACAAAATCCACTCCATGTTCGGCGTGAAACCGAAGATTTTCCGCAACACGGAACTGATCTATTCCGACGATATAGCCGAACAGGTCTACCGCTTAGGTTTCAAAGGTATGCTGACTGAAGGAGCCAAGCATATATTGGGATGGAAAAGCCCGAATTATGTGTATGCTTCCTGTGTGGAGCCTCAACTGAAACTCCTGCTGAAAAACGATCGGTTCAGCGAAGACCTCTCCATGCGTTTCCATAATTTTACGTGGAGCGAATATCCTTTAACTGCGGATAAATATATGTCATGGATCGCCGATACGCCGGAATCGGAACAAATCATCAACTTGTTTATGAATTATGAAGTATTGGGTTCTCTGAACCCGGCGGAATCCGGTATTTTTGATTTCTTCAAAGCGTTGCCCCGCTTTGCTGCGGAAAAGGGAATATCCTTCTCTACCCCGTCCGAGGTTTTTAATCTGTTAAAACCCGTAGATTGCCTTGCCGTTCCTTATCCCATGTCGTGGGCGGACGAAGAAAAGGACACCGGTTCATGGCTGGGAAATATTCTGCAAAAGGAAGCATTCCTCAAGATCAACGAGATTGGAGAGCGTGTGCGGTTGGGAGAAGACCGCCGCATTCGACAGGACTGGTATTATCTGCAAAGTAGCGACCATTTCTATTACATGAACACAAGGCATCCGGGAGGAGGATTCAGTCCTTACGACAATCCTTATGACGCATTCAACAACTATATGAATGTTTTATCGGACTTTATCGCAAGAGTAAACGCCCAGTTCCCGGAAACGATCGAAAACGAAGAGTTGAACGCGCTTCTTACCACCATAAAAAACCAGGGGATAGAGATTGAAGGTTTGCAGAAAGAATTGGATAAATTAAAAAAGAAGTCTGCCAAAACAGGTAAAGCCTGAGC
>JAITVG010000188.1 GCA_031285925.1 Tannerellaceae bacterium
ATGAGGAGTAGCCGTCCCTGCAAATCCTTCGCCCTTTCCAGCGGGGAGGTAGCGGCGTAGCCTTGGAAGTTTTCCTGTGGAGTGCGCATAAAGCGTTCGGTATAGATCGTGTCGTAAAACTTCCAGTCGGTCGGCGGAGCCACTGCGATGCCTGCCTTGAAAGTTCCGTTACCTGTGGTCATGGCCATTAGTGTATTATATCCTCCGAAACTCCATCCGTATATGGAAAAGCGCGCGGGGTCGATGTAGGGGAGTTTGCCCAAAGCCTGTGCCGCTTCTATCTGATCCCTCGCTTCCAGCTCGCCCATGCGCATATAGGTACATTTGCGGAATGCTTCTCCACGGGCACCGGTGCCGCGGCCGTCCACGCAAACCACAATAATGTCATTCGCCGCAAGATACTGTTCCCAGTCGAAACCGAACTGATCCAGTACCTGCTGGGAGTTTGGCCCGCTGTATTGGGTCATCAACACCGGGTATTTTTTATTGGGATCAAAATTAACCGGCTTCACGATCCAAGCGTTCAGTTCCAGATCCGAAGCGGTATGCACCTTGATAAACTCTTTCGGCGAAAAGGAATAGCCGGCCAGTTTCGACGTCAGCGCCGCGTTGTCCTGTAATACTCTCAATTCCTTGCGGGTCTTCGTTTCGTTCACCGTGATCTTTGCCGGTGTATTGACATTGGAATAAGTATTTACGAAATAGGCGTAGTTACCGCTGAAAACGGCGCGGTTCGTCCCCGTTTGGGAGGTGAGTTTCACCTTATTACCCTTAACGTCCATACTGTAAACGGCTCTTTGCAGCGGGCTGTCTTCCGCCGATTGATAATAAACCGTTTTCGTTACTTCGTCTACGCCCAGAAACGCGGTAACATCCCAGTTGCCCTGCGTGATTTGGCGCTGCATAACTCCGGTCGGAGTATATTGGTAAAGGTGGGCATATCCATCCTGTTCGCTGACATAATAAAAGCCCCCTTCCGTAAACGTGATGGAAAACAGCCATTCCGAATCGACATAAGCCTTGTTCTCTTCCCGAAGGATTAGGCGAAACACACCGCTCTTCGGATTGGCGTAATACATATTAAATACATTCTGCGTCCGGTTCAGCGTCATCACTGCCAACTGTTCGGGATTGTTTGTAAAAATGATACGGGGGATATAACTTTCGGCATCCACCGGCACATCCAGTTTCTTGATGTCTTTTGTAGCCACACTGTACGAATGCAGCGTTATTCGCGAATTGCGTTCTCCCGCTTTCGGGTATTTGAAATTATGGTATCCCGGATACTGCCCTTCTCCATACACCTGCATGGAATATTCCGGCACTTCCGTTTCGTCCGAACGGACAAAGGCAAGATATTCGCTGTCGGGCGACCAAGCCATCAGGTTGGTTACGGCAAACTCCTCTTCATATACCCAGTCGGTCGTCCCGTTCAGTATTTTATTGGCTTCCCCATCTTTGGTAACCTGGATTTCCGTATCAAAGTCGAATTTCCTCAGCCAGATATTATTATCGATCACGTAGGCGCACATTCGCCCGTCGGGGGAGAACGTCGGGATCATCAGTTTTTTCCCGGTATCGCTCAACGGCTTTACGAAATTCCGGCGTACATCATAGTCGTAATAGTCTGCCTTGAAGGAGCGGCGGTAGATCATCTCCCTGTCTTTCATGATAAGAATGCGGTGGCCGGTCGAAGAAATCATATACCCGTCGAAAGTATCGAACGTACATTCCCGCGCGCTTTGTGTATTAAATAAAGTATCCGCCGGAGCGCCGGTCTTGTAGGAATAACTGACGATCATAGTCCGTTCCGGGTTCATTGCCGTATAATGTTCTCCGTCGGGGAGCGAACGCATTTCGCCGACGGCTGTCGTCTGACGGAACTCTCCGTCTACTATTTCTTTCAAATTCAAACGCTTGCTTCCCTCTTGCGCCGACAATCCTGCGATTACTGTCAGCAGGAAAAGAATACTTATCACTGATCGTTTCATATACTGTTAGTTTTTCGAATAAGGGACAAAGGTATTAAAATATATATTATGGTGTCTGAATCAAGATTAAGGGTATTCATCAAAACAGTGTTCGTAATTGGCTTGTTCGGTACAACATGGAGGGATTAAGTTCGATCCTCCAAATTGTAAAATTCGCCCCTATTTTCCCGAACACGCTTGTAGGTCGCTATTTTCATGTATCTTTGTTCCTCTCATTAAGAACATACTGATCATGGAGCATCCATTGTATATTTACAACACTCTCGGGAGAAAAAAAGAACAGTTTATTCCTCTGCACGAACCCCATGCGGGAATGTATGTCTGCGGGCCTACGGTTTATGGCGACGCACATCTGGGACACGCACGCCCGGCGATTACCTTCGACCTGCTGTTTCGCTATCTGCGCCATCTGGGATACAAGGTGCGCTACGTGCGGAATATCACCGACGTGGGTCATCTGGAGCACGATGCCGATGAGGGCGAAGACAAGATTGCAAAGAAAGCACGACTGGAAGAACTTGAACCGATGGAGGTAGTGCAGCATTACCTCAACCGTTACCACCGGGCAATGGATGCGCTGAATGTGCTTCCTCCAAGCATAGAGCCGCACGCGTCGGGGCATATTATCGAACAGATTAATCTGGTAAAAGAGATTTTGAAACATGGCTATGCCTACGAAAGCGAAGGTTCTGTCTATTTTGATGTGGTGAAATACGCGCAAAGTCATCACTACGGAATCCTCTCCGGACGGAACATTGAAGATACGCTCAACGCTACCCGTGCGCTTGACGGGCAGGATGAAAAGCGGAATCCGGCAGACTTCGCGCTCTGGAAGAAAGCGCAGCCCGAACATATCATGCGCTGGCCTTCGCCCTGGAGCGAGGGTTTTCCCGGCTGGCACTGCGAATGTACGGCGATGGGGCGCAAATATCTGGGGGATCATTTCGATATACACGGCGGAGGGATGGATTTGGTTTTTCCTCACCACGAGTGCGAAATCGCCCAGTCGGTAGCTTCCCAAGGCGACGACATGGTGAGGTATTGGATGCACAATAACATGATCACGGTGAACGGGCAGAAGATGGGGAAATCGCTGGGCAACTTCATTACGCTGGATGAATTGTTTACCGGCAGTCACAGCATGTTAGCCCAGGCTTATTCCCCGATGACGATACGCTTTTTTATCTTGCAGGCGCACTATCGCAGTACGGTGGATTTCAGTAACGAGGCGTTGCAGGCTTCCGAAAAAGGGTTAGCCCGCCTGATGGATGCGTATCATGCGTTGGATAAAATCCGGCCTGCCACCGAAACAACGACGGAAACCGTCGCGGATTTGCGGCGTAAATGCCTCGACGCGCTGAACGACGACCTGAACTCTCCGGTTGTAATCTCCTGCCTCTTCGATGCCGTCCGTTCCATTAATACGGTGAAAGATGGAAAGGCGACCTTCACGCAAGCCGATCTGAATGAGTTGAAAGAACTGTTTCGGCTCTTTATATTCGACATTCTGGGACTTACCGACGAAACTTCATCGGGCGGAAACACTTCTTATGAAAGCTTTGGCAAAGCCGTCGATCTGCTCCTGTCTATCCGTCAGCAAGCCAAGCAGAACAAAGACTGGGCTACTTCGGACAGGATTCGCAACGAGTTGTCGGCTCTTGGCTTCGAGATCAAGGACACGAAAGACGGGGCGGAATGGAAACTCAACAATCATTAAACACCGGTGCCATGTCTGTCTATGATTTTTTTAAGGGCGACAGGTTCGCAGCCTGTGCAGGCGTAGAGTTGCTGGAAGTGAAAAGCGGTTATGCCCGCGCCCGCATGGAAATCAAACCGATGCACCTCAACGGTGGAGGTGTTTGCCAAGGTGGAGCTATTTTTACGTTGGCCGATCTTGCTTTTGCGGCGGCAACCAACAGTCATGCCCTCCTGACACTCTCCATTACCTCCGGTATCAACTTCTTTAAATCCGAGAGTAAGGGTTTCCTTTACGCCGAAGCCCGTGAGGTTTTTAATCACAAACGATTGTCCAACTGCGAAGTAGGCATCACCAACGAGGCCGGCGAACTTGT
>JAITVG010000203.1 GCA_031285925.1 Tannerellaceae bacterium
CACACCCTCGACATGTTCTATGAATGTGAAGTGGACTCCTTCGACACTGCTGTGCCCGATGACGATGCGGAGGAAATCATTGTTTCCACTCCCGGAGAAATCGATCCGGAAGAATTTGGGCTTACCTCCGTAAGGGAAGGGATTAAGCGATATATTTCAAGATAAATTTCATGTGTATAAAAGCCAAGTAATAATGAGAAAAAGACTGATTCCGCTATGCCTGATGTTGATTTGCCAGGTGGCGATCGCCCAACGGTCATACCTGTATGAATCGCCGGACGGATTACTGTTGGAAGGCAAAGAGTTGTTTGAGTTAAAAAACTATCCGGGCACGATCGACAAACTAAGTGCTTATAAACTTCAATCCAAAGACGTGAACGGTATACAGGAAGCAGATTATCTGATCGCCTGCGCCGTTTTTGCACAGGGACGGGATGATGCGGATACTGTATTGAAAGAATATCTGGACACTTATCCGGACTCTCGCCATGCCGACGAGATCAATTACCTGATCGGATCCGTACATTTCGGCAGGGAAGAATACGAAAAAGCTATCTTTTGGCTTCAGGAATCCAATATAGACATGTTAAGCCCGGAACAGCAGGAAACATATACTTTTCGCTTAGCCTATTCCCTTTTGCAACAGGGAGATATGGAACGGGCAAGGGGGTATTTCCTGCGGATCAGGCAAATCGGATCGGTTTACCGCGAAGCCGCATCCTATTATGTAGCTTATATCGACTACGCTACCGGGAAGTACAACGATGCGTTGGTTGAATTTTCACGCCTGAAAGAGTTTGTTGCCTATCGCGAGCAGTCACTCTACTTTATTACGCAGATTTATTTCATACAAAACAAATACGAGCAGGCGATCCGTAGCGGAGAGGAACTGCCGGCTTCTTATCCGAACAGTAAGAATAACGCAGAAATATATCGTATTCTCGGCAACTCCTATTATAATTCGGGGAATGAAGCAAAGGCGATCGACCGCTTGAGCCGGTATGTTGATGCGGTCGATTCTCCGTTCAGAGGCGATCTTTATATCCTCGGCGTTTGTTATTTTAATACGGCCGACTACAAAAATGCGGTGAATTGCCTGGGGCGGGTAGTGCGCGAGAATGATTCGCTTACGCAAAACGCTTACCTCTATCTGGCGCAGTCCTATCTGAAACAAAACGACAGAAATAATGCCCGCATGGCTTTCGAGGCCGCTGCAACGGCGAAGTTCGACGAACAGGTGCGCGAAATAGCGCTCTATAATTATGCCTTGCTGATACATGAAACCAACTTTACCGGTTTTGGTGAATCTGTTGCCATATTTGAAGACTTCCTCAATGATTTTCCAAACTCCGAATATGCGGACAAGGTAAACGATTATCTGGTGGAAGTATACCTGACGACAAAGAATTACGGCGCAGCTTTGGCTTCTATCGAAAAGATACGCCAGCCCGGTACGAAAATACTCGAAGCCAAACAGGATATTCTTTTCCAGTTGGGTACGCAATCATTCACCAACATGAAGATGGACGAAGCGATCCTGTATTTCACCCGCGCAATCGACTTGGGAACCTACAATCTGCAAGCGCGCAATGATGCCTGTTTCTGGCGGGGCGAATCCCATTACCGCAAGGAAGATTACCAAAAATCAATTTCCGATTATCGGACATACCTTAATAATTCCCGCCAACGAAATACCGAGTCGTATGCTTTAGCTCATTATAATCTGGGATATGCTTACTTTAAATTACAGAACTACAACGAAGCCCTAACGTATTTCCGCCAATACATCAGCTTGGAGAAAGACCGGAAAGCGGCAACTTTGGCCGACGCTTACAACCGGACAGGCGATTGCCTTTTCCATAACCGGCAGTTCGCACAGGCGGAAGAAAACTACAACCTGGCTGCACAGGTATTGCCTTCCGCGGGAGATTATTCCGTCTTTCAGAGGGGTTTTGTTCTGGGATTGCAAAAAGACTATCCGGGTAAGATCAGGGAAATGGATCGCTTGATCCGCGAATACCCCGAATCGCAATACGTGGACGATGCCCTGTTTGAAAAGGGGCGTACTTATGTTTTGCAGGAAATGAATGCGGAGGCGACGGCGGCTTTTGAAGCTTTGGCCAATCAATTTCCGAACAGCAGCTTGGCGCGCAAGGCCGGAGTTCAGCTCGGGCTGATCTACTTTAATGAAAATCAGCCGCAGAAAGCGGCCGAGGCGTACAGGAAAGTGATCGGTAATTATCCCGGAAGCGAAGAAGCACGTGTAGCGTTGGCCGACCTCAAGTCGGTTTACATCGAACTGAACGACATCGACACGTATACCAATTACGTAAATTCCTTAGGCGGAAGCCTGCGTATCGAAATAAGCGAGCAGGATTCTCTCACTTACATGGCAGCCGAACGGCTTTTCATGCGCGGCGACAACGAAGCGGCACGGCAGAGTATGACCAGATACCTGCAAACATTCCCCGAAGGAGCATTTAGTTCAAACGCAAATTATTACCTGGGAAGCATAGCCTTTGCCAAAAAAGAATACAGCGAGGCCAAACCGTATTATATCCGCGTGCTGGACAGCGGGGATATTAAATTCCGTGAAGAAGCGCTTGCCCGCAAGGCAGAGATCGAATACATGGACAAAGATTACGGCAATGCACTGGAATCGTTCAAACAACTCCTGCTGATCGCCGACAATCCGGCGAACAGGGAAGCGGCCAAACTTGGAATTATGCGTTGCGCACAATATACAAACAAACAGCAGGATGCACTGATCGCCGCAAACGACCTCTTGAAAGACACCAAACTGTCGCCCGAACTGATTGCAGAAGCCCGTTATGTACGCGCAAAAGCATACATCTCCCTGAGAGAGGAAAAGTCGGCTTTGGAAGATTTGGCGGAGATCAGTAAGGATACGCGCACCGTCCACGGAGCCGAAGCGAAATACCTTCTTGCCCAACTCTATTACAATAATAATGAAGACGACAAGGCCATCGAAGTGCTGGAAGACTTTGCAAAGAACGGAACTCCCCATCAATACTGGCTGGCTCGCGGATTTATCCTTTGGGCAGATATATACATCCGACGGAATGATGATGTTCAGGCGCGTGTTTATCTGAACAGCTTGCAAAACAATTACAAGGGAAGCGACGACATTGGCGCCATGATTGAAGACCGGTTGAGTAAATTAAAGAATTAAGCAAGATGAAAAAAAACAATTATATAAAAGCATTTACTATTGCAACGCTTCTGTTTGTTTCTTTATCCATGCAAGCGCAGGAAGACACGACAAACCTGAACCGGGAAATGACGCTCGAACGGGAGTATGATCCCTCCGTACAGGATGCCAATAAAGTAAATACGCTACCGGAAATCAAAGATCCGGAAATCCGCAAGATGCCTATCGACTACGCGGGAATCACTTTTCCGGCTTTTCCGGGAAAAGAGGCCGGCGCATTACATTCGGGCAATATCCTTACCAATATGGAATACAACAAACGGAAAGGCTACCTGAACCTGGCGGGAGGAATGAATATGAACCTGAACGGCGATCTCGGATATCATATTCTGAACACGGTGAAAGATCAACTGAATATTTCCCTTTCCCACCGTTCGGCCAACGGCAACGTCAAGTATATTCAGACCGACGAAAAGCAAAAGATGATGTTCAATGACAACCTGGGAGGGATCAATTACCGCCGTCGTTTCAATAAGGCAATCATGCGGCTGGGGGCGAAGTATGGCTATTCTACATTTAATTATTATGGATATGCGGATGCCCTTCTTCCGTTTCCGACAATAACCGGTTACGCGTTGACACCCGGACAGGCTGTCACCGACCGGGAAACCAATCAGGTCAATCAGCTGATCCATGTTTACGCCGGAGTTACATCCACGGAAGAATCGGCAATCGGATACGATACGGAAATCAATTACACAAACTTCTCCTATAAATACGGATTGGAAAAAAGCTACGACGGTCCAAAAGAAAACCGGATCGCAGCAAACATCAATGTCTATTTCCCGGTACTGACCGATCAATGGCTGGGTGCTCAGGCAAAAATTAATTATTTCAATTACAGTACCCCATCGGTCTACTATTCCCTCCCTTCTTATGACATCACGTATGATTTCCAAAATTATGCCGAAGTAACCCTTTCTCCTTATTATAAAATAGCAGGCGGGAACTGGAATATTCTTCTGGGTGCGAATGTAATGCTTTACACCGGCGAATGGGAGAAGAATTTCATGGCTTCGCCCAATATTGCTTTCGATGTGGAAATGGGTGGTCGAACTGTTCTGTACGGAGAAGCAAAAGGAGAATTGAAGTCGAACAGCCTGTATGAACTGGCTCGTGAAAGCCGTTACGTAAATTATCAGGGAAGTATCGAACCTTCCCGGAATATCTTAAATGCAACGGCCGGTATTAAAAGCGGGGCGCTTCCCGGATTTTGGTTTGATGTGTTCGGAGGTTACAAATACACAACAGGAGATTATTTTCTTCTGCCACCTACTTTCATCTTTGTGGAAAATGCTTTTAACCAGTTAGGCATAATGAATGAAATAGACACTGAACTGATCTTTGGCGGAATAGAATTGAAATACAGTTACCGAAAATATTTCGATCTCCATCTGAAAGGCGTTTACAATAAATGGAATTCCGAACTCGGAAACGGCTGG
>JAITVG010000263.1 GCA_031285925.1 Tannerellaceae bacterium
GTATTGAAGAAAGAGACAATATCTCAACTTAATGATGCGTCACAATCGAGCATTAAAGGGGGAACATTTACTACTTTTACTCCTCCTATATATTCGGTGTGGCAATGTAGCGATATAACAAGAACATCAAAAGGAGCGTACTGTGATATTTGGTCAGTGTCACACGATGACGGATGGCCTTGTCTTAGTCGAACAGGTGTTGCTTGTGGAGATTGGTGCTATGGACAAGGATGATCATCCTGTGATTTTTAAGGGCTTGCCTAAAAAGGAAAATAAACTTTTTTAGACAGCCCTTTTTATTCTGTTTATTTATGTAATATAATGTAATAATTATAAAAGGATTACTTTATGCTTAAAAAATTCAAAATTATAAATATAATTTTTTCTATATATGCCTGTGGAGTATTTTTTTTGCCAATTAATCTTGAAAAAAATTTACTTACTGCACTAATCATATTTACAGTTTTCCTCGTAAATGCTATCCTCAGAAACGGGCTGGTGAGCCTTATTCTATCTACAATATGCTGCTTGTATTCTTTGTATATGGGATTTGTTATTATTTTTGCAATTTTTATCCAATCTCATACCGTTACAATTGAATCATTCCAGGCTTTCTATACATTATTTCCAATCTTCATTTTCAATGCTTTCGTATGTGCTTTTACGGCAATTTCCGCTTTGATATATGGAGATAAAAAATCAATACATAAAAAACAAGAAACAAATAGTAAATAATGATGAAGTACACTAAGCATATAATCGTATTGATTATTTCTGCAACCTGCGCCTGTTCCGGATGCGATTTTATAAGTATGGCAATGAGAGGACGCATGTCATTTAATTTTTTAAACGACAGTATCTATATTGAAAAACAACGGCATGATTTGTTTTATCCAAACGGCATGTCGGAAACGGGCAGGCTGTACTATTTATGCAAGATATGGGGATTTGTTAAATACTATCACGATTACGATTTCAATATCGACGATTTGCTGCTTGAAGAAATAGAAAGAACAAAGTCGTGCCTGAACAGGGAAGAATTTTCCCGGCAAATACTTGATATACTGCAAAAGTTCTCTGTTCGCGAAGACACGCTGCATCGGCATGATATCGAGGAATTTACCCTTATATCCAACCACTGGTTCGAAGATACGGTTTATTTTGAGCCTGAAGTGACGGAAACTCTGCAATACATGTGGAAGTATCGACCGGTACGCAATAAAAAGAGCGGCACCAAATACAGGGAACATATATACAGCAATAATCCCTATCCGGACGAAAGCAGGCGCATATTGAGTTTGTTCCGCTACTGGAACAAGTTAAATTATTTTTATGTATATAAGAATTTCATTGACGAAAGCTGGGATAAGGTACTGTTTCAATTTATTCCCGTTTTTATTCATTCGGGCAACGCCAATGAATATAACAGAGGTGTTCTTGCATTGACAAGCCGGTTGAAAGAAAATCATTCGACAATATATTCCCGGACGGTCAACCGGGAAATATTCAATGGTTCAAACAGAACTAATTTTGATATTAAAAAAATAGGCGACACATTTGTGGTCAATCGTGTTGAGAAGTGGGAAGAAGAAATACAGGCGGGCGATATTATTTTGCAGATAAATCAAAAAGACATATTTTCCCTTTTCGACAGTATAAACCAATTGGTATCCGGCGGAAACAAATGGATAAATCAACGGATAGTAAACGAAAAAATAGTGCAATCCACGGATACGGCCGCGACCCTGCTTATTGAAAGGGAAGGAGCGGTATTTGAAAAAAACATAAAGTATTATACACCGGAACAGTTTGAAACCAGGAAGAATCCGGAACAGGAAAAAGGCATCGCTGTTCGATGGATAAGTGATTCCATCGCATATATTGATTTAAGGCATGTCGACGAAAAGAATATCAAAAAAGTAATTAAAGAAGTGAAAAAGTCGCAGGCTTTAATTTTGGACATACGCTGTTATCCTTCAGCGATGATTTTATTTCCGTTGACGGATTTCATTCTCCCCGCTAAAACTCACTTCACCATTTGTACATACCCCGATACGAATAACCCCGGAATGTTGCGGTGGCTAAAAAGTTATGACGCCGGATATTCTCCGGGAAAAGCGTATAAAGGAAAAGTGGCGCTTTTGGTGAATGAATACACAAGCAGTTATTCCGAATTTCTTACGATGGCCTTACAGACATCCCCGAATGTAATCACAGTCGGAAACTCCACTGCTGGCTCCGACGGCAATATTACATCCACAGATTTACTGGGTGAAATCAGAGCTTATTATACAGGGTATGGTGTTTATTATCCTGACTTTACTCCAACGCAAAGAGTGGGTGTGCGTATTGATTATACGGTGGAACCGACGATAGAAGACATAAAAAACAGCGTAGATGGCGCTTATGAAGAAGCTGTTCGCATTCTACGGGAAAAAACATAAGACAAAAGTCTAACGGATGTAAGTTTATACCGGTTTTAGTACAATATAACGTGAATATCTTCCGTTCAAATATAATGTCAGAAGAACTAATAATTAAAAAACATAAGGATGTTGAACTATAAATCAGTTTTGATCACCGGGGGAACCGGTTCCTTTGGAAAGAAATTCGTGGAGACATTAATCAATAATTACCCTGACGTTTCCCGTATTGTTGTCTATTCGCGCGATGAATTGAAACAGTTTGAAATGGCACAGATATATCCGCCGGAGAAATACCGGCAATTGCGCTTTTTCATAGGCGATGTCAGGGATGCCGCCCGGTTGAAAAGGGCCTGCGAAGGAATCGACGTAATCATTCACGCGGCGGCAATGAAGCAGGTTCCAACAGCGGAATACAATCCGGACGAATGTATTAAAACCAATATCGGAGGAGCGCAAAATGTGATCGATGCGGCACTGACAACGGATGTGAAAGTTGTAGTAGCCCTATCGACCGATAAGGCGGCTGCTCCGATCAATCTTTACGGCGCAACCAAATTATGTTCCGACAAACTGTTTATCGCGGCCAATCATATGAAAGGGAAACGCGACCTTCGCTTTTCCGGTGTGCGCTACGGCAATGTGATGGGCTCGCGCGGTTCCGTGATACCATTCTTTATGGGGAAAAAATCGTCGGGCGTACTTCCCGTAACCCACCGGGATATGACCCGTTTCAATATTTCTCTGGAAGACGGTGTGGAAATGGTAATGTGGGCAATCAAAAATGCGTTGGGAGCAGAGATTTTCGTTCCCAGGATCCCCTCTTACCGTATTGAAACCGTAGCAAAGGCGATTGCACCCGATGCCGCGCTGGAATATATCGGTATCCGTCCGGGAGAGAAACTCCACGAAGAAATGATTACCGAAAGCGACTCTGTCAATACGATCGAATTCGACCGCTATTACGCGATCCTGCCTTCGGGAGTGGACAGGGAAAAATACCTCCGCGCATATAATGCAAAGGAAGTACCTTCCGGTTTCCGCTACAATTCCGGTGAAAACACGGAGTGGGAAACCGTAGAATCCATGCGGGAGAAGATTCTTAAACACGTAGATTCCGGTTATATTTTTTAATATGAATCCCATATCCTATGGTCGTCAGTCGATTACGGAAGAAGATATCCGGGCGGTTATCGAAACCCTGCAATCCGATTATCTGACGCAAGGCCCGAAGATCAAAGCATTTGAAAACGCTTTTGCCCGTTATGTGGAAGCCGGATATGCCGTTGCGGTGAACAACGGAACGGCTGCGCTTCATCTTGCGGCTATTGCGTTGGGCGTTAAGCCGGGCGACCGGGTGATCGTCACTCCGCTGACATTTGCCGCAAGTGCGAATTGCATCCGCTACTGCGGCGGAGAGGTGTTTTTCTGTGATATTGATCAGGAAACATACCTGATGGACATCGACAAGCTGGAAAAACTCTTGTCGGATCATCCGAAAGGTTATTTCAAAGGAATAGTACCGGTGGATTTTGCCGGTTATCCCATTGAAGCGGAACGTTTCCGTCGCCTAGCGGATGCGTATGGATTGTGGATACTGGAAGACGCCTGTCATGCTCCGGGCGCTTATTATATCGACGGGAAAGGCGGGAAACAATTTGCCGGCAACGGTAAATATGCCGATGCGGCCGTTTATTCCTTTCATCCGGTGAAACATATCACTACGGGCGAAGGGGGCATGATCACTACCGATTCCAAAGAAATATATGAGAAAATGCTTCTTTACCGCACGCACGGCATTACGAAAGATCCGGCTAAAATGCATCGGAACGACGGCGGTTGGTATATGGAAATGCAGGAACTTGGATATAACTACCGGATCACGGATTTTCAGGCAGCCCTCGGCTTAACGCAATTGGCTAAAGCAGATTGGGGTTTGGAGCGCCGCAATGAAATTGCCCGGAAATACAACGAAGCCTTTGCCTCGTGCGCCGGAATCAAAACGCCTTTTGTAGCCGCTAATATTTACCATGCTTTCCACTTGTATGTCATTCAGGTGGAAGACCGCTTGGGGCTTTATAATTACCTGCGCGAACAGCAGATTTATGCACAGGTTCACTACGCACCGTTACACCTGATGCCTTATTATCAATCGTTGGGATCGCAAAAAGGAGATTGCCCGGT
>JAITVG010000166.1 GCA_031285925.1 Tannerellaceae bacterium
CGGAAACCGTGGCGGTCGCAGTATTCATTCAATCCGTCGATTACCTGAACGGTGATTGCAGGATCGATGAAGTTGTATGTTCCGATCTGGATTGCCGTGGCTCCTGCCAGCATAAACTCGACGGCATCTTTCCAGTTTGATATTCCGCCCAGACCGATAACCGGTATGTTCACGGCTTTGTATACCTGCCATACCATGCGAAGGGCTACCGGTTTTACACAAGGGCCGGACAGTCCGCCCGTTACGGTTGAAAGAACGGGCTTTCTTTTTTCGGCATCAATCGCCATTCCCAGCATCGTATTTATAAGGGAAACCGCGTCTGCGCCTTCCGCTTCGACGGCACGGGCTATTTCCGCAATATCGGTCACGTTGGGAGAGAGTTTAACTATCAATGTTTTGGGATATACTTTCCGAACCGCCCTCACCACTTCCGCCGCTCCGGAGCAGGTTACTCCGAATGCCATTCCGCCCTGTTTCACATTCGGGCAGGAGATATTCAGTTCAATGGCCGGGATACGTTCCAGCGCAGCTATCTTTCCGGCGCATTCCATGTATGATTCGACAGTCGAACCGCTGACGTTCACGACCATGTTCGTGTCGATATCTTTTATTTCCGGGTAGATATGTTCGATAAAGTAATCCGCACCCTTATTTTGCAGGCCTACGGCATTCAACATTCCCGAAGGAGTTTCCGCCATCCGCGGGTAATTATTGCCTTCCCGCTGTTCTGCCGTTGTTCCTTTTACGATTATTCCGCCCAATCTTTCAATATCGATGAAATCGGCGTACTCCAACCCGTAACCGAATGTTCCGGACGCCGTCATTACCGGATTCTTCAGCGACAAATTGCCTATATTTACATTTAGCTTTGCCATGACAGTTCCTTTATATTAAATACGGGGCCTTCGGTACATACGCACACATTATGACCGTCTTTTGTCTTCTCCACGCAGCACAAACAGGCTCCGATACCGCAGGCCATTGTGTTTTCCAGCGATACCTCGCAATCGATCGACATGGCGGAAGCATAGCGGGCTATGGCCATCATCATCGGTTTAGGCCCGCAAGTATAAATACGGTCGAAACGTTCCTTTTGAAGTATCGAATGGCCGGTTACATATCCCGGTTCACCGGCCGACGCATCTTCGGTAGTGATATACACTTCTCCCTGTTTCTCAAATTCTTTCAATTGCATCAGATCCGCGCGGGAACGGGCACCAATAAGAAAAGCAGGCGTAAATCCATTCTTTTTCAGGTAATATCCCAGGTAAAGAAGTGGAGCTGTTCCTACACCGCCGCCAACCAGAAGAAACTTTTTCCCGTTCTCATCTTCCTGCGGCAGGGTAAATCCATTGCCCAGCGGGAGCATGATATTTACCTGTTCGCCGGGCAGGAAAGAAGACATCCTGCGGGTTCCGTTGCCAATGATTTGCACGAGCAGCCACAATTCATTCCGTTCGCGATCGACGAAATGGATGGAGATAGGTCGGCGTAGAAAGGTAGAAGGAGAGTTTTCGATTTTAACCTGTACAAACTGTCCGGGAAGCATCTCCGGCAGCATGATGTCGGAAGTGAGTTTCAGCAAGCAATAATTCGCATGAAGGCGGATACTCTCCCTTACCTTCATATCCAATAAGTATTTCTTCATACTGTACAATCAATTACGGCACAAACGTACATAAAAATTATGATTACAAGTTTCATAAGAAGTTAGTTTTCAGTTTCAGTATGATTTCGTTCATGCTTTTTTTAACCTCATTGTCCTTGATGCTGTGAATAATCTTTTCGCCTTTTTCAATACTCGTTTTCAAGAGTTCCCTATCATGAAGCTGCCTGTTTCTGGAATCATTGATGAAAAGTGACGGGAAACTTTCACAGTCCCATGAATCGTTTTCCAGATTAAAATCCTTTATTTTTTCTTTGGCCAAGTAAGTGTAAAGCGAAATTTTCTCTACGGCTTTTTGCTCGTATAACGTGTCAAGGGATTTGGGAAGTCCATCAACGGCTGCATGGTGAACATTCATTTCTGCCATACGCCCCACTCCTTTTTTAGCAACTTCTTCCTGAAAGCGAATGTAAACACCTAATTGGGTGATTAAATTCGGAGCCGATATGGCATAGGCTTCTACACTATATCCCGCATTTCTAAAAAGGTTTGCCGTTTTCAAAGGAATATCCGGGTTTCTCATGGTTCCTTCAACGACTATATTGCACCTCCTGTTAATTGCTTCCTCTATGAGTTTTTCGGTAAAAACATTCGAGAATATCTGCGTTTCTGCCGAATATTTGTTCGCTTCTTTAATCAACTCACTATACTTTGGATGGAAGATTCTGTATAAATCGCCATTGACAGATAAAAAACTCTTATCGATGTGGTCTTTCTCGACGACTTTTAACAGCGTACTTTTACCACAAGCCGGTTGTCCTCCAAGAATTACAGCCAAAGGTTTTTCAGAGGGACTAATTTTATTGAAAAATCTTTCTTTCTCTTGCTCGAATATCTGCTCTACATCAGCACGCTGCATAATATGCTTTCAATTTTGGAGCATATAATCGGTCTATCTTGTCCATGATAGAGATTTGCACTTCTTCCCATCCCTTAAATTGTTCCAGTCCCTGTGCAATTCTTTCTTCTGCGGTAAGCATATCAAACTCCTTTTCCAGCAATTCTTTCTTTTGAGGATCTGTTTCCCTGTTCAGTTCCTGCATTTTCATCATGCGGAGTGTTCCGATTATATCGAGAGCAACATCCAAACTCATTTCGTCATTCATATTGTTTTCTGTTTTCATAAGCTGTTATTACTCTACAAATATATGGATTAACTACTTCAGCTGAGGTTCTTTTTCCGGAATAAAGGTATCGAATGTATTATCCGAATAAAACAGCATTATTTTGGTGACTTTTTTTGAAGGGCTTTCTACCACCATAACTTGCTCTGTATTTGGTATTTCCTTTAGTTTTTGGGGGAGATTTGACTCGTTTCTCGTGCAATTTTTCGGATCGTCTGCGTATTCGTCGGGAAATAACGACGTATTTTTGAATAAATATGGCACTTCGGTAGCCTTTCCGGTATACATTTCTCCTTTTCCAAACAATAGCCAGTTGGAATTAATCTTGGGAAAACGTTGAAGTATTTTTGTTACAACGTCCAAACTCGGATTATTCCTTCCGTTCAGAATATGCGACATGGCTGCTCTCTGAATCCCAATCTCCTCCGCAAACCTGGAAGGAGTGGCATTTTCTGCATCTATTACTTTTTGAATACGCTCTTTCATGGCTTCGTGTATATTGTATTATTATCTTTTGCCTGTCAAATCACCTGTATACATCACTATATCGCAACGGATACAATAGCGACAGCAAATGTAAACAATTTATTTAATTCCGCAACAAAACAATTGTATCCGCCACATGTATATATTTATACAGATGGAACAATTGTTAAGTTGTATTCTGTAAACAACGGTCGATACAGAAAATAATAAGAAAACAAACACTTTATATAAAGTGTATATCTATCTGATAACAAGCAAATTAACATCAAGCATATCATCCCGGAAACGGATAAAATACGCTAAACGAACAAAAGTATACCGGTAAATGAAATAAAACTTCAGAGAACGCATATATATACTTGGTTACTATCTATTTATCGCATAAAATTATACTGTGAAATATTCATTGTGATAAAACAAATTATATATGTGCTGATTTCCGCGACAAATGTATATAGCTAAGGGGAATAGCATAGTGTATATTTTTGTTTACTATGACATCAAAACGACAACAACAACGATATACACAACATAGTTACGTATTGTATACAGAATTATACTACACCATTCCACCAAACAGAATATTTGCATCATTGCATTTTGATATTTCAACATAACCCTGTGAACCGTGCAAAAAATAGGAACCTGCCTTTTTGGTCAGATTTTTTAGCCTCAAAATACAGCCCTATTTGCGTACGAAAGAAAAAAATTTTCAAATAAACCACCGTAGAAGGGTCAAAAAAGCCGTAATTCATTCAGATACAATCGTTTAAAAGCAAAATTTGAGTTTGAAATTTTCTGCGTTTTAGAAAGCAAATGTTAAGCGAATGTTAAAATGACAAACGATATACCTCTGAAAACATCCATATGCAGTTTTTCCCAATACTACCGGTAGTATTTCTTCGTACTATATATACTACGGCGCCGTTGTATAGGTACTACGAGCGCGTACTATATATAGAAACACTTTTTAACAATACGTAATATCCTGAGTGTGCGCGTGTTAATAAATAATACCCGCACGCGAGTGTCAGCACCTCAAATTAATATATTTCGCCTATATTTTACTTTGAAAAGAAGGCTTTGAAAAGAAATTTCTACCTTTGCCAAATGCAACGAATAACAACACATATTGAACGTTTACTGCTTACCCACGACTGTGTGATCATTCCGGGTATAGGTGGATTTGTATTACAGACCGTTCCGTCTGTCTACCGGAAAGAGAATCATACCTTTTCACCGATGCGCAAGGAACTTGTTTTCAACAAGGCTTTGCAGCATAACGACAGTTTACTGGCCGGTTCTTATATGCAAGCCTACCGGACGGACTATCGGAAAGCTCAATCCATGCTCGAAGAGGATATTGCCGAGATGAAATCGTCCTTGCAGCAATACGGAAAGATTTCACTGGGAACTGTCGGATCGCTTATGCGCGGAGAAGAAGGGCAACTGATCTTTCAAGCAGGAAAAGCCGGCCGCTTCGATGTGAATTATTACGGTTTGCCGTCTTTTCATTTTCCGTCCCTCCCTCCTGCCGACACATTGAATACGGTAGATATGGGCAGCGGAAAGAAAGATACATTATATATCCCGGTCAGTATGCGCTTTATTCGCGGAGCGGTAGCCGCCGTTGCCGCAATCGCCCTGTTCTTCCTGATTTCCACACCCGTTGAAGATGTGAAACAGTCGGCTTACACCGCTGCCATACTTCCCACTGAAATATTTTTGCCCGAAACAGCGAATACAACGGATATTGTCCAACCGGAAGAAGAAGAAGAATCGGTTGCCGTTGTGGAAGCACCCGCACAACCGCCGGTGTCCGGAAAAATGTACCATATAATAATAGGCAGTTTCCCTGATCGGGAAAAAGCAGATCAATATATGGCCGGTGTCGATAAATACCTGTACCGGGAAACAGGCATCGTCGTCAGAGATAACCGTTACCGGGTTTATGTCCGCAAATTCGACAACCGGCAGGACGCGGAAGAATATCTGTCTGTCATAAGAGAAGGAGAAAAGCACAAAGACGCCTGGCTTTTTATCAGCAAATAAGAATGGATGACACGTCAGAGTTCAGATTAGATACCGACAATAAAGAGTTTCAGGATGCCTTGCGCCTGATAACCCATACCCGGCAATCGGTTTTCCTGACGGGAAAAGCAGGTACGGGAAAATCGACTTTCCTTAAATACATCTGTAAGCATACCAAAAAGAAACACATCGTACTGGCTCCTACGGGAATTGCCGCGATCAATGCCGAAGGAGTTACCCTGCACTCGTTTTTCAGACTTCCCTTTCGCCCCATGATGCCGGATGATCCGGATTTAAGTGCCAAAAACGCACGCATCTTTGAATTTTTCAAATACCCTAAAAAACACCGGAAGTTGCTGGAAGAAGTGGAATTGATCATTATCGACGAGATTTCCATGGTAAGAGCTGACACCATTGACACGATCGACCGCATTCTGAGAGTCTATTCCGGCAATACCCGCCTGCCTTTCGGAGGCAAACAGTTGCTGTTCGTCGGAGATATATTCCAATTGGAACCGGTTGTGCCAAGCGATCAGAAAGAAATATTAAGTCTGTTCTACGCCAGTCCGTTCTTTTTTTCGGCAAGAGTATTCGAGGAAATAAACCTGGTTCCCATCGAATTACAGAAAGTATACCGGCAAACAGACAAAACGTTCATCCAACTGCTCGACCATATCCGCAACAATATGATCCGAAAAGAGGAACTGGAGATAATTAATGCCCGCCATTTTCCGGACTTTGAACCGCGAAATGAAGACATGTACGTTACACTGGCCACGCGGCGCGATCAGGTGGATTATATCAATGAAAAGAAACTGGCCGAATTGCCGGGCAACGAGTATGTTTCCAAAGGAATCATCGACGGTGATTTCCCGGAAAGTTCACTTCCTACGCAGCTCAACCTGTCACTTAAAGAGCAGGCGCAGGTTATTTTTATCGACAACGACCCTGATCGCCGCTGGGTAAACGGAACGATCGGCATGATCTCCGGCATAGATGAGAATGACAATATCTATGTGCTTCTGGAAAACGGAATTGAACATCTGGTGGAAATGACTTCCTGGCGGAATTACAAATATAAATACAACGAGAAGGAAAAACGCATCGAGGAAGAGATCGTCGGTACTTTTATGCAATTGCCGATCCGCCTGGCCTGGGCTATCACCGTGCATAAAAGTCAGGGATTAACCTTCAGCCGGATAGTGGTAGACCTTACGGGAGGAGTGTTTGCCGGCGGACAAACCTACGTCGCGTTAAGCCGCTGCACTTCCCTGGAAGGGTTGGTGCTGAAAGGGAAAATATCACAGCACGACATCTTCGTCCGAAAAGAAATCGTCGCTTTCAGCCAAAGGTTTAACAACTCCGGCCTTATCGCCGACACATTGAAGGAAAGTGAAGCCGAACTGAACTATGCCCGTGCGATTGAATGTTTCAACGAAGGAAAGTTCGATGATGCCGTCGAAGCGTTTTCCGCCGCCGTAACTCAAAAGAACCTGTTGCAAAATCCATCCGTACAGCGTTTGCTCCGATTGAAACTTCAACGGATTAACACGCAAGAGGAAAAGATCAAATCGTTGCAGAACGAACTCCACTCCGTAAGAGAGATACAGAAGGAATACGCCCACGAATATTACCTGATGGGAAATGAATGTATCACGAAAGCCAAAGA
>JAITVG010000182.1 GCA_031285925.1 Tannerellaceae bacterium
CACTTGAAGTAGGCGATCCCCGGATTTTTGGTCATCAGGTCGTCTACGATGCCGAAAACAAAATCCTGCACCTTCGGATTGCTCAGGTCGAGCACCAGCTGGTTGCGGAAATAATACTCATCGCGGTTGGGCAGATGAATCACCCAGTCCTTGTGCTTTTCATACAGTTCGCTCTTCGGATTAACCATTTCCGGTTCAATCCACACACCAAACTTAATTCCTTTATCTGTAGCCTCTTTCACCAACCGTCCTAAACCATTAGGCAATTTGGTTACGGTTTCCTGCCAGTCGCCCAATCCCTGGCGGTCGCTGCTCCGGGGATATTTATTTGCAAACCATCCGTCGTCGAGCAAAAACATATCTCCTCCCAGATTGACGGCTTCATCCATAATACCGGTCAACTTTTCTTCGTTAAAATCAAAATAGGTGGCCTCCCAGTTATTCAGTAAAGTCATGCGAGGCTTATCTCCGTCTTTCAATTGATATTTTAACGCCCAGCGATGAATATCGCGACTGGCTTTCCCGGTTCCTTCCGTACTGTATGTAAAAACAAACTCAGGTGTTGCAAATACTTCATTCGGTTGCAGTGAATATTCAGAGCCATAAGGGTTTATGCCTGAATGAATACGTAATCTGTTTAACTGGTCCACTTCAAAGGTAAAACGGAAATTTCCGGTCCAGTTAATCGTTCCGAGCAACACCTCTCCTGCCCTTTCGCGAGCCTTTTCCTCCAGGGCGATCATAAAGAAAGGAGACGTTTGCATATTGGCGCGGCTTCCAAGTTTGGTATCCACAATACGTTTTCCGAAGTCAAGTTGATGTTCCTGCATATTTACTTCGTGCGCCCATTCTCCGGTAAAATCCGTCAGAAAATACTTTCCTGCATTCAGATGCAAAAGCGAAGAAGCATAATTATATAATGTAACCGGTTTCTTTTCCTGATGGCTGATTTCCGCATGTTCCTTTATAATATTCTCTTTGGCAAAAGAAACAAAGAACAGGTTTACAGTCACCGGATATTTATCATCTTTCAAGGTGATGACCGTTTCCGTTACATTTGGCTTCGTTGTGTTTTGCGTATGAGAAACATATTTCAGCAACAGGGAAGGATTACCGTCATTGTGCAGCACACGTACCGCAGGTTCGAAATAATCCTCCATCCCATGTGTCAGATAAGCTTCCGTTCCCAAAGGAAGATTAGCGATATCAGCGTCATACTTTAGCTTTTCTCCCAGGTAACTCTGGTACAGGCGTCCGTTCTCTCCTACTTGATAGATCAGGTTTACATTGTCTGTTGCAATTTTGATAACAGTCCGGCTATTTGCATGTAATACTCCGGATACGCAGAATAATGTGATTAAAAAAAATAGATTTGTTTTTTTCATGATCAATAACTTTAATATACATCGATAATATTTAATATTTGCAAAAATGTACTCATATACTGAAAATTATGCACAAAAATATGCATATAAATTCAGAGGCAAACAGCTTCTTTCGGAAATAGCTTTTAAAGCGTTCCTTTTGTCGAAGGCAACTCGTATTTATAAATATCCCGTTTGATCGCCATTTTAATAGCCCGCGCCAATCCTTTGAAGATACTTTCGATTTTATGGTGTTCATTTGTCCCTTCCGCCTTGATATTCAAATTCATCTTTGCCGAGTCGCTCAGGCTTTTAAAGAAATGGAAAAACATTTCCGTAGAAACGTCTCCTATCCGTTCACGAAAAAATTCCGCATCCCATACCAGCCAGGGACGGCCGCCGAAGTCTAACAATACACTTGCCGCGCAATCGTCCATAGGCAGGCAGTAGCCATATCTTTCCATACCTCTTTTATTTCCCAACGCTTCGCGTAAGGCTTCGCCCAGAGCAATCGCGGTATCCTCAACCGTATGGTGTTCGTCCACTCTTAAATCTCCTGTTACCCTGATCGTCAAGTCCATGCCGGAATGTTTTCCGATCTGTTCCAGCATGTGGTCGAAGAAACCCAAACCGGTCGATATGTTCGATTGGCCTGTACCATCCAATTTTAACTCTACCGCAATATCCGTTTCTTTTGTTTTTCTCCGGATCGCAGCCGAACGTTCGCCGGCAAAAAGAAACTCAGCGATCTTGTCCCAGTCGTCGGTAATCAATACAGGCCATAGATTGCAATGATATGCCAGCATTTCCCTGTCCGCATTTTCCGGGTTACGCAACCATATTCCTTTGGCATCAAGATTTAAGGCCAATTCCATATCTGTCAGGCGATCTCCGATTACGTAGCTGTTTTCCAGGTCATATTCTTCCGACAGATACTTTTTTAACATTCCGGTTCCCGGTTTACGGTTCGGAGATTTATCTTCCGGAAGGGAAGGGTCTATCAATACTTCTTCAAAAACTATTTCCTCGCCGGCCAGCGTTTTCATTATCAAGTCGTGTGTCGGCCAAAACGTACGTTCAGGGAAAGAATCCGTGCCCAGGCCGTCCTGATTGGAAACCATTACAAGTTCAAAGTCCAGGTTCTTCCCGATAAAGTAAAGATTGCGCATGACTTTCGGATAGAACTCCAGTTTATTGAAACTGTCCAGTTGATAATCCTGCGGTGGCTCTTTCACTATTGTTCCGTCGCGGTCTATAAACAAAACTCTCTTTTTCATCTGAGCAGGCTTTTCATTTTTTCAACCAATATGTTATTCTCCTCCGGAGTTCCTGTCGTTATCCGCAGGCAGCCGCTGCAT
This sequence comes from Tannerellaceae bacterium, assembly GCA_031285925.1. Classification (GTDB taxonomy): domain Bacteria; phylum Bacteroidota; class Bacteroidia; order Bacteroidales; family Tannerellaceae; genus QVMG01. Next base: position 2,723 of record JAITVG010000182.1, read on the forward strand.
AAGGCTACACTGTTGCGATTGCGCACAACAACACCTTCCCTTATCAATCCCTTATACATGTAATCGGCATCGCCTACTTCCATCAATATAAAATTAGCATCCGAAGGATATACTTTAAAGGAAAACGGAGGCTGTCGGAAGAGTTGCGCCATCCTTTCACGCTCTTCAAGTATCAATGTCAGCCGACTTTGCATCATTTCCGTGTCGGCAAGTATCTTCAAGGCATATTCCTGTGTCAGTTGATTTACATTGTATGGATACTTTATCTTATTTAAAACGCCGATAATTTCTTCGGATGCAAAAGCCATTCCCAAACGAATAGCCGCCGCGCCCCATGCTTTTGAAAGGGTTTGAAGAACGATCAGGTTGGGAAAGGCAAGCAAATGGGTCAGGAACGAAGGCACCGATGCGAAATCAATATAGGCTTCGTCTACTACCACGATACCCGGAAAGTATTTTAATACCCTGTATATCTCTTCCCTGTTCAACAGATTGCCCGAAGGATTATTCGGAGAACAGAGGTAGATCACTTTTGTATGTTCGTCCGTTGCATCCAGCAGCACTTTCGCATTCAGATCGAAGTTACTGTCGAGCAACACTTTAGTGCACTTCACATTATTGGTTTCGGCAGCCACTTCATACATGCCGTACGAAGGAGTTATGGTAACTATGTTGTCTTTTCCGGGTTCGCAAAACGCACGGATGATCAGATCAATGGGCTCGTCGCTTCCGTTACCGGTAAATATATGTTCGGGAGCTATATCCTTTATTACCGATATCCGCTCCTTCAGTTTTCGCTGCAAAGGATCGGGGTAACGGTTATAGGGGAGGTTCCAGGGGTTTTCGTTCGCGTCCAGAAAAACAGAAGCTTCTCCCTGAAACTCATTGCGTGCGGAAGAATACGGTTTCATCGCCGCTACGCTGGGTCTTATTATATCTTTCAGTTTAAATGTCATAGCCTTATTTACAATTAATAATTAATAATCTATTGCATCCTCAGCGTCACTGCGTGCCGGTGAGCTTCCAGTTGTTCGTTCTCTGCCATTACGCGGATTGTTTCACCCAGCTCAAGTATTCCTTCACGGGATATTTCCTGAAAGGTAATCTTTCGGACGAAACTGTCCAGGTTCACGCCGCTATATGCCTTCGCATAGCCGTTTGTCGGCAGCGTATGATTGGTTCCCGAAGCATAATCGCCGGCGCTTTCCGGTGTGTATGCGCCCAGAAATACGCTTCCCGCATTGCTTATCCGGCCGGCGATTTCCATATAGTCGGCCGTCTGGATAATCAGGTGTTCGGGTGCATATATATTGGTGAAGCGGATAACTTCTTCACGGTTTCTCAACAGGATGATGCGGCTATTGCTCAATGCCTTTTCCGTTATTTCCCTGCGGGGCAGGCGTTTCAGCTGTTGGCCGACTTCCTTTACGACCGGTTCTATGAGTGATTCGGCGGTTGTCAGGAGAATAGCCTGACTGTCGGCGCCATGTTCTGCCTGGGAAAGGAAGTCGGAGGCGATGAAAGCCGGATCGGCTGTTTCGTCGGCTATGATCTCTACTTCCGACGGCCCGGCAGGCATGTCAATGGCTACGTCCTTGAGGCTTACCCACTGTTTGGCGGCGGTTACGTACTGGTTGCCCGGGCCGAATATCTTGTATACCTTGGGTATTGTTTCCGTTCCACAGGCCATTGCCGCGATGGCCTGTATGCCTCCGGCTTTGCAGACGAGGCTTACGCCGGCTTCCCTTGCGGCAAAGAGTATGGCGGGGTGTATTTTACCGTCCCTTCCGGGCGGGGTGCAGAGGATGATTTCCCGGCATCCGGCTATCCGGGCGGGCACGCCGAGCATCAATACGGTGGAGAACAAAGGGGCTGTTCCTCCGGGTATGTAAAGCCCTACCTTCTCTATGGCTACTGCCTTTTGCCAGCAGGTTACGCCCGGAGTGGTTTCAATCTTTTGGCTGTTGAACTTCTGGGCGGCATGGAATTGTTCTATGTTTCTTTTCGCCGTGCGGATGGCTTGTTTCAGTTCGTCGGGCAGCTGTTTGTCTGCTTCGTCCCATTCCCGGGGGGAAACGTGCAGGTCGGAGAGGACGGCTTTGTCGTATTTTTCTTCATAGCGCCTAACGGCTGCGTCGCCTTCCCGGCGTACATCGTCGAGTATTTGCCGGACGGTATCGAAGAGGCCGCTTACGTCGAGCGCCGGCCTTTCGGCCAGTGATTCCCACTGTTCCTCAGGGGGATATTTTATTACTTCCATATCTTTTCTATACGATCATTTTCTCTATTGGGAGCACCAGTATTCCTTCTGCTCCAAGGGCTTTCAGTTTTCCGATAATTTCCCAGAAGTGTGTTTCGGAGATGACCGACTGCACGGATATCCAGTTGCCGTCTACCAGAGGGGTCACCGTAGGGCTTCTCATTCCCGGCAGCAGCCGGATGATTTCTTCCAGCCGGTCTTTGGGTGCATTCAGAAGTACGTATTTTTTACCTTCCGCGAGTTGTATTGCTTCAAAGCGGAAGATCAGTTCATCCAGAATGGCCTGCTTTTCTTCCGTAAGACTGTTGTTTGCGATCAGCAGGGCTTCGCAGGGCAGAACGATTTCGACTTCCTTCAGGCGGTTGCTCACCAGTGTGCTTCCGGAACTGACGATATCGAAGATGGCATCGGCCAGGCCTATTCCGGGAGCGATCTCGACGGAGCCGCTGATCACGTGATAGGCGGCTTTCACTCCGTTGCGCCGGAAGTATTCATCGAGGATGACGGGATAGGAGGTTGCGACCGTTTTTCCGTTGAACCATTCTATGCCCCGGTATTCCTCATCCTTGGGGATGGCCAGGGAGAGGCGGCATTTGCTGAAACCGAGGCGACGCACCAGCCGGGCTTCGGCGCCCTTTTCCACGTATTCGTTTTCGCCCACAATTCCGGCGTCGGCAACGCCGTTTGCAACCGACTGCGGGATGTCGTCGTCGCGCAGGAAGAGGAGTTCCACCGGGAATCCCTTTGCCGAGAGAAGCAGAATGCGCTTTCCGCGGTTCAGTTTGATTCCGGCTTCTTCGAGGAGAAGCATTGTTTCGTCATATAAACGTCCTTTCGACTGTACTGCTATTCGTAGCATATTGTTTTTAATGTTAGTAAGTAATTCGTTGATCTGCTGTAATAATAAGGAGTTCAAAATTACACCATTTATTTATATGACAAACGTTTTCCGGGAAAAACCTGCCGGAGGCGCTTCGGGAAGCTGAGCAGGTTTCTTCTTTATCACATATATGATAAACGTTTACTACATATGTGATAAATGTTTACTATATATGTGATAAAGTAAAAGGCTGCGCTCCTTTCGGAAAAGCGGTGGGCACAAAAAAAAGACTTACCCTGCGGGGATAAGCCTTTTTGTGTTCTCCGGCAAGGGAATTTATCTCTTGCTTCTATATTGTTTCTTGGCCTGTTCGTCTTTCTGTTTCCGAAGAATCTCTTCCTGTTGCCTTTGCGCTTCTTCAAGACGTTTCATGAAGCCGGACTTCTTTTGCGGCTTCTTTTTGTTCGCTTCCAGTTTGGCGAGCAGCTTTTCTTCATTGATAAAGAAGCGGAAAGCCAAGGTCTGAAGTATAGTCATCAAAGTGGAGATGAAATAATAATAGGTCAGGCCGGAGGCGTATTGATTGAAGAAGACGAGGAACATGAGCGGCATCATGGTCATCATCACCTTCATGCCCGGCATCTGTTGTTGGCCGGTATTGGTCATCTCCATATTGAATTTGTTGTAGACGAACTGCACGACTGTCATCAAGAGGCAGAACAAGCTGATGTGATTGCCGAAATAGGGAGTGATCAGCGGGATGTAAGTGTTCCAGCTCACTATGGCGTCGTAGGTGGAAAGGTCTTTTGCCCAGAGGAAAGCCTCGTGGCGCAATTCGATTGCCGAAGGGAAGAACATGAACATGGCAACCAGGATCGGCATCTGCAAAAGCATCGGGATACAGCCGCTCATCGGGCTGGCCCCTGCCCTACTGTACAGTTCCATCGTCGCCTTCTGGCGCGCCATTGCATTCGATTCGCCCGGATATTTTTCATTAAGTTCCTCTACCTGCGGCCGAAGTACGCGCATTTTGGCGGAAGAGATGTAGGATTTGTAAGTCATCGGGAAGATCACGATCTTGATAACAAGGGTCAGGAGGAAGATAATCAACCCGTAGTTGCCCGAATAACGTCCGAAGAAATCGAACACGGGAATAACTAAATACTTGTTCATCCAGCGGAAGATGCTTGCGCCCAGATAGACCAGACGGTCGAGTTCCAGCCTTTCGTCGGCCGCAATTCCCTTGTCGAAATCTTTCAACAGGGCGTATTTATTGGGGGTAAAAAGGTAGGTGAAGTCGGTCGATTCGCGTCCCTGTATGTCAAACGGCACGGTCGCGGCAGTTTTGTATTGCTTCAGATGCTTGCCTTCCGGCTCCAAGGCAGACTCCAGCGTGGCGGCCTCGAAGCCTTCGCCGTCGGCAATCAGGACGGTGGAGAAGAACATGTCTTTATAGCCGATCCACTTCAAACGGTTGGCAACCTTCTTGCTGTCGTCTTTTCCTTCGCTCAGGTTTTCAACGTCGTCGGCGACAAACTTGTAGTAAAGCGCCGCATAACGGTCTTCAAACTTGCGCCCTTTTTCCTGCTGACGAAGTTTCTGTTCCCAAAGCATATCCAGTGAATTGGTGCTTGGCGAAAGCACACCGTTCAAGCCTGTTGCCCGGACAGAGTATTGCATCCTGTAATCGTTTGGGCTTAAAGTATATTTAAAATCCAGATAACTGCCGGTTCCCGTTGCCAGACGCATGGTGACGGTATTGGGATCATTCCCCTTTACCGGCTCGAAATACATATCCCGTGTATTGATCACGCGATTAGTGGCTGTTATCAGCGTGAAGTCGAAAACAACTTCATCTTCATCAAAAAGGACAAGCGGGTTGCCTTCCCAGTTGTCGTATTCTTTCAGGCGGGCATAAGAAACGTGTCCACCTTTGTTGCTAATACGTACCTCTACCAAATCGTTTTCCAGCGTAGTATAGCCTTCTTCTCCCAACATGGCTCCGGCAAATGCGCCGTATATTGCCTGCATACGTACCGTCTGCGCGGAGTCCGACTGCTCTGTCGGCGGTGTATCTTCCGTAACTTCTTTTACATTCTGTTCGATGCCTTTCAGGTATTCAATCTTCGCAATCGAATCCTGCTGACGGCGCTGGGCTTCTACCTGTTCGGGGGTCGGGCGGTTTAACCAGCTGAAAGCAAACAGTACAATCCCTATAAGTACAAAGCCGATTATTGTATTTTTATCCATTCTTCCTTATTGATTCAATCTTTTCTTATTCCTTATTATCTATCGCCGCCTTTACGAAAGCCATGAAAAGCGGATTCGGATTAACCACCGTGCTGTTGTATTCGGGATGATACTGCACGCCGACATACCATTTCCTGTCCGGCAGTTCCACGACTTCCACCAAGCCGGTTTCCGGGTTTATCCCCGTGCACTTCATTCCGGCGGCTTCAAAACGGTCTTTATATCCATTGTTAAATTCAAAGCGATGGCGATGGCGTTCCTGTATATGCTCCTTTCCGTAGGCTTTATATGCTTTGGAGCCTTTTTGCAGTATGCAGTCGTAAGCGCCCAGCCGCATGGTAGCTCCCATATTGGTTACGTTCTTCTGTTCTTCCATCAGGTCGATCACCGGATCCGGCGTAGTTCCTTCTATTTCCGTCGAATTGGCTCCTTCCAGACCCAACACGTTGTGGGCAAATTCAATGACCATGCATTGCATACCCAGGCAAATGCCCAGGGTGGGAACGTCATTCTCCCGTGCATATTTCAAGGCGGCGAATTTACCTTCGATACCCCGCTGCCCGAAACCGGGAGCGATCAAAATACCGTCTAATCCTTCCAGTAAGGACGCAACGTTCTGATCGTTTATCTTTTCCGAATGGATGAGGTGAAGGTCGAGTTTCCTGTTGTTATAGATAGCCGCCTGAAGCAACGATTCGTCTATCGACTTGTAGGCGTCCTGCAATTCCACGTATTTACCGACCAGTCCGATCTTCACGCTTTTGGTTGCCGTGGTCTTTTTGTCGATAAATTCTTTCCACTGTTTCATTTCCGGCACCGCGCCTATTTCCAGCCCTACCTTGCGCAATACGATCTCATCCATTTTCTGGCGCTGCAACACGAGCGGCACTTCATAAATCGTCGGCTTGTCGATAGACTGTACCACCGCATCTTCCGCCACGTTGCAAAACAGGGCTACCTTGCGGGTGATGGACTGGTTCAATTCGCGTTCCGTGCGCAATACCAGAATATCCGGCTGGATACCCAATTCCTGTAATTGTTTGACGGAATGTTGCGTCGGTTTTGTTTTATATTCTTTCGCCGCGGCGATATAGGGAACGTAAGTCAGATGTACGCACACGCAGTTCTTTCCCAATTCCCACTTCAACTGCCGCACACTTTCGATGTAGGGAAGAGATTCGATATCCCCTACCGTTCCACCGATTTCCGTAATGACAAAATCAAATTTATACTTCGAACCGAGCAGTTTCACGTTTCTTTTGATCTCATCGGTAATATGCGGAATAACCTGTACGGTTTTACCCAAGTAGTCGCCTTTGCGTTCTTTGTTGATTACGCTTTGGTAGATACGTCCGGTTGTAATGTTGTTTTCCTTTGTTGTCTGTACGTTGAGAAACCGTTCGTAATGCCCCAGGTCAAGGTCGGCTTCATGCCCATCAACCGTCACATAACATTCTCCGTGTTCATAAGGGTTTAATGTACCGGGATCGATATTAATATAAGGATCGAATTTCTGGATAGTGACTTTGTAACCTCTTGCCTGCAGCAATTTACCCAGGGAGGCAGAAACGATCCCTTTTCCCAAAGAAGATACCACGCCGCCTGTTACGAAAATGTACTTTGTATCTGTCACGATAATAATATTTTAGTGTCGTTAAAAGCTATCTGAATTTAAAGACGCAAAGGTAATGATTTTATTCATTTGATCAACTTCACTTCAAATCATCTATATTCATACTGAACAAATTAGCGAGCCGGTAGCAGAGCGTAGTCGAAGCTCAGCGAGTGGCTTGGAAAGCCGTATTTTCATAACCGCGGCCACTCGCTTCGCTCGCTTTATTGAAAGAGATGTGTACAATCAGTAGCCACTTTAGCATTAACCATTATTCTCCTTCTTCGTCAATCGCCTTCCAGGTGAAAGCCGCTATCGCGGCGCCCAGCAGCGGAGCTACGATAAAGAGCCACAGTTGAGAAAGGGCAGCGCCACCCTCGAAGAGAGCCGGAGCGATACTGCGTGCCGGATTGACGGACGTTCCGGTAATGGGGATGCACACGATGTGGATCAATACCAGTGTCAGGCCGATCGCCAGTCCTGCGAATTTATTGTTGGCGCCTTTGGACGTTACTCCCAGGATCACCAGCACGAAGATAAACGTGAATACGGCTTCGGCTATAAACGCCTGCGCCATGGCGCCTTCCGCGAAACTGTTGGAGCCTGTCGCCGTCGGGCCGTTGTGTGCGCCGGTTGATACCAGGGCGAACAGGACGGAAGAACCGACGAGCGCACCGATCACCTGAAACAGCATATACATACCGGCATCCTTCCCCGTCATGCGTTTGGAAAGCCATACACCCAGCGTTACCGCCGGATTGACATGGCATCCGGATACTTTTCCGACAGAATAAGCCATCGCCACAATAGAAAGCCCGAAGGCCAAAGCCACTCCCAGCGTGCCCACACCGGTACCTACCGCGTCCGCAGCGTTACCTGCAAATACGGCGCTGCCACAACCCATAAGAACAAGGACCATTGTCCCGATCATTTCTGCTACATACTTTTTCATTGCTTTAATTATTTAATAGTTAAACATCAGTTTCTTTTCGTTTCATTTAAGCCGCGCGACGAGCAACACGGG
>JAITVG010000276.1 GCA_031285925.1 Tannerellaceae bacterium
TAACCAGGTCGATATTGGCCTTGAATACCTTCTCTTTTAATTCCTCTACCATAGCTTTTGTGCGATTAATGCATTATGGTGTAAAAGTAACACTATACAGGTTTCTTTGTCATTATATACTGTATGTTATAGAGCAGAAATCGGAAGATGTCCGAATCAGGATTGCCCGGGATTAGAGGATGAACAGGGTGCCGGGCAAAAAGTAATGGGGGGGGTAAAAAAAAGCCGTACGGAGTTTCATAAAAACCCGTACGGACTTTTTGGGAAACCCGTACGGTTTTTTTTTACCTGTGCCGACGGTTACGGAAAACGGCCGACATTGTTTTTTTAAAGTGCTGAAAAAGAATAGGTTCCGGACTGTATTTCGAGCTGCCGGTAGCCTGCATCCCAACCCTTGTCCGTTACGCCTTTTGCTTCATTCAGACTGATGCCGCTCTCGCTTAGATTAGCATCGGAATTGCAGGGGATATAGACGGTGGCGGTGGCGCCCACAGGGACTGCAGTTTCCAGATGAAACCGGCCGTCGCTGCGTTGCCACGATACGGATGCCTCGCCGTAGGGAGTGCGCGTGGAGTATGACGCATGGGACAGGTCGTCGGGTATTACGGGACGGACGATGATGTGGCGGTAGCCCGGTTGGTCTTCGTCAGCGTTCATTCCGGCCAGCATCCGGTAGTACCAGGTCAGTGCGCCTCCGAACATCGGATGGTTGCGCGAGGATTCCCCGTTCCATTTTTCCCACGTAGTCGTTGCGCCCTGTGCGATCCAGTGACCGAAGCTCGGGAAGGTATGCTTGTTCATCGCCGTATAGGCCACGTCGCTCATGCCGTTTTCCGCCAGGACTTCAAAGAAGAGTTGCGTGCCGTAGATGCCGGTGTTCAGATGGCCGTCGCGTGAGGCGATTTCGGCGCGCAGGGTTTTCAGTACCTGTTGGTAATATTCTTTGGGAACACCCATTTTCAAGGCAAAGATGTTGCTGCCGAAATCTCCGTAGGATGCTTTCCCTGCATCGAAAAACTTCTTCTGGAAAGCCTGCTTCACCTCGTCGGCAAGTGCCGTGTATTTGCGTTGGTCTTCACTGTTTCCCAAGGCTTTTGCCGCACGGGCCGTAAAGTCGGCGCAGCGCCAGAGGTAGTAGGTGTGTACCAATTCGTCGGAAGGATTCTCATAAGGCGGGCACCAGTCGCCCAGATTCATCCAGTAAATCGGTTTGCCTCCTCTGGGCATTTGGGTGAGCATGGTGCCTTCTTCGGTGCGCCAGGAAAGCATGTAGCGAACCTGTTCCTTCATGTATTCGTAGTTGGAGGAAAGCAAATCGCGGTCGCCGTAATGTACGTAGAACTCCCAGGGCATGATGTTCATCGCTGCTCCCCAGGCTACTCCGCCGCCACATCCGGGCTGCCATGGGGCACCGTTAGGTACGTATCCGGTTTCCGTGTTCTGTGCGTCGGCAATGTCGCGTATCCATTTCGTGTAAAAGGCGGCGGCGTCGTAGTTGTGCATCACCGTTACGCAGGCCACTTGCCCGTCGCCCGTGTAAGGCGAACGTTCGCGGTGGGGGCAGTCGCTCATGATACCGCCATGCAGGTTGTCCGTCAGGCTGCGCTGCCATATATCGTTTATCCGGTTGAACAGGCTGTTGGAAGATTCGAATTTACCGGTTCTTTCGATATTCGTATACACGGCTTCGGCCGTCAGCCTGTCGGTGGTCAATGCTCCCGGATAGTTGAGCACCCTGACTTTACTGAACACATACCATGTGAAGCGCGGGGCGTGCGATTCATCTCTGCTGCCCTTCATTATATATTTATGCACGCCGTTGTTGGGCGATTCGGAGATGTATTTGACTTCAACCGTATCGCCTGCCTTTCCGTTCATACCGTTCAAGTGTACCCAGCCGGATATTTCCTGCCCGAAATCCACTTCATACTCTCCGTTGTCCATCGGGGTTATCGCGACGGGAGCAATACGTTCGTTTACCCTGTCGGGCAATGCCGTCTGTGCGCTCATGATCCCTTCAGGCGCTTTCCTTAGTGCGACAGGCTCCCAACCGCCGGTTCCGAACCAGCCGGTATCCTTTCGTCCATCGTAGACTTCGCCTGCGTAAATACCGTTCAGCACAATCGGACTTTGCTTTGCTTCCCATGTTTCGTCGGATGCAATGATTTCCTGCGTGCCGTCTTCATACGTAAGCTGAACCTGCCCGATAAAGCGCGGAGAACCGTAGGCTCTCGTCCAGTTGATCACCGGATTGTAGAAGCCGTTCCCCGTGATAGCGCCCACCACGTTCTCACCCCGGTTCAGCATCGAGGTAATATCGTGTGCCAGATAGAGCACGCGGTATGCACGGAACTTGTCGTCGATCGGTATAGGCCTCTTGTCCAAGCCGTCACGCTTTCCGTAGTTGGTTTGGTTGGGCGACAATACATCGATTCCCACTTTCCGGCCATTCACATAAAACTCGAAGTAGCCCAAACCGGTCACAAATGCCTTCGCTGACTTGATCTTTTTACTTAGCGAGAATGTTTTGCGAAGCAGCGGAGCCGCCACATGCGGACGGCCGGGAATATCTTCGCGTGCCTCTTCACCCTGCCAAGGCGCACCGATCCATTTGGCTTTCCAGTCGGAAGCCTGCAATAATCCCATGCTCCAGCGGGCGGTTTCGCTCCATGCGGATGGCGTATCGCCGGAATCCCATACACGCACCTGCCACCAGCAGTCCTGTCCGGAAAGCAATGGTTTGCCGTTATATTTAATAAGGTAGGATTGTTCAGAGGTTTGCTTGCCGCTGTCCCACAAGTCAGCTTCGCCGGCAATAAGTTTTTCGACAGATGAGGCTACCCGTATCTGCCAAGCTGTCTGCCGCTGGCCGCGGATTTTAGGATCTGCCGCCTGATTGATCCACGATAGACGGGGCCGGGCGGCATCCACAACAGACGGATTAACCAGATATTCACATGTGGGCCACAGCGGAGTGATTTGCGATACGGACTGTGCTTGCATAACGAACGGGAACGCAAGCATGAAGATGAAACCCGCTAAACAGATTTGTTTGCGGAAGAAGTATTTTTTCATACGATAGTAATTATTTCTCTCAAAGGCTGAAATAGAATCCCTGTTCCAGCAATTGATCGTATTTTTCCTTGTTGAACATATAATAGAAAGCTCCTCGTCTGGAGTTTCTCCTGTCTTTTTCATCCAGTTTCTCCAAAATGCCCATCGCATTCAGCTTCTTACGGAAGTTGCGCTTATCCAGCGGAACTTGATAGATCGCTTCGTACAGGCATTGAAGTTGCGGCAGTGTGAACTTTTCCGGCAGCAGATTGAACCCGACGGGACGTGTGGCCGCTTTTCGCTTCAGACGCGAAAGGGAGTCGAGCAACATTTGGTTGTGGTCGAAGATCAATGCCGGCGTTTCGGTCACTTTGGTCCATTTGGCATTGTAGTGTTCCCACAGTTCTTGCGAGAAGTCATTCATGCTGACCAGAGCATAGTAGGCTACGGAGATCACGCGTTCTCCCTGATCACGCGTGACTTCTCCGTAGGCTCCTATTTGTTCCATAAAAACAGTATTGATGCCGGTGCAATCCGTCAGGACACGTGTTGCCGCTTCATCCAAACCTTCTCCCGACCGAACGAAGCCGCCCATAAGCGACCATTCTCCTTTCAACGGTTCGAAATTGCGTTTGTAGAGCAATACATTAAGCTCGTTGTTGTTGAAACCCAGTATAATGCAGTCTACGGCAACGTGGAATTTGGCCTGTTCCTGATAGAATACTGCCGGCATGATTGTTTTATGCTAATTGACGTGATCCGTCGCTGATTACAACGGGGTACATCTTCGGTTCAAATCCGAATTTGGCCTTGTAGTCGGCAAATGCTTTGCCGATAAAGACATCGTACAATTCGTCTTTGACCAAATTGATCGTACAACCGCCGAAACCACCACCCATTACGCGCGAGCCGGTTACGCCGCATTCTTTGGCAACGTCGTTCAGGAAGTCGAGTTCTTCGCAACTTACTTCATAAAGTTTACTCATGCCGTAGTGGGTTTCATACATCTTTTGGCCGACGGTTTCGTAGTCGCCGGCTTCCAGTGCGTCGCAAACATCCAATACGCGCTGAACTTCTCCGATCACATATTTCGCACGCATGTAATCTTCTTCCGTGATTTCCGGCTTTACGCCTTCAAGCATTTCCAAGGTAGCGTCGCGCAGAAACTCTACATTCAATTTGGCTGCTACACGCTCGCAGGACTCCCGGCGTTTGTTGTACGGAGAATCCACAAGTTCATGCTTGGCCAAAGTATCGAGCAATACCAGCTTGTATCCTTTCGGGTTGAACGGGAAGTATTTGTATTCCAGCGAACGGCAATCCAGACGGATCAAGCTTCCGGCCTTACCGAATATGGAAGCGAACTGGTCCATGATTCCGCATTTCACGCCTACGTAGTTGTGTTCCGTCGATTGCCCGATCTTTGCCAGTTCGAATTTGTCGATCCCCAGTTGGAAAAGTTCATTCAATGCAAAGGCATACGTACTTTCCAGGGCGGCAGACGAAGACATCCCTGCGCCCAGAGGCACATCACCTGCAAATGCGGTATCGAAACCGTGGATTTCTCCTCCTCTCTTAATGATTTCGCGGCATACACCGAAGATATATTTCGCCCAACCGGCTTTCGGCAGATCGTTTTCCGTCAATCCGAATTCCGCATAATCGTCCAGATCGACGGAGTATGCGCGTATTTTATCCGTACCGTTCAGTTTGATCTCGGCGATCATGCCTTTGTCGATGGCGCCGGGAAAAACGAAACCACCGTTGTAGTCCGTATGTTCACCGATCAGGTTGATACGTCCCGGAGAAGCAAACACGCTGCCTTCCGTCTTGAAATATTCCTGAAATTTAGCTCTTATCTTTTGTTGCATAGCTTATTACGGTTTGTCTTATTCTACCGGAATATCCTTGTTCACGTTTTTGCTGCCGATCAATGCGTAGTACAGCAAGTAAATCAAGCCGAGCAAAACAACAATGTATGAAATTTGATAACCTGCCACAGGTACTATCAATCCCTGTATCCAGGGCAGAATACCACCACCGCAAACGAGCACCATGAAGATGCCGGAAGCTGCTGCCAGATATTTACCCAGTCCTTCTACGGCAAGATTGAAAATACCGCCCCACATGATAGAAGTACATAATCCTACAAGAAGAAGGAGAAGGGCATTGATTGGAACTTCGGCCAAGCCAAAACCTAAAGCGCCGAGTGCATCTGTTTGCAATACGGGAACATTCACCAGGATAGAAACCGGCAGGAACATGGCAAGTGCAACCAATATCCCCCCCACGGCAGATGTGGTGCTCAGCATCGTTTTACTCGACACCTTACCGGCAATGGAAGCGCCAACCAAACGTCCGATAAGCATCAGAAACCAGTAGGTTCCGCACACAAATCCGGAGATAGTAGGAGCTATCCCGATTTCTTTAACCAGCCAAAGGTCAAGCACGCCCGGCGTACCTACTTCAACGCCAACGTAAACAAAGATAGCGATAGCGCCCATAACGAAATGGCGGAATTTCAGCGCTCCCAGCATTAATGTAGACAGCGGTTCTTTTGCTTTTTCGGAATGAGGCTCCGGCAGTTTCGAGATGGATAATACAATGAACGCGAATGCGAATACGCCCATGGCGATGAAAAGCACGGGATAAACATCGGCAATACTCGTTGATTTAGTGATTTCACCTACAAGAACACCCACCAGCATCGGGGTTAATGTTCCCATTACCGAGTTGAAAGACCCGCCGACCTGAATCAGCTGGTTTCCTTTATTGCCGCCTCCGCCGAGAGTGTTAAGCATGGGATTGACCACCATGTTGAGCAAGCACATGGAGAACCCGGCAATAAACGCACCGATCAGATAAATAGCGAAACTTTCCTGTCCACCGGAGAGATACTGAATAAAAACACCGATGATACCGACAATGATTGCGGTCAAGGCTGTTTTCTTGTAACCCAGTCTTTCAAGCATGATTCCGCCCGGTATACCCATAACAGCGTAAGCGATAAAATTAGCCAAGTTACCCAGCAATCCCATCGCGGGAGAAACGTCAAACTGGGTAGTCAATATCTTGCCCATAGGGGCTGCCAGGTTGGTAACGAACGAGATCATACCAAACAAAAACACCATAATAATTATGGGTAACAAATAGTTTTGTTTTTTTTGCTGTGTCATAAAATAATTTTTTTAGTTGTTAGTAGATTAATATTTAATAATTTATTCTTTTACACGAAATGCGAATACGGTAACGCTTTTGAACACTTCTCCCGGGCGGAGCACGACGGAAGGATATTCCGGTTTGTTCGGACTGTCGGGAAAATGCTGAGTTTCCAGGCAAAGCGCTGCCCGTGCGGGATAACGCTGCCCATTCTTTCCCGCGAGATTGCCGGTCATCCAGTTGCCGGTATAAAGCTGAACTCCCGGTTCCGTAGTGAAGGCTTCCATCACGATGCCGGTTTTCGGCGAGGAGCAGCGGGCGAAAAAAGTAGGTATATCGCCGCTTTCCTTTTCCTTATTTAATATATAGGTATGGTCGTATCCTTTTCCGAAGATCAACTGTTCAAAGTCGTCGTTGATCCGGGCGCCTACTTCATGCGGCGTACGGAAATCCATCGGTGTCCCTTCCACTTTCTCTTTCGGGCCGTAGGGAATAGCCGTATTGTCTGTCGGCAGGTAATAGTCGGCATTGATTTCCAGCAGGTGATCGCCTGTGTAAGGGTCTCCGGCTCCGGAAAGATTGAAGTAGGAATGATTGGTGAGGTTGAGCACGGTCGGTTTGTCCGTCGTCGCTTCGTAGCAGATGATTAGTTCATTGTCGTCGGAAAGAGTATAGCTCACGGTTGTCTTCAGCGTACCGGGAAAACCTTCTTCGCCGTCGGCGGAAGTATAGATTAATACTGCCGTTTGCGCATCGGCCTGTTCCATCTCCCATACCACGGCGTTGAATCCCTTGAGGCCGCCGTGCAGGTTGTTCGGCCCGTTGTTGATTGCAAGTTTGTCGTAAACCACACCGTCCAGGGTGAATTTCCCACCGGCGATACGGTTTCCGTATCTTCCACATACACCGCCGAAGTAAGGCTCCTCCGATTTCAGGTAGTCGTCCATCGTTTGGTGTCCCGTCACTACATCTACCAATTTCCCGTTCTGATCGGGAACCATAAGGGACACGATTTTCGCACCGTAATTGGTAATTGCAAGTTCACAACCCTGCTTGTTTCTTAATATACAGAGAGTTGTTATCTTCCCGTCGACGAGCTTCTCGAAATCTTCCACCCGCAAACCCGACAAAGTATTTCCTTTTTCCATTTACACGATAACTTTATAAATCAAATTTCGGGGTAAAAGTACAGACTTCTGCGTATTCTGATTTCAATCAAAATATGTTATATAGCATGGTTCAACATTTGTATGCTAATAATCTGCATTTTTACAGGCCTCGCACGCGTTATAATAAGGAGTGGAGAGTGGATAGTGAAGAGTGGAAGCCAGGGTAAACGCATTTACATCCAATACTCGCTGTAAAAGTTGCCTGTCTTCACTAACTGCTCGTGAGTACCTGATGCCTCAATCGAGCCATGCTTGATAACATAGATAATATCGGCAATCTTCCTGGCCGTTTGTAGCCTGTGAGTAACAAAAATAATAATCTTGTCCGATTTGACCCTGTCCAGTATTTCGCAAACGGCGGATTCGGCCAACCGATCCATTGCCGATGTGGTTTCGTCGAGCAACAGAATCCGAAAAGGTTTATACAGCGCACGGGCAAGGGCAAGAAGCTGTTTTTGGCCTCCGGAAAGATTTATACCTTCCTCGCCGACAACGGTCATCAATCCTTGAGGAAATTCATCGAAAAATTTGTTTAATCCGTATTCTCGGCAAAAATTGGCGACTTGGGTTATATCTTCGGGGATTTGACCGAAACAAATGTTCTCAATGACTGTTCCGTTGTAGACGAAAACATCTTGCGGGACAGCGGAGATCATCTCATTCCATGCGGATATAGGAATTTGACGTGCATCCATGCCGTC
>JAITVG010000039.1 GCA_031285925.1 Tannerellaceae bacterium
CAAAAGTGTGATCATATGTCGGAATTTTTTCCGCAAACACTTTTTCTATCACTTTTTTCATAAATGAATGGGAAGGTACTGAAGCCATCAATGCATTATTGAAAACCATTGTCTTATTGAACAGTTGGGCATGAATATCCGGTTCCATGGCAAAACAACAGCTCTTGCCAGCTAATAAAGACTCCACGTTTTTCAAGCATTCATAATCCAAGTCGACATATATCCCGCCTGTTTGATACATAATCAAATACCGAATAGCATCCCAACGCTGAATATCATAGTAAAATGAATGATATAAATCCAGATATTCCGGAAAATACGCAATAATAAAATTCCTCACATCCTTACCGTTCCATAAGCGGTATTCCCATTCGGGATGATGTTCTTTCCATGTTTTCCCAAGTTCTTTAAGTACATTAGGCAGGGGATCTTCTCCTGCCCAGATTTGATGAATAATTTTCGGGATTTCCGGTACTGCTTCCTCTTTATCCATATTACAGCAATTTTGCTCCAAAGATATAATTTTAGTATGAAATAGACTCGTTCTATAAGTATTTTACAAACATCTCTGTATCAGAATCAAAATGAATAAAAACGTCTTTTTCTAAAAACATCTTTATGTTTTCAGAAAAAGAAGATGGTATTTTTGGGGAATTGCCATTCTATTTCCCCACATGTAATTAAGCCGTTAAAACTTCAACGCCGGAAGGTATTTCATCAATGTTTCTTTCAGTATATTCAGATTAATAGGCTTTGTAATGAAATCTGACGCTCCGGCCTGGCGCGCACTCTCCATGTCAGAATCGAAAACATAAGCCGATTGCATGATTACCGGAATATCCGTATTGATCATGCGAATTTCCTTTAGCGCCTCAATCCCCGTTACCTCGGGCATTTTAATATCCAACAGGATCAGGTCTACTTTGCTTCCCTGCTCGTTAAACTTTTCTATCGCTTCCTTGCCTGTTTTCGCACGAATCAAATTGCAATGTTTCTGCAAAATGGTTTTTAGCAGAAGATAGTTGCTTTCTTCATCTTCCGCTATAAGGAGCGTAACTCTGTTGTCTTGCGTGGGAGCATCTTGTGTTGCTGTGTTCATGTTGTACAATTTATTAATGTTACTGTTTTCCGGTGTATTTTGATCTTTATCATCCGTTGAAGATGGAGAAACCGCTATTAAGGGTATTGTTACCGTAAAGCGGCTTCCCTCACCGAGTTTTGACGTGACGCTTATATCTCCGCCAAACCTGTCGATAATCATCTTACAGATTGACAATCCCAGGCCTGCACCCTGCTTGAAATCGTCTTTTTTGAAAAATCTTTCAAAAATATTAAATAAATCCGCTTCCGGTATACCTTTTCCCGTATCTTCTACAAAGAAATGCAAAATTTTATCATCTTCACAGGTATATCCGACCGTAACGGAGCCTTTTTCCGTGAATTTCACCGCATTGTTGATCAAGTTCGTAATAACCTGATTAAGTCGCAACTTGTCCGTAATGATGTGGTATGTTTTTTCCGGAATATCTCCAATCAAAACCAAATGCTCCGGAATGATGACCCGCTGTGTCACCAGTATCTGGTTCATTAATTCATTAACGTCGCAGACTTCTTCATTAAACGACATCGCCCCCGTTTCGATCTGCGCTATATCCAACACGTCGCTGATCAAACCAAGCAGCAGGTTACAGTTGTTATGTATCGTTTCGATAAACATCTGACGTTCTTCCACTCCCAATTCCTCGTCAGAAGTAAGCACATTGGAAAATCCGACAATACCGTTCAGCGGAGTGCGTATCTCATGGCTCATATTGGCAAGGAAAGCGCTTTTCAAACGATCGGACATCTGCGCCTTGTCGCGGGCTTTCTCTATCTCCTGCAAGCGTTGTTTTTCATGCTCCACGTTGCGTACCAAACCGAAGATGTGAGGCATTTCCTTTTCCGAATACACATAAATACTCGTATAACGGAGTTCCCACCACCGGTATCCGCTCCCGTCCGCATCCACACGCACTTCGAGCAACATGGTATTCAAAGCGCCCGTCTTAAATTTCCGGTTTACATCTTCCCAGCGGGGACGGTCGTCAGGATGGATCATTTCCGCCAAGCGCTCCAGTGTGAACGAATGCGTACCGTCATCCTTAATATTATTCAAAGTGAAGAATGACGGATCGAAAGTGATAAGCCGGTTGAGTGAATCCAAATGCCAGGATACCACATCGCCGCTTCCCAGCGTTAATTCCAAAAACTCCCTCTCTACGGTTTCTTCCGTTACGTCGTGAAACACGATCACGGCTCCATATAATTCCTTCTCCTGATAGATCGCGGAAATAGACCCTACCACGGGGGAGGTATGATTGTTCGCTTTCGACAAAATATGGAATAAACTGAAATCAACCGTATTGTTCGTAGTAAAAACCGCCTCTATCAGTGAACGCAAAAGATTGTCTTCCGTTCCGTCCGACAGATCCATGATGGATAATATATTCTGCCCCTTATACCGGTTTTCATCTCCGCTCAACTGAAGCCAGTACAGGGCAGCCGGGTTTATGGTAAAGATATTCATGTCCCTGTCCACGGAAACAACCCCTTCCCGAATGGAAGCCATCACGATTTTGAGCCGTCGGCGATGTTCTTCCAATTCTTCCAGTACTCTCTTTTTAGCGATCTGCGCTTTTTTGTATAATAAGAATATCACGACCAAAAGAAGAAGAACGGCAAAGATGCCCATTATTACGAAAAGAATATACCGGGCGCCATACTCTTCAAAAAGGGACTGGTTGATCAAAACACTGTCCGGAGGCAATTTGTCTTTGCTTATACCGCTCTTTTTCAATTGCAGCCAGTCGAATATAAACACCTTGTCACTTGCGGTAACCGGCAACTCTTCCACATTCTTTCCCCTCAATATCTCTACTCCCCGCGCTGAAGCCTGATATCCCTGATCATAAGCGGGCACAATATATCCTCCCAGATAGCCCTGTCCAAGCCCTTTGCTGTCGATAGAGAAAAACGGAACTTCCGTATGCCGTGCACGACTTGCGTAAAAGCGGCTCCATACAGGCATTATGCGCGGATACGGATTCACGAAAAAGGCGTTCCACATGAGCGAGCTACCCATGTTCTGATCCAGATTGTTTATCTGAATATCCAGCACCCGGTTCAGATTATACTTTTCCACCTGCCGTAAGAACGTTTCCGTTGCAAGCTGCGACAAACCGCTATCGTCTATATCCAGCACGAGACCTTTCATTTTGGGATAGAATCTTTTCATCAGGGCAACCGCCTTTTCATAATCGGGTTCCGTGGTAAAGCCGGTCACATTTCGCCGGCCGTCCAACAGACTTTCATCCCAGTAGTTCGCTCCGCAGAAAACGGTTGGAATTTGATAGGTCAATCTGTTAGTCGATTTCAAATAACTTCTTATCGCCGGATCATTGCAAAGAACGATCAGATCCGGCCGTGCGTATTCATCGAAATAGTCGTGAATGATCTCCAACTGTGCTTCCGTAGTCAAATATTCACTGTCGAGAAATAACTCCCTGACATCTCCTTTCAGTTTGTTTTTGCTGAAACCGTCACTGCCGCCGCGAACCAGTTCGCTTCTCCAGGGCGAATCGTTCCGGTAAGAATGAATAACAAGTATATTGTAATTGCGTTCATCCGGATTTTTCCTTCCCGTACAGGAAGGAAACAGTAGCAATCCCGTCAGAAAGGAAAGCAGGATGCTTGTATTTATCAGAATTTTATAATATTTCATATTCGCTATCCTCTCTTTTTTCTTCTTCCTTTTCATGCGCAGGCAAGTGTACATAAAAAGATGTACCTGCGTTCAGTTCGGATTCTACCTGTATATTACCGCCCATTCGCTTCACAATCTCGTAAATGATAGACAAGCCCAATCCTCCTCCCTGAGTAAAGGTATCCGATTTGTAAAAACGATCGAAGATCCGGGGCAAATAACCGTTTGCGATGCCCGTACCCGTATCTTCCACGAAGAGCACAACCTCATCTTTTTCTTCATCCCGACGATATCCCCAGGTTATGCTTCCTTTCTCCGTAAACTTGAACGCATTGTCGAGCAAATGGTTCATAATTTGTTTCAGGCGGAAAGCATCTCCCTGCAAAACAACCGGCGTTTCGGGCATGTCGAGTGTGCATTGGACATTCTCTTTTTCAGTATCTTTCGAGATGTAATGGAGCGATACTTCCTCCATGATCCGGGTCAGATCGCACGGATCCTTCCGAAACACAATACCACTCTCTATACGCGAAATATCCAGTATCTCATTGATAATATTAAGCAGCAGTTCACAGTTTCTGTTTATTATGTTCATAAATTCTTTCCGTCTTTCCCGGGACAGCCTTTCCCCTTCTATCAGCAAAGTGGAAAAGCCTACGATCGAATTAAGGGGAGTTCGCACTTCATGGCTCATGTTGGCCAGGAAATTACTTTTCATCAAATCGGATTTCTCGGCCTCATCACGCAAACTGATCAATTCCTGTTCGGTTTGTTTAAACTTTTCTATATTGATGCAAATCCCGATCAGCATGTAGCGCGATTCCTTTGTCGCTTCCGGCAGAATGGAAACGCGATATTCCCACCATTGGTATCCTTTTCCCGTGAAATCCATTCGTTGTTGCATGGTGACTTTCTCTTTCTTCCGGCTCAATACTTCCAGGCAGGATGCAATACATTTATCCCGGTCTTCCGGATGGATGGCACCGATGAAATCGTCGATGCTTATGGAATGGCTGCCGTCGTCATGCAAGTCGAAAGTACTGAAGAACAATTCATCGAAAAGAACCGAACGGTTTGCCTGATCATAACGGCAGGCGAAAATATTTCCGGAAATCATGCTCAGCGCCAGGTATTCCTTTCTGATGTATTCATCGGTCGTATCGTGAAAACTGAGCACCGCTCCGCAGGATGTTTCATTGCAGTAGAGGCTGCTGATGCTGCCCGCTACCGAAAATGTCTTTTTATCTTTGGTTACGACGTAGGCCGTTCTGCCCAGTTTATGGCTTCCCGGTGTCTGCGATAAATTTTCCAACTTTTTTTTCAGGAAATCCGGTTTGTTTTTCTTCTGTATGTCGAACACAGACCATACAGACATTCCCGTGCAGGGCTGTTTCGGATCAAAACCGAGCAGATGAATTGCCGATTCGTTCATCGACAGGATAATACCGTTCGTGTCGATGGATACCACTCCCTCGTTCAGGGATTCTATCGTAATTTCAAGTTCCTTCTGTTCTTTCTTCAAATGCTCTTTCGCCTTTCTCCGGTTATGCGATTCGCGTCTGTACAGCCGCACCAGCATAAGAGTGAAAAGAATGATGAGCAGGGAAACGATGATTGAACCGGCTACGATCTGCATTTTGTATCTGGTCAGCACCGGCATATTGACGAAGATGCTGTCTTCCGGCAACAGTTCCGGGTTTATGTTCCAGTAATGTAATTGTTCCCAGTCGAACACGGGAACCTGTTTGCTTTGGGTAATCGGATAGTTCGCCACACTGTCGCCTCGCAGCAGATTAACTCCGATATTCATCGTATCGTATCCCTGCCGGTATCCGGGCGTCATATATCCTCCGATCTGGCCTCCGCCGAATCCTTCGCTGCCGACCATCAGAAAGGGAGCCGTTCCCATGCGGGGAAGTGTAGTATAGGATGGATACCATACCGGCAGGATGCAGAAACTGTTCAATTTATAATATAATACATTCTTCAGCACGGAGCCGGGCAGCATATCGACCCGTTCTATGCGCAGTTTAAACGGATTAACCGCACTTTGCGGAGAACGTATCGTTTTCGTTTCGCTGAACGACCGGTAGGATTCATACACTTCCGTAAGATTCCTCGCGTTCAGCGCCTGCCGGCGAGCGGTTTCAATGGCTTTCTTGCCTACTTCGGAATCTTCCGCGATCAAAATAACTTCGTCTATCTGCCCGAACAGTTGCCTGGCCAGCTGATAACATTTTTCGTAGTCGGGCGTGGTGGTCAGTCCGGTAATATTCGTGTGCTCCTTCAGCAGTTCTTCGGGCAAATAGGCCACGCCTGTAAATATAGCCGGCACATTGCGGGAAACAGGATGGCCGGAACGTGAAAAAGCCAGCAAAGCCTCGTCGCCCGAAATAAAAACCAAGTCCGGCTCCCGGTCTTTGTATTTATCCAGTTGATCGCGCACATACCCGGCTTCTATATTAATGTCGGGGACACCGTCCTGCAGATATATAGTTTCTATCTCCACGTTCAGCCGACTATCTCTGATACATTCCTGAATGCCTCGCTCCAGATAAGCCATCCAGTCGCTTGCCTGTTCGTATGAATGGATAACCAGTATATGTTTTTTTTCCGCTTTCCGATGTCCCAATGCAGTGCAAGCCACTGCCGCAACGAGTAAACCCGTCAATAAGAGCAGTATGTTTTTATGCATTTTTGCAATATGTTTTACTCTCATTAAGTTCCTTGTGTTTAAGTTTTTCAAAGAAAATACAAATTTACAAATAAATATTATGATAAAGACATCCTTCCTTAGTCTGCCAACATAAACACATCTGTATCAGCTGCTTAAAGAGATCGTATTCGTGTCGAAAAATCATCTAAATGCTTTTCCGAAACCATCTAAATGCTTTTAAAAGTTATCTAAATGGTTTTCCGAAACCATCTAAATGCTTTTTCAGCCCCATTTCGATACTCCAAAACAGACATAAAAATGGAGTTGTTATCGTTAAATAAACAAAGAAAGAAACAAATTGTTCTCTGTCGGCGTCGATTTATGGCGAAATATTAATAAGCCTAACACACACAGCGCATTACGAAATGTGAAAAAGTGTTTCTATATATACTACGAGCGCGTACTACCTATACAACGGCGCCGTAGTATAGGTAGTACGCGCTCGTAGTACCTATAGCTTTTTCGACATTTTGTATAGAAGTGATTTTTACACTATATTTGTGTGCCTTTTTGCATTAGGAAGGAGGCAAAAAGGAAGAAGCTAAAGTGACAAAATATATCGACATAGAAAACATTCTGAAGAGCAAAGCGCCTTCAGCCGCTAAAAAGGTTCCTCGCTTTCTGCTGAACTATCTGATCCGGATCGTTCATCAGGATGAGTTGAACTATATTTTGACTGCCTTCCACGACTACGACGGCGTGGATTTCATGAAAGAACTTATCGACTATTTCGATATTACTCTGGAATTGCACGGAGAAGAAAACATCCCGGCGGAAGGGCGGTATATCTTCGCTTCCAATCATCCGCTGGGCGGTTTGGACGGGATTTGCCTTTCGGCGATAATCGGCGAACGTTTCAACGGGAAGATACGCTATCCGGTGAACGATATTCTACTTTTCATTCCAAACCTGCGCTCCATATTCATTCCGGTGAACAAGCACGGCAAGCAGGCGAAAACCACGGCGATTGTGACCGACGAAGCGTATGCTTCCGACAACCAGATCATCACGTTTCCGGCAGGGCTTTGTTCGCGTAAAATCAAGGGAAAGATCGTGGACTTGGAATGGAAGAAGTCTTTCGTACAAAAGGCGGTGGAATACAGGCGCGACATTATTCCGGTATATTTCGAGGGAAGAATTTCCAACTTCTTCTACAATCTGGCTAATCTGCGGGTAAGACTTGGCGTAAAGACAAACTGCGAAATGCTTTACCTCTCGGATGAAGTGTTTAAAAGCAAACATGCAACATACAGCATATATTTCGGAAAGCCGATCCCCTGGCAAACATTCGACGAGAGTAAAAAACCCGTCGAATGGGCGGAGTGGCTGAAAGGAATCTCTTATGGATTAAAGAAATAAACACACTTGAACTATATGATATGATAATGCAGGAAATAAGGAAACCTGTTGACAGGACAACATTGAAGAGGGAACTGACCAGAGATAAATTGCTCCGGACAACCAACAAATCTCAAAACGAGATATATATCACTACGGCATACGACTCGCCGAACATCATGCAGGAGATAGGCCGTTTGCGGGAAATTGCGTTTCGCGAATACGGCGGTGGCACGGGATTGCCTGTCGATATCGACGAGTTCGACACGATGGACGGCGCCTATCGCCAGCTTATCGTTTGGAGTCCGGAAGACGAACAGATTTTGGGCGGATACCGTTTTCTGTGCGGAAGCGACGTCCGTTTCGACGAAACCGGCAAGCCTCTCCTTGCAACTGCGCATCTGTTTGATTTCTCCCCCAAGTTTATCGAAGAGTATCTTCCCTGCACAGTAGAACTTGGACGTTCTTTTGTTACGCTCGAATATCAGGCCACAAAGGAAGGCTCCAAAAAGGGAATATTTATTCTCGACAATCTCTGGGACGGACTGGGCGCATTGTCGGTTGTCGATCCGGCCTTGAAGTATTATTTCGGCAAGGTAACCATGTACAGCACTTACAATACCGAAGCGCGCAACATGATACTCTATTTTCTCGGACTTCATTTCCCCGATCCGGATTGTCTGATCACCCCCATTTATGCGCTGCAAACGGGTACGGACGTGGAGAAAATGAAAGCACTGTTTCCCCACAATAACTTCAAGGACAATTACAGGATACTGAACATGGAAGTACGCAAATTAGGGATCAATGTTCCGCCTCTGGTAAGCGCCTACATGAGCCTTTCGCCCAAAATGCGCACATTCGGCACGGCTATCAACCACGAATTCGGCGAAGTGGAAGAAACCGGTATTCTTATCTCCATTCAAGAAATACTGGAGGACAAGAAAAAAAGGCACATGGAAACTTATCTGAAAGAAGAATATCAATCTGCTGAACTGATACGCAAGAATCAGTAAGCGGGAGTTTGTTTATTTCATAAACCATTCATACCTTTAGAGCCTTGATTGAAACAAGGCTCTTTATGTTTGCTGTTATTCAAATACAGACGATAGTGGGAAGCATACTGTTTCTGTTGTATGCGATTACTATTCTGGGGGTTGTTGCGGTTGTTATTACGGAAAACCGGAATCCCCTGAAAACCATCTCGTGGGTAGTTGTGCTTCTACTGACTCCCGGCTTGGGACTTCTCTTTTATTTTTTCTTCGGACAGGATAACCGGAAGCAGAAAATCATATCCCGGCGTACCTATAAGCGCATAATGCAAGGGCCGCAACGCAAGAAAATGCCATTCAATCTCATTTCTGAAATGCCGAAAGCCTACATTCCACTGGCTACGCTTCTATATCATAACAACCAATCGGCGCTTCTTTACGGGAGCAGGATAAAGACATATACCAACGGGGTCGATAAGTTCAACGACTTTATGGATGATCTTAAAAATGCGAAACATCATATTCATCTTCAATATTATATTTTCTGCGATGACGAAATAGGTAACCGGGTGAAAAAGTTATTGATCGAAAAAGCCGGGGAAGGAGTGAAAGTAAGGGTGATGTACGATGATGTGGGGAGTTGGAATGTAAAGAAGCTCTTCTTTAAGGAAATGACGGATGCCGGCATTGAGGTTTATGCTTTCCTGAAAGTGGCATTTCCCGTATTCACGAGCAAGGTGAATTACCGGAATCACCGCAAGATCGTTGTGATCGACGGCAACACGGGTTACGTAGGCGGCATGAATATTGCCGATCGCTATCTGAAAGGTAATTCGCTGGGAGTATGGCGCGATTCCCATTTCCGGTTTACGGGCAAGGGAGTGCACGGGCTTCAGTCGGCTTTTCTGATCGACTGGTATGTCGTGAGCAAGCAACTGCTGAAAGATCCCGTTTATTATCCTCCGGCTGAGATATATACAAAAAACATCATGCAGATTGCTACCTGCGGGCCGACCGGACACTGGCGTACTTTGCTCCAGGCTACAATCTATCTTATCGCGAACGCGAAGAAATATATCTACATACAAACTCCTTATTTCCTGCCGACGGAGGGATTGAACCAAGCCTTGCAAACGGCAGCGCTGGGAGGAATAGACATTCGGCTGATGTTGCCTGAACGTTCCGACACGCGATCCGCCAACATGGCTACCCATTCCTACCTCGACGACATGCTTAAAGCAGGCGTTAAGGTTTACTTCTATAAACCCGGGTTCCTGCACTCCAAACTGATTATTGTAGATGATACGGTTACTGCCGCAGGTTCGGCCAATATGGATTTCCGAAGTTTTGAACACAACTTCGAGGTCAATGTCTACATGTATGATGAAGCGTTTGCGAAAGAAATGAAAAAGATATTTACCCACGATATGCAGCAATGTGAATGTATAACTCCGGCACGCTGGTTCAAACGCCCGGCGCTGCAACGTTTGTCGGAATCGTTTATGCGTCTTTTCTCTCCTCTTCTCTGATGAAAAGGCTGAAGTTCACGGAGCCGTAGACAAGGTGACGGCTAAAGAAAGGCAGAGAGGAGAAATCATACGCGGCAGGGTGCTCCATCACAAAGATACCTCCTTGCTTCAATATTCTGCGATCCAATATCAAACGTGGTATTTTCGCCAACTCTTTGAGGTTATAGGGCGGATCGGCAAAAATAAAATCGTAGCTGTCCGGACGGGTGGCATGGAGAAAGCGGAAAGCATCTCCGCGAATCAGAAGAAGATTGCCCGCCTTTAATTCTTTCCCGACTTTTGCAATAAACGCGGCGTGGAGGTTCTCCTTCTCCACAGTGGTTACCTGCCGACATTCACGCGACAGGAGTTCAAAGGAAATGCTTCCCGTACCCGCGAAGAGATCAAGTGCATCCGAATCTTCAAAGTCTGTCAGGTTGGACAATACATTAAACAGGTTCTCTTTGGCAAAATCGGTTGTCGGGCGCGCACGGAAACCCGCAGGCACACTGAAGCGACGGCGTCCGTATTTTCCGCTGATTATTCGCATGACGACAAGGCTATAATATCTATCGGGGCAAGATTTATGCCCACTCCCTGAAAGTATATCTCCGAAGGAATCTCCACGGGCGCAACGTTTCGCAAGTAAGTACGGAGCAATTCAATCACCCGATTGCAGGCATCCGCTTTCCCGTGGATGAAAATCAAATCCTTTTCCTGATCCAGACCAAGTTGTTTCCACAGGTACAATATATAATATAGCACATCTTCCTGCCGACCGGTTTCAAAAGAGTTTAGCATCTGCATCTCTCCCTGCCGGAAAGTGCATATATCTGCCGCTCCATCGCGCATGATCGCATACATCTGCGCAGTGGATTCCCTTTTCAGACTGTCCTGTTCAAAGAACATGGCCTGCGTCACTATGTGAGAATAAAACTTGGGATCGATGAATGAACGGGAACAAAATTCATACACTTCATTATCCATTTCATACAATACTATACTTTCGTTCCATTCGTTCTCCAAGCAAAAAGCGCCCGAATCGGAGAGGGTGAAGTCAAGAAATTCATGTTTCCGCTTCTCGTTGTACAGGTTTGCAGGCACGAGTGTATACCGGCTTGTTTCCGTTATAATCCTTACCCGTTTATACATCCATGAGAAAAAATCATGCGCAAAAAAGGTTTCCTTCAACTGCTCTACGAAAGATTCGCCTTTTACGAAGTTGATTTCCCGAAAGAAAAAGCTGTTTGCCGCGGTCGGCTGATAACCGGAAAAAGAAAATCCATCCGGCCTAAGCCGGATGGATACTGTATATTTCCCGGAATTATCTACGGACAACGTATCAGGTATACTGATAGTCATGGCACAAGATTATTCCCAGTTACCTGCGTTATTATTGACTTCCGTCAAGGAACCCACGCGCAAGCCCGGGAATTTTTCCTGTTTCTCGGCCTTGTCGATCAGATTGTAGCGCAATTGGGGATCCATTCCGCGCAGATAGTCTGTAAATGGTACGGCGCTTTCGAACACTTTAATTTCATAACCCGATGCGGAGATCAAGGTCGCCGTATCCATCGAGAATTCTATCTTTTCACCGGGGAGCGCCGGAATATAACGAATTTCGCTAACATTGTAATCTTTTCCGAACAGTGTATCCTTAGCTACTACCCAAACGGTATCACGAACGATCAAACCGTCTTTTACGGCTTGTGCTTCGGTCATACCCTTTTCCAATTGTTCATCAGTCAATACTCCTTCTTTCAGAATGAAAGGAAGTTTTTCTTCACTAAGAAACTTTTCCAATTCATTGAAAGAAGCTGCATGTACCTTGTGTACATTCTTGTACTCGATCTGAGCTTTCCGGATGTCGATCAGCCGGGCAATGATTGCACCTTCACGAACTTTCTGTTCTTTTTCAAAATTGAGAGGGCCGGTGATGCTAATAACGCACATATAAATAAGTACGCCTACCGCCGCAACAAGTAAAATCTTCAATGTCACTTTCATGGTTTGTATTACTTTTTAAATTTATTTCGTTCGGCAAATATAAGAAAGAATATTTTATACACTAACTTTATAGCGAAAATTTATGTAGGCGAAATGATAAATAGTTATTTAAGCAGCTTGATAAGTCGTAATTTCCCCCATTCCCCGACTTCGGATCAGGCCGCTGCCATAGATATGATCACTGATTTCTTATTGTCGCGGGATGCCCGTTCGCTGTTTTTGTTGAAAGGTTATGCCGGTACGGGAAAGACTTCGTTGGTGGGAGCGATCGTAAAAACACTTACCGAAATCAGGCAAAAGACCGTACTTCTGGCTCCTACGGGCAGAGCGGCAAAAGTATTTTCCGGATATGCCGGGCATAAGGCCTCCACCATCCACAAAAAGATATACCGGCAAAAGGCTTTTTCCAATGAACCTTCCGGGTTTCAGGCTGCGGACAATCTGCATACGGATACTTTATTTATCGTCGATGAAGCTTCGATGATTGGGAATGAAGGAACCGGCTCTTTTGTTTTCGGAACGGGGCGCCTGCTGGACGACCTGATACATTATGTCTATTCGGGCGAAAATTGCCGCTTGATCCTTATGGGAGATGTTGCGCAGTTGCCTCCGGTGGGGCAAACGGAAAGCCCGGCGCTTAATGACGGAATATTAGGCGGATACGATCTGGCCGTTAAGGAATTTACGCTCAAACAGATCGTGCGGCAGGAAGAAAATTCGGGAATCCTTCTGAATGCCACCCATATCCGGGACTCTCTCCGCAGAAACAGCGTGGAGAACTTCCCCAAGCTTGCACTTAAAGGATTTGCCGACATACGCAAAATCCGGGGAGATGAATTGATCGAAGCCATATCTTCCGCCTACCACGACGACGGGATCGACGAAACAATGATCATCACCCGCAGCAACAAAAGAGCCATGATATATAATAATGGTATCCGCAACAGTATTCTTTACCGTGAGGAAGAACTGTCCGGCGGCGACCGCCTGCTGGTAACCAAAAATAATTATCACCGAACAAGCGGTTGCGAAGAGATGGATTTCATTGCCAACGGAGATATTATGGAAATCGTGCGCATCAGAAGAGTTACGGGATTTTACGGCTTCCGGTTTGCCGACCTGACAGTCCGTTTCCCCGATTATGACACGGAAGCCGATCTGAAAATAATAGCGGACACGCTGCAAATGGAAGTTCCGTCGCTGCCGCAAGACTTGAACGACAAACTATTCTTCTCCATTTTGGAAGATTATGAAGATATACCGACGAAAGCGGAGAAAATGGAAAAAATCAAATCCGATCCGTATTATAATGCCGTACAGGTTAAATTCGCTTATGCCATGACTTGCCACAAGGCACAGGGCGGACAATGGAGGAATGTATTTCTGGATATAGGCTTTATCACGGAAGATATGTTGGGCGAAGACTTTTACCGCTGGTTCTATACGGCTTTGACGCGCGCCACTCATCGCCTTTACCTGATCAATCTTCCGAAAGAATTTGAACTGTAAGAAACTGTTTTGAATTTAATTGAAAAACATTGTTATGAGTCGTTTTATGCATCAATAAAAAAGGATGAAAATACAGTAAAAAATACTGAGCATCATATGGTCATGTCGATAAAAAGCCGTATCTTTATGTGTACCAATAACTTAAAGAATATGCCTAAAAATTATCCGACAGACCTAACCGATGCTCAATACGATGCAATATTACATATTATGGGCGACAATCGCAAACGTAAATATTCACTGCGTGCTATTTGGAATGCAATTTTGTACTTGCATAAGACAGGCTGTCACTGGCGTATGCTTCCCAAAGACTTTCCCCAATGGCAGACGGTCTATTACTATTTATCCAAATGGACTCATGAAGGTGTCATAGAGCAGTTGAATGAAACACTTAGAGAACAAACTCGTCTTGCAGTCGGCAGAGAACGCACTCCAAGCGTGGCTTTAATTGACAGTCAATCAGTGAAGACAACGCGAATAGGAGGAGATGAACGGGGTTTTGATGGAGGAAAGAATTAAAGGCCGCAAACGGCACATCATTACTGATACGGGCGGATTACTGCTGTCTGTTGTTTCTCACACCGCGCGGACGCATGACAGCAAGGCAGCCTTTTCAGTCATTAATACACTGAA
>JAITVG010000090.1 GCA_031285925.1 Tannerellaceae bacterium
TCCACAAGTAGAGGGGAGAAAAGATAAGGGGGTTGAAACCCACAGAGGAACCGGCCTTGAAGCCGGAAATAATTAACCGTCGGTTGAAACCGGACGGCAAAAGACAGGCCTGCGGCCACTCGCTACGCTCGCTTTGCGGATTGAAGAATATTTCGTTTAGCACCTCAAAATAAGACTTAGCCATAACACGCGCACACACATTACATTAAGTATTGTTAAAATGTGTTTCTATATATAGTACTCGCTCGTAGTACCTATACAACGGCGCGGTAGTATAGGTAGTACGCGCTCGTACTATATACACTATATTTTCGAGGCTGTAGTAACCCCCACCTTCTATATATACTAACTTCGCGAACAATCCCACCCCCGCACTTGTTGTTTTGACAAGGGGGCAATAAATCTCGCCTCGGCGTTGTGAATTATGAATTATGGGAATACTTCCATAACTATTTATCATAGTTTTTCTTGGGGAGGCGAAACTCACCCCTGCAATTCTGAGGTCGGTTTGAGCCTTTATTTTTTTATTTGGTACCATGGTGTTACAAAATGAGAACCAAATAACACGCAATGAACGTGCGAGGGCGTTTTTTCTTTGGAATACTCCCCGTAACTTTGTCGCATTATTTGGTGCAATCTACGAAAGCTATAATGAAAGCAATAGAGAAAGCAACAATTAAGGCAACATTTAAATACCGTTTTAATAAAAAAAATACCTCATGCTGAACACGAGTTTTACACGATTGATATTTGCGACTCTGCTCTTTGCCTCCTGTGCCGAAGAAGAGGCTGTGAGGCTGCCGGATGATATTGATCTCCAAACAAAAGGATATATTGATGTGACGATAGACGACGGGAACGCAGCCGGCGTAGCTACCGACGACATAAAAACTATCCGGTTTATCATATTCGACGGACAAGGCCCGAACGCGAAAATGGAAGTGAACGATTACAGATCGTTTGCGTCCGAAGCAGACAGAGTTGCCAAGCTGAAAGGCGTATTTGAAGTTTCCAAGACGGACAAACTGCTGGTGGCAATCGCCAACGAGCCGCCAAGGTTGCGCAACCGGCTCGGACAAGTGATGTACAGGCAGGAACTGGAAGCGATCCAAATGAATATGAGTGATGTGTTCGTGGAGGAAGATCCTTCGACCGGAGACTATCAGGCGTTCAGGCCCGATGTCATGATGATGCCGATGAGCGGGGCGCTGTGGATATCCAGGGATGATCTTAAAACAAAAGAGGAAGCGATTAACAATCTGACTCCGCTTAAATTGGAGCGGGCTGTGGCACGGGTAGACTTTTATATAAACTCTACTTATCCGCACAATACAGTGAAGCTCAAAAGTGAGAGTTCATTCATTGAGATGAACAATAATTACACTAAAAGTTATTTTATACACCACAGCAACAGCGATAACGAATTGGGATACATACAGTCCGAACCGAACGCCGGCGAGCTGACGGTGGGTGCATACGGATTCCCGTCTCCGAATTTCTCCGTACCGAACAAAGACAACACCGAAGCTGATACTGATGGTGTCAAAGATAAAAGGCTTCTGTGTACTTTCTACCTGCCCGAAAGGCTCAGCCCAACGGGTTCTAAGCCTTTATTCAATGTCAATCTGAATACCACTTCCAACCACGGTGGCAGAACCGCAGCCTTCGACTTGACCGAGATGACAAGGAGAGAAGACCAATACGTCAGCGCAATCGACACGATCCGGCGGAACAACCTCTACAATGTGACGCTTACTTTCACCGACGGAATGGGTGCTTTTGAAACCGTAGTAGAGGTAATGGACTGGAACGAGGCGCTTGAAGAAAGGCCTATCGGGCTGAATAATCTGAAATTGGATAAGGCTTCGATGCTATTGCCGTATACCGAAGTCACCGCCGACCATGATTCCGTATTCAACATCATCACCACCCATCCCGACGGATGGTGGATTTCCGTATTTTCTCTACAGGGCGGTGTAACCGTTACAGGGCCGGATACCGAAGGAGAAGCGATCCCTGCGAACACCACAGGCACCGCCAAAGTAACCACCGAGAGAAAAAGTTCAATCAGCGGCAGCGATATAAAAGGCTACTTCACCGTCAAGGCGGGGAACCTGAGAAAGAATGTCTACGTTACGCAGAAAGTGCCTGTCCTTAAACATGTGAGCAACACTCTGCCCACCATTGCCGATATTTCCGGCGGAGGTATTTTCAGCTTCACCGCCAACACCAACCTGATAGAAGGCTGGAAGCTAAGGGTGTATCGTACTATCAACGGTACTCGTACACTGGATATAGAAAGCGACCTCAAACTTCTTGAAGAGCAGGACAGAACAGGTATAGAGCCTAAAAACAGCACAATAGTCAATGTGGCTATTCCGAGGCACGACACCTCCCCGGAGCATACTCTTGATTTCTACCTTTACAGTCCGGAATACGATCAAGAGATATTTTTCACCACCAAAAAGCAGGGTAAGGCATTCGAACCCTATTTCAGGATCAATTTGGAAAAGACTTTCCCCTACCACGCCATATTAGATAGGGTGGGGGTAGTAGAGACGAGCTATGAATATAACGAATGGGATGTGATCAATGGCGGTATTAATTCTGTCGGGATTGCTGCAGGCTTCAAAGCCGAAAAGGGCTACCGCGATGATGGCGAGCCTGCTGTGAAAGTGACTACCATCAATCGACCGCTCAACGAAGCCAATCCCATCACAGGTGTTACGCTCACTGCCGGTAGTTCCACAATACAGCACACTGTCGAAGGCATTAGTCAAATGTATGCCAAACTAACATACACCGATGGCGGTCGTCTTACCTCAACAAAGGACTCGACCGACGTGCCTGCACCTGCAGGAATAACTTCCATTGGGGGTGACATCCCCGCAGCGGGAGGCAGATACAACCTCGGCGTGTTTAGCAATTTGCGAATAACGCAATCGGATACTATTTCTGTTAATGGAAGAGATGACGAACCTCACCAATGGGGTGTGAGGATGTACGTGACGAACGAAAACAATACGAATAGAGGAGATAAGTTGAATGAGGTTAAGTTTAAAATACCCGACTATGTCACCGTCCCATTCAACCTGAACTCTACAGACCCCGCGAGAAACTGGACGCACCGCGATGTGGTGATTCCCCCTAATCCCCATAGTTATGATCGCTACATTGCGTTCTACCTCTACACCTACTATCCCAAGGGAGCGACGGAACCCCAGGAAGTATACGCTTTCACAAGCAAGCAGTTGGGGGCTGATAAGCTCGTACCTTCATACTTCCTCTGCCCTCCGGGTGTGCTCGGCGTAACGGCCGACGGCAAGGAACTGACGCTGAGAGGATCGCGTGAGTATGCAGGAACGGTTGTTGAACGCGACTCGGAATTCGGAAAGGTTCACGAACAGACGGTATATGCGGTATACTACAAGTTTAACTCGAATATTGCCATTCATCGTGACCTTCAATTCACGGGTGGTTATAACGGCAACGGTATTGCTTTCACCGGCGATGGATGGAATGCTAACGAGGTTGCATGGATACCCCCCAATCCTTCAAGCAGCTATAATACCTATCGCGACCTTGACGCGCCCAGTAACACATGGAGTTGGCCGAATAATCCGTGTCCGTTTGCTACCGTAAACAAGGCCAAAGATAAGGCCACAGGCTACAAAGTTCCGGATTCAGGTGGTACTGTAGACAACGGTGGAAACTTGAATGATGGACACTGGAATCATGGCGTAGGTATTCCGAATGATACTACTGAGGTGCTATTGGCTAACGGACAAAAGCAACTAATCTATCACCGAAGCGACCACTACGGTTACCGGTTCACCTTTATTGACTCTGCGGGGAACCGCCAACGAACCGGCACTCCCGATGAAGCAAAGATGATACAATCTGCGTACTATGCGGGGAATGCTCATTTTGGTGACACAGATAAAACTGGTGGTGTAGTTTACCTCAGAACGAATCTCAGTAGCTACAGATACAATTCTTATATAGAGAAATCTTCAATGAAGAATTATCAGGAATGGGCAGCCATGATACGTTGTGTGGATCAAGATAGGAGTGACATAATGAAATAAAAAATTCAGCATATATGAAACTATTAAATTCAAAATACTTGAATGTATCTCCTGCGAGAGTGGCCGTAGCGGCGCTGATGGCGCTGATGCTGTTCTCGTGTGCGCGGGAGGTGGAGATAATAGACGGGGAAAAGAAGACACCCAATCCGGATGCTACCGGCTCTACCTTCACGGTGAGTGCAGCCCCTTCTTCCAAATCGTTGGTCGCTACCCGCGGCTCTATACCGGAAGACCTTGTTGAAGATAATAAGGTGGAAGATATTACGATCCTGCTGTTTAAGAGCGAATCGCCACACGCGTTCGTGACCGCCGCATACCTGGATAATAAGGATACTAATAACGGAAATGATATAACCAAACTGTCCGACAGTCCAAGCGAACGGAAGTATAAGTTCACGGCTAACTTACCGAAAGGCACCTACAAGGCGCTCTTTCTGGCCAACGCAATGACCGATTTTATCGAAGACAAATACGATATTTACGGCGAAACCCCCACTTATACAACGATAACGGGCAACGCACCCATGACGGCCTTGACGATAGAACAGATTGAGAACGCGCTCGTTCGTGAGGATCTCACCGGGAGGTATCCCACAGTCGGCGAAGAGGACTACCGGCCATTCGTCATGTCGTCGGGGCGGGTAGATATATCCAACCCTCACACCGTGGACTACGAAAAATACCCCATCAAGATTGCGCGCGATATGGCGAAGATCAACGTGAAGTTCGCTACGCCTGAGGTGAGCGCCAAGCTGCAAATGGAAAGTATACACCTCTACAACTACAACCATCAGTCGTTTGCCGTGCCGAATACCGTCCTGTGGAATCACTGGAAGAATACAACTCCCGACCCCGACGACAACATTCTCGATCCGCTCTTCGACGCCAATGCCGCACGCCCCAGAGGGTCTGAGCCGAATTTAGACGCCCATTATGACGTGGAAGGTGGCGAAATCGTAAACAACAGCTGCATAGACTGGATATTTACCCCCGAACAGCCGTTTTCCGATAACGATAACCTCTGCATTCTGATCGAAGCCAAGCAGGTGACCCTCCCCGACGGCAGTGTACATAAGAACCGTTACTACAAAATAGAATTTCTACGGAGAAAGACCTCCGACGCAAAGGAAACCCACATCAACATCCTGCGCAACTACAAATACACAATTAATATCACCGACGTAGGCAATTGGGGATACGCCACTCTGCATGAAGCATTTGAGCACAACAGCGAAGGGCTTATTTACGAGATTGAGGCTATACCGGAAGATAACGGCATAACGGACATTGCTTTCAACGGCCAGTACCAGTTGGGAGTGGACAAGCCCGTGGTTGATATTGCTGCCGCGAAGGACAGCAAAAGTTATTTGAAAGTCCATACCGACTACTATAATGACGCGATTCCAAACGTTAGCTGGAAACTGGAGGGTATTATATTCGCTCAGGGCGAATCGGCATGGCTGACACTCACCCCGGATGAGGGGAAAAAAGGATACACTACCGTAACGCTTACAGCACTGAATAATAACCCCAGCGAAACCACGTCGCGCGAGGCTACCGTCATACTCTCTGCCGGGAATTTGCGCAAGGAGGTTATCGTCAGGCAGGCGGCCGGTGTCCAGATCGATCCCGTACTGGAATATCACGGAGGTACTTCCCTCCCTCTTCTGCCGTCCGGAAGGATCGTTCAGCCGGGAGGTACGTACAGGGTCGATGCTTGGACTAACCTGCAAGACTATAGGCTTCGTGTCTATGAAGGGGACGACAATAGCGGCAAGCTGGCCATCGACACACCGGGCACGACACAAACGGTAAACGCCGCCTCCCCCGCTTACTATTCTACGAATGTGGATATCACGGAAAACGACAGCTATTTCGCACGGAAGTACTCGTTCTACCTTTACAGCCCGTCGGAAGACATTACCGTGCGCGTCGGCACCTGGTTACAGAATCCAAAGGTTTACGATGCGGCTATTCCGATCGGCCTGCTGGCTCCTCCGGGCGTACTGGGAGTAACGGCAAGCGGCGAACTGACCCTGCGCGGATCGAAAGAATATAGAAAATCGTCTATTGACGGCGACATTCTTTACGATGGTACTCGCGGACACTCCGAGTTTGGATTGGTGCACGAGGAAACGGTCTATACGGTCTATTACATGTGGGGATCGCTTATCGCCATCTCATCCCTGCCGGTCAATGGCACATTCTCGATGAAAGATGTGGTATGGGTGCCCAAAGAATACGAATATGAGGGCTTGAAAGGCATGACAGCCATGGCGAGAAACCTGGAAGGGCTTTCCGGTGCGGCAGCCTGGAACAGGGTTCCGTTCAACCTGCAAAACGGTTGGGGGGGCAACGTGGTAGACGGTACGGGCGATCCGTGCCCTTACGCTACCGTCAACGCTTCGGGCGGGCTCGCCTCGCTGTATCGTGTCCCGAAAGGAGCGCCGGCCACGTCGGGAACGCCGGGAACGCCGGCCACGTGGAACGGCCTCGATGCAGGCGATCTGACGTACACGGATACAAATCCGCTTCCTATGCCCGGACTTGACAAAGATACACGAGGCTATGTTTCGATAGCCGACCCCAACTTCATTTGGCGAATGTTTCTTCACGTCTCCGGATACAGGCGAGGCACAGACGGTGCAATCGATACCGGGGGAGGAGTAGTGTTTTATCCGTCGAACGTGGTAGAAGGAACCTCACCGCGTTATATGTATCTGACGTATCAGAATGGGACACAAACCAAGATAATGTATATGCCATCGTCATATACTGCCACCAACCACATGGCGACACCGGTCCGCTGCGTGAAGGACGAAACTTTGCCGCAGCCACCAAGCAATACCCCTAAACTGGAATATGCCGGAACAACTTCCCTGCCTGCCGGAAATATCGCGCGGGCGGGAGGTACGTACAGGATCGATGCCATAACCAACCTGCCGGACGGCAAATGGGGCGTCATGGTTTTTGAGGGTGGAAACTCTGCGTTAGGTACCGGTACACTGCTGAACGCATCCACTGCGTTTGGCTCCAAAACAACCTCCGGTGTCTATTCTGTGGATGTGAATATCGGGGGGAACCCCGGAAGCGCCGGACGGAAGTTATCGTTCTTTCTTTTCGACTCAAGCGGCAGCGGCTGCCCGCCCGTGCACGTTGGCATCTGGACACAGGAATAGGGAAACCCGCGAGCGCAGCTCGTGGCCGTAAGGCCTGTCTTTTGCCGTTGGTTTCAACCAACGGTTGGAAAGATAGAGGCGAAAGCCTCTTCCTCTGTGGGTTTCAACCCCTTTACACCTCACCCCCGCCCCCTCTCCACAAGAGAGGGGGAAGAGGATACAAGAGAGGGATAAAAGAAAGGGATGAAAGAAATCTCCCTTAGGTATCTAAGCCCTCTCTTGCGGAGAGGGTTTGGGAGAGGTGACGGCAAAAAACAGGCCTTACGGCCACGAGCTGTGCTCGCTGAAATATGAATATGCAGGCTAAAACAAACAGGAGATAATTAAAGGATAAATAATTAAAGAAACGAATATCTTATGTCAGTAAACAAAACAAAACTTTACAAGTACAGTCCGCTATGGTATGCGGTAATGGCGATGAAAGCCTTTTCTAATGGTGACTACACGCTCACCGATCACTATTTCGAACGGGGACAGCATATCCTGGACAACACCGGTTCGCTATTCCTCCCCATGCAGCCAATGGAAGAAGCGGAAAGCTTCTCCATAAGCAACTGTAATGTAGGGGAATAATCCCAAATCATCTCTTTAATCGGAGCATTTATACAGCATCAAGTCTTCTGTTTGAAGAAGATTGATGCACTTTGTTGTTAGAGCAGGGGCGGAATGTTTTCCGCCCTCTTTTGTTGGTGGGTATACATATCTTTCTCTTTGAAGCGAAAACTTGTTTAACACGGCTACGCCCCGTGTGCACTCCGATACCCCTTGCTGTTTAACAGTGGGGGTATATGCGTTAAACAACGGATTCACGCTGTTTAACAGGATTCCGGGAAACGCGTTTGTTGTCTGAACTGTGATTCATATGATTGAAATGATTATTATGAAATCAACTAAATCATTCAAATCACAAAAATCACAGTTTAGACACTCTGACTACTCTTAACTACTTTGACTACTCTGACTACTTTAGGGGCGACCGCGAGGGTCGCCCCTACGGTGATTATTTAACCTTCAATCGCTCGCCGGCCGAGCGGACAATACTGCGGTAGTATTCTTCATCGTAGCCGGGGAAATCCGGCGAATCGGACAGCCCGTAGCCATTCGTTTTGAATTTGCCGTTTTCTTCTTTCTTAACGTTGCCGTCGATATACTTCACGAGCAGGTATTCTCCCAATTTTTTCCAGCGCGCGGTAGCATTGTCGGCCGTAGTGGTGCTAAACCAAGTCAGGAATTTACGGGCTTCGAGGGGATCCTTGGCGTAAAGATCGGAAGCCGCCCTGTCGATTGCCGGAACAGCCGCCCGGAAACTGTTTTCCAGCTCCTGCTGTACTTTACGTATGTCCTGTATCATGAAACTGTACTTGTGGTAAGCCATGTTGGCCACCCGGTTGTGAATCCAAAAGGCGGAAGTCGGGGAGTAGTTCATCATGTCGCCATTTCCCTCGCGATAACACTCCGGCGAGTCGAGTATGCCGCAATAAAGCGGAGTGAGAACAGCCATATCCGCGTCATCAACACCAAACCAGAGGATACCTCCGATCGGATCGGGAAGCCAATTGCGCAATTGGGGCACAATCACAAAGCCGGTCTGCTGCGTTGCGATAGCCCTTTCGTTTACGTAAGTTTCTCCGTCAACGGTGAAATTCATCGGCCTCCAGCGATAGGGCACTTTATACGGGCCGGCGCCTGCATCCTTCGTCATGTCCAGATCGGTTCCCTCAAAATGATCGCGCATGGCGCTCTGCACATCCTGTACGGAAAGCTTCCTGTCCGGTTTGATATACAGCGGCATCGGTTCTTTCGTTACATCCCCCTTGATGAAATTGGTGTACTGCTCCATCGACTTGTCGTATTTGCGGAAGAACGACCATACCCGCGCTTCACAACCGCGAAGCGCTCCGAATTCGTAGGGGTTATACGCTTTGGCAAAGCTGAAATCCTTGTCGGTTCCCTTGAAGTATCCTTTCTCGCGAGCCAGTGAAACCACGTCCGGCGAATACATGCAGTTCTCCCTGTCGTCGAAAGGAATCTGCTGAATACGCGACTGGTTGGCATGAGCCGCGATACAGTCGTCAGGTATGCGGATCGCTACCCATACGGCGCCCTTCTTTCCGGGGCCTTTACCTATCATTTCCATGATCCAGGCTTCATTCTTGTCGGCGATGGAAAAAGACTCGCCACTGCTGTAATACCCATGATCGCGAACCAGGCCGGTCATCACCTCGATGGCTTCGCGGGCGGTTTTCGAACGTTGCAGGGCGATATAAATAAGACTGCCGTAGTCCATGATGCCCGTCGTATCCGACAGTTCGCTGCGTCCGCCCCAGGTGCTTTCGGTAATGGCAACCTGATATTCATTCATGTTCCCGACGACAGAATACGTTTGTTCCACCTGCGGGATCATGCCCAGCGGCTGCCCCGTATCCCATTCCACCACTTGCAGCATCGAACCTTTTGGCCAAGTTGCAGCCGACCAGCGATAAAGTTCCCCGTACAGGGTATGCGAATCAGCCGAATAGCTGATCATCACCGAGCCGTCCACGGACGCCTTCCTTCCTACCAACAGGCCTGTACAGGCCATCGCATCCACGCTAATCGACAGAATCGCACACGCAATTCCTGCTTTCCATTTCATTTTCATACGTAAAATATTAAGTGTTTCACGCAAAAGTAGGAATAATTCTCTGAACGGTGATTATGATTGAAAAGGCAAAGTAGGGGCGACCCTCGCGGTCGCCCTTTATACCCCCTTTTTTTATGCTTATAACCATAAAAAACAAAAACGAAAGACTATCTTTGTGCCTGTAACCACAAAAACTATATCACAATGATTGCCAGAATATCATACATCAAACAGTTGGGAACTTTTGTGAACAAGCCGTTTATAAAAGTAATTACAGGCATTCGCCGGAGCGGAAAATCTTCGGTGTTGTTGCTTTTGCGCAATGAACTTTTGTCGAAAGGCATTGAGGAGAGCCGGATTATTTATCTCAATTTTGAGAGTTTTTCGTCCGCCGAGTTGCAAAATGCGATAAAACTGTACGACTACATAAAGACAAATATCCCCAAAGCTAAAAAGGCATACCTGCTTTTGGATGAAATTCAGGAAGTAGCTGATTGGGAAAAATGCGTCAATTCACTGCTTGTCGATTTCGATGTAGATATTTACCTCACAGGCTCCAATTCACACCTTTTGTCTTCCGAACTGGCAACATTTATTGCCGGTCGCTATGTGGAAATACCTGTATTTACACTTTCTTTTGCCGAATACCTGCAATTTCGGACGCATTATTTTTCAGAAAAGGAGCAGGACATGAAAAATAGTTTTGTTTCTTATTTGCGCCTTGGCGGATTTCCTGTCATTCATACGGCTGATTACAGCGAGGAAACCGCTTGGAAAATTGTACAGGATATTTACGCTTCCGTCATTCTGCGCGACACCGTTCAGCGTTATAAAATCCGCGACGTGGAGCTTCTGGAGCGGATTGTGCGCTATGCCTTCGACAATATAGGGAATACTTTTTCGGGCAAAAACGTGGCGGATTATTTCAAAAGTCAGCAACGGAAAATAGATATCAACACCGTTTACAACTACCTGCATGCGCTCGAAGGGGCGTTTGTGCTTTACCGCGTGCCCCGCTACGATATTAAGGGCAGGGAAATTCTGAAAACGCAGGAAAAATTTTACGTGGGCGACATTTCTTTGCTCTATGCCGTGATGGGCTACAAGGACAGATGGATTGCGGGCATAATGGAAAATATCGTTTTCCTTGAACTGAAACGCCGCGGATACCGTATTTTTGTCGGAAAACTGGATACGCGCGAAATTGATTTTATTGCCGAAAAACAGGGTAAGAAAATATATATTCAAGTGGCTTATAAGCTGGACAGAGAAGATACGGTAGCGCGAGAATTTAATACACTGCTGGAAATAAAAGACCAGTTTCCAAAATTTGTGATAACCATGGACGATTTCTGGCAAGAATCGGTAGAAGGTGTACGCCACCTGCATATCTCCGACTTTTTATTGAATGATGTCTGAATCGATGATTATGATTGAAAAGTCAAAGTAGGGGCGACCCTCGCGGTCGCCCTAAAGTAGTCAGAGTCGTTAAAGTCCTTATAGTCCTTATAGTCGGCATAACGAGCTACGCTCGCTAAAAAAGCCCCAAAAGCCCCAAAAGCCCAACACCCACACTCCCAACATATTACGCAATGTTAAAAAGTGTTTCTATATATAGTACGCGCTCGTAGTACCTATACAACGGCGCCGTACTATAGGTAGTACGCGCTCGTACTACCTAATCAAATTAGCGAGCGTAGCTATTTGCGGGTGCGGATGGGTATACAATATTATATACGCGCGCGAGAGAAAAAAATCTTGCCCCCTTTTTGAACAATTTCGCAAATAGATTGTTGATACTATAAACAAGTATATATAATAATTGATTAATCTTTTGAACATGAAGGAAATCTCATTAGCAAATGTCGGCGGAACGGTGATTCCAAGCCTCAACCGGATGACAACAATCACCGGTAGCCATGCAAGGCCATCGGATTTTGCCCGGCGAAATACCGGTTTTTCCCTTCTTTTTCCCAATACAACTATCGGTTTAACGGAAATGAGAACCAAAGTAAACCAAATGATCAGTTTCGGCTGTTTCGTGTAATAAATAAACCCATACATTTGTGGCATAAATCGTTTTAAAGCAAAAAGAAGGTAGAATTATGGTGATTCAAAATGTAAATATACATCTAAATTGTGCTTGTTACCAAAAAGGTGAAAAGCAACTCATCACACTAAAGGAATACGCTCCCAACGAAACCGGGCAGTCTTTCCTCACTTCACATCTGATCATCTTTGTGCTTGAAGGCTCCGTAAAATATTTCATCCAGGATTCGGAAACATCCGTTACCGTTCATTCCGGAAACTTTATTTTCTTTCCCGCCACCACGCTAATGAGCTGGACTGCGCAGGATAAAACAACCGTCCTCATGTTTCGTTTGGGCGGGTTGGTAGGCAAACTGCCCGAATGTCATACGTTCCGCTTCCAGCGCTTCAGGAGCGATTCGCCTTTTCCCGCCGATCCCACCTCGCTGGTGCCGGCCATCAAGAGGATGCCCTATCCGCTGGAAATGAACGAACGCTTGGCCTATTTCGTCGAGGGGGTGAAGCAAACCGAGAGCGACGGGCTCAAATGCAGCCACTTCGCCGAATTTCTTATCGGACAGCTGCTCACCATGATACAGGTGTATTATCCGCGCGAAGAATACGTGCGCTTCTACTCCACTGTGGCAACACCCAACGTGGCTTTTGCCGATCAGGTTTACGAAAACTGGCTGAAATGCCGCTCGGCCGGCGAACTGGCCAACGTGCTGAACATGACCCTCCCGCAATTGAGGCTTAACTTCCTGAAGGTGTTCCGCGAAGCTCCCGGCACCTGGCTGCAAAACCGCAGAAAGGAATATATCTACTACGATATATGCAGCAGCCATAAATCGGTGAGCCAGATTGCGGCGGAACACGAATTCTCGCTCTCGAACTTCAACCGCTACTGCCGCATGAACTACGGAAGCACGGCAGCAGAAATACGCGAGGGCTTGACTGTCAATGTGGATATTCTTGAATTTCAATAAATA
>JAITVG010000137.1 GCA_031285925.1 Tannerellaceae bacterium
AAGTGTTATTTTAATTATTAATTAAACATTTTGCAGTCTTCTTCTGCACAAAAGTAAACTCAAAAATCGTGCATAAAATATACTACCTCCCGGTTTTTTATCACTTT
Organism: Tannerellaceae bacterium; assembly: GCA_031285925.1. Taxonomy (GTDB): domain Bacteria; phylum Bacteroidota; class Bacteroidia; order Bacteroidales; family Tannerellaceae; genus QVMG01. Next base: position 108 of record JAITVG010000137.1, read on the forward strand.
TAACGCCAGCAGCCTATTCCTTAACTGCGCTTAACGGTACTTTGCTATACAAAGTAGCAAATTATGATAAAATAACAGCGAAATATTAAATTGAGGCGATGCCCCCCCCTAACCTGCATTATTCATACTGAATTAAATTAGCGAGCGTAGCGAGTGGCCGCAGGCCTGTTTTTTGCCGTCAATTTCAATTGACGGTTTTAAAGATGGAGGCGAAGCCTCAACCTCTGCGGGTTTCAACCCCTTTACACCTCACTCCCGACCCCTCTCCACAAGTAGAAGGGAGAAAAGATAAGGGGGTTGAAACCCACAGAGGAACCGGCCTTGAAGCCGAAAATAATTAACCGTCAGCTAAAGCTGGACGGCAAAAGACAGGCCTGCGGCCACGAGCTACGCTCGCTGAAAAAAAGAGTATGAATAATGCAGTTTAGACATTTTTTAACACTGTAAATATTAAAAATCCATAAACTGCTTGACACTCCGCTCGCCGTTCCCTTTGTTGTTTTTTGAAAAAACAGTCTTTTCCCATGTCTTTTTTGTCCAAAAAAGACGTTTTTAGGCCTTTTTTCCGGAACAAAAAATGGGATTTTCGGCGGAAAAAATGTAATAATATGTAAATGCTATGAACATATTTTCACATAAAATCAAAAAAAACGGCCGAGAATTCTCCGGAAAAGCGGTATTTTCTGCTTCTGTCATATTTGTGTTAAAAAGTGTTTCTATATATAGTACGGACAAATACTACGGCAAGAAAATGAAAATACTACCCATAGTACGGCAAAATACTACCGCAAGAAGATATAAAAACTACCGTATTTTTAAAAACAGCTATATATACCACCATTTTAACGTTCGTTTAACATTTTTCTTTCTAAAATGTGGAAAATTCCGAACCTGAATTTAGCTATTAAACTACTGTATACCATAGCATTATGGTCTATTTAGAATCTTCTACGGTCGTTTATTTGATTTTTTTTTCCTCGCGGACGCAAATATTGGCTTTATTTTGGGGTCAAAAAACAGGAGTAACGAGAAGGTAATGAGGATGCTTTATTTCTTAAAAAATATTATCCTGTTTTCCTGTTTTCTTCTTTCCCCAAAGTGCCCGAATCCCCCCCTGCGCGAAAGTAAAACTTTCAATCGATCAAGAATGTAGTATAAATAATGCAAGCTAAATCTCCCCGATTGAAAAAATATTTCGTCGAATAATACAAGTAAAAAGAAAGGCTTTACCTTTGTCGAAGCAAAATTTAAACAGGTGCTAAAGAAATAAGGTATGGACAGGGTATTTCGTTCTAAGGTAGGCTGGTGGTATCATCTGATTATTGTCTTGGTGGCCTTGGGGAGCGTCGCCGCTTTTCTGCAAGCCGGAATATGGCCGATCGCAATAATGGTTTTGATTGCCGTTCTGACGGTTCATGTATTTCTGAATACCTGGTACCGGATCACTGCCGACGGGATGCTTATTGCTCATTGCAGCATTTTCCCCGAAAAGAAAATCGCAATATCCGATATTCAGGCACTGGAACCTACCATGATGCCCGACTCAAGCTATGCCCTTTCCTTAGACCGGATACTGATTTGGAGTGAAGGAAAGCCCTGGTTGATGGTTTCGCCGAAAGAAAAGGTGGAGTTTGTCGCACTTCTAAAGAAGATCAACCCGGATATCGTGCTGAAAAAGGAACATAGATTTATATAAATACACATATATATAATGAAAGCAGCATTTGGAACTGTCATCACCGGGAAAGAAAAGGTCGCCATATTTATTTGGCTGGCTACCCTTCTCGCATACTTTATCTACGCTGTCATTTCTAAAAATCAGTCGGCATTGTTTGTTTCCTTGGTGAACCTGATAATGCCGTTTATTATACTTCGCCAGCGAAACTCCAAATTTATCCAAATAACCGATCACGACCGGTTATTGCTTGGAGCTTCCCAAATCGAAATTAAATCGATTAACCGGATTGAGCTTGTCGATGAGAAAACGCATACGCTCCGTGTTCATTATACATTTCAGGAGCAGCCCCGGAAGAGCAGTAAAATAATGTTGAAAGAGGATGACAGGGAGAGCTTTCTTGACATTCTTCGCCAAATAAATCCTCATGTAGAAATCCATTGAATCTAAATAAATGAAGTACGATGTAGCAATTATCGGCGGCGGGCCTGCCGGTTATACCGCGGCAGAACGGGCGGCACACGCCGGACTGTCCGTGATCCTTTTCGAGAAAAACGCATTGGGCGGAGTATGCCTGAACGAAGGGTGTATACCGACTAAAACATTACTGTATTCGGCAAAAACGTACGACACCATCAAATCGGCAGCCAAATATGCAGTGAAAGCAGACAATCCGGAGTTCGATCTGCCCAAAATTATCGCACGAAAAAACAAGGTGGTTAAAAAACTTGTCGCCGGTATACGGATGAAAATGACTAACGGCGGAGTCGAAGTGATAAACGGTGAAGCGGTTATTAAAGGCAGGGCGGAAGACGGAACGGTCACGGTAGCCTGCGATAATAACCTGTACGAAGCAGCCCACCTCCTGTTATGCACCGGTTCCGAAGCGGTCGTTCCTCCCATTCCCGGCCTGCATGAAACGGAATACTGGACGAACCGGGAAGCTCTTCAGGCGAAAGAACTTCCGGCCTCTCTCATCGTTATTGGCGGTGGAGTAATCGGGATGGAATTTGCTTCGTTTTTTAACAGTCTGGGCACGGAAGTACACGTGGTTGAGATGCTGGATAAATGTCTTGGCGCGATGGACCGCGAACTGTCCGACATGCTTCAGGCGCAATATGCGAAGAAAGGAGTAAAGTTCTACTTGAGCCATAAGGTAGTTGCCGTAAACGGCAGGCAGGTGACACTGGAAAAAGACGGGGAAACCGTTGTGCTGGAAGGAGAGAAGATACTGTTGAGCGTAGGCCGGCGCCCGGTGACCAAAGGTTTCGGACTGGAAGGATTAAACATAGAAACGTTTCGCAACGGAATAAAAGTGAATGAGTTTATGCAAACCAACCTGCCCAACGTTTATGCCTGCGGAGACCTGACGGGGTATTCCCTGTTAGCCCATACGGCAGTTAGCGAAGCGGAAGTGGCAATCAATCATATCGCAGGAAAAACCACAAAAGGGATGAGTTACAGGGCAATCCCCGGCGTGGTTTACACCAATCCCGAAATCGCGGGAGTCGGCGCCACGGAAGAAGAACTTCAGACTTCGGGTACAAACTATATCGTGAAAAAGATCCAAATGGCTTTCTCCGGTCGCTTTGTAGCCGAAAATGAAATGGGCAACGGCGTATGCAAACTGATCCTGTCGGAAGATGAAACACTTATCGGCGCTCATCTGCTGGGTAATCCGGCATCTGAACTGATCATTATCGCCGGTATGGCTATCGGAAAAAGAATGAAAGCCGATGAATTCGGTTCTTTTGTTTTCCCTCATCCGACGGTTGGGGAGATATTGAAGGAGGTGGTGACCTCTCCCCCTGCCCCCTCTCCACAAGAGAGGGGGAAAGGATAGTTTATTATCCATAAATCAAAGATAATAGAATTGAAGACAATAGAATTAAGGTAACTCTCTCCCCCCTCTCTTGTGGAGAGGGGGGCAGGGGGGGAGAGGCTTTCAGTAATGGACGGTTACACAGGCATACAGATCGGAGAATATCAATTGGTAAAAGACGTGGTTTTCGCCATTCTTTTGCTTCTTTTCCTTGCATTTGCCCTAATCTTCAATTCCCACTTCCGGCAATTTTCCAAAATGATTAAAAATGCGACTCACGTCAAACAGCGGCAAAGCCTGTTTGAAGTAACGTTTGGCAATATAAAGGAAAGCCGGAAACTATTCCATGTCTTCATGCTTTTCCAAACCATCCTTCTTTGTTCTCTGTTTGCCTGTTACGCAGGAATCACATACCTTCATTTGCCCACCGCATCTTTAAACGCGATCCTGCTATCCATCGCGGCGCCTCTTTCCGTCATCATCCTTTTTTATTTTTTCAAACAAGGATTTTATGCCTTATTCGGCAACACGTTTGCCCAACAGGAACAGGCCGAACTATGGAGAATAAACTACATTGCCACGATGGAATTATGGGGAGTTGCCCTATATCCGTTAGTTGTCCTTTCTTTTTTTTCCAACACAAAGCCCATTATTTGCATACTTGCATTTGCTTTTCTTTATATTTTATCCCGGTTAGTCCTGTTCCACAAGTCCGTAAAAATATTTCAAATAAAAAAAGACGGATTGTTATTTTTCTTTTTGTACCTTTGCGCCCAAGAATTAATACCTTTATTTATATTATATAGAGGTATTGAATATTTGTATAACTACTTTATCGAGGTGAGCATTTTATGGAGTTGAATATCAGGAAAATGTTAGTGTCGCAACCGAAACCCGCATCAGAAAAATCTCCCTATTTTGATATTTCACAAAAATACGGAGTAGAGATTGATTTTCGCCCTTTTATTAAAGTAGAGGGAATGTCGGCTAAGGAATTCAGACAGCAACGTATTGCTATTTTAGACTATTCCGCAGTTATTTTTACAGCCCGTACGGCTATCGACCATTTTTTTCACCTGTGTGAAGAATTAAGAGTTTCCATCCCCGAAAGCATGAAGTATTTCTGTATGACCGAACAAATAGCCGTCTATTTGCAGAAATATATTATTTACCGGAAAAGAAAAATCTTTTACGGCACCGGAAAACCGGATGACCTTGTAACGATCATTACCAAACATGCCAAAGAAAAATATCTGGCCCCTGTGTCTGATGTACACAAGGATGAACTGTTCGGCATGTTGGAAACAAAGAGTATAGATTATACCAAGGCGATAATGTATCGTACGGTAAGCAACGAATTTTCAAAAGAAGAGGAATTTGATTATGACATGCTAGTCTTTTTCAGTCCGTCGGGAATATCTTCCCTGTTAAAGAACTTTCCCGATTTCAAACAGGAGAATATAAAAATCGGATGCTTCGGGCCTACAACGGCAAAAGCCGTAAAAGAAGCCGGGCTTCGCTTGGACGTTGAAGCGCCGACGCCGGAAGCCCCCTCTATGACTGCCGCTTTGGATCAATATCTGAAGAAGGCATCCGGGATAGAATGACAACAACGCAAGGATATACTTTTTCAAAAGAAGAACGCCTGTCGTGGAAACGTTATATTGACCTGCTGTTTGCACAGGGGCAATCGTTCGTCGCGTTTCCGTTACGGGTTATTTTTTTATTCCTTGACGAACCTCCCTTTGGCGAACCTCTTTCCGCCCGTTCATCCACACTGATCAGCGTTTCCAAAAAAAAATTCAAGCGTGCGGTTAAACGCAACCGGATCAAGCGGCAGATCCGGGAAACTTACCGCGTGCGCAAGCCGGAACTGATCACATCTCTTGAAGCAAAAGACAAACATTTGCTGGTCGCTTTCCTGTATTTGGACAACGAATTTCATACTTTCCCGCAAATGGAGAAAGCGATGTCGAAAGCAATCCGTATCTTACGGGAAAAAATATGATACGGAAATGTTTCACCACCCTGCTACTACTGCCGGTTTGGTTTTACAGGTATTGTATCTCGCCATTCACCCCGGCATCATGCAGGTACATGCCTACCTGTTCGGAATACGCCGTGCAGGCACTGAAAAAACATGGCCCCGTCAAAGGGTTATGGCTGGCTATTAAACGGATCGGGCGATGCCATCCGTGGGGAGGAAGCGGCTACGATCCTGTACCTTAATTCTCAACTCTCATGACTTATTATAATATCCATACACATCAGCCTTCCGGAGAACCGGGTGTTGTTGAGATCGTAAACGTGATCATAAAGGATCAGGCAGATGAAATGAAAGAATGCTCCGCACGGTATCGTTCCTTCGGCATCCATCCGTGGTATATCGGTAATGTAGAGGAGCAAATGGAAAAGCTTAAAACTTTTGTTTCTCTGCCGGGAACGGTGGCTGTCGGGGAAGCAGGGTTGGACAAGGCGGCGACAACAAGCTTTGACCTGCAACAAAAAGTATTCAGGGCACAGGCACTACTGGCGGAAAGCGCCGAAAAGCCGTTGATCATCCATTGCGTAAAAGCCTGGCAGGAGCTGCTCGCCGTCAAAAAGGAAATCAAACCCTCCATGCCTTGGATCGTTCACGGATTCAGGGGGAATGCGGAGCTTGCCGAACAACTTATCGCACGTGGTCTTTACCTCTCCTTCGGTTCCCGATTCAATTCACCGGCTTTGCGGAAGGCTTGGCCGAACCGTCTTCTCCCGGAAACAGATGAAACAGGCGTCGGAATCCGGACTGTCTACCAACAACTCGCCGACGCCCTTGCCCTGCCCGTGGATGCACTCGCATCCGAATTAGCCGAAAATGCCGCCACTGTGTTTTTCTTTCCTTAAATGTCGTACCTTTGGCGCCATTATCTATATTAACTCACTTACATGTTATAATTTAATTCGATGAATTTTGTAGAAGAACTAAGATGGAGAGGCATGATCCATGATCTGATGCCCGGAACAGAGGAGCAATTGCAAAAGGGAATGACTTCCGCTTACGTAGGCATCGATCCTACGGCCGACTCTCTGCATATCGGCCACCTGGTAGGCGTGATGATGTTGAAACATTTCCAGCGCGCAGGCCACCGTCCCATTGCACTGATCGGAGGAGCTACCGGAATGATCGGCGACCCCTCGATGAAGTCGGCCGAGCGCAACTTGCTTGACGAAGCCGCACTCCGCCATAACCAGGAAAGCATCAAGAAACAGCTGGCAAAGTTTCTCGACTTCGATTCAAACGCCCCCAACGCAGCCAAGCTCGTAAACAACTACGACTGGATGAAGAATTATACCTTCCTCGATTTCATCCGCGACATCGGAAAACACATCACCGTGAATTATATGATGGCCAAAGACTCCGTTAAGAAGCGCCTAAGCAGCGAAACCAACACCGGACTGTCTTTCACCGAATTTTCCTACCAGCTATTGCAGGGCTACGATTATCTGTACCTCTATCAACACGAAGGTGTACGCCTGCAAATGGGTGGTTCCGACCAATGGGGAAATATCACGACCGGCACGGAGTTGATTCGCCGCAAGCTGGGTTCCGAAGCGGAAGCCTTTGCCTTGGTGTGTCCCCTAATCACGAAAGCCGACGGCGGCAAATTCGGCAAAACAGAGTCGGGCAACGTCTGGTTAGACCGCCGCTACACTTCTCCGTACAAGTTCTTCCAGTTCTGGCTAAACGTAAGCGACGCGGATGCCGCCAAATACATCCGCATCTTCACCGCTTTGCTCAAGGAAGAGATCATGGAACTGGAAAAAGAACAGGAAGCCGCCCCTCACCTGCGTCCGTTGCAGAAGCGCCTAGCAAAGGAAATCACCGTAATGGTTCACTCGGAAGAAGATTACAACGCCGCCGTGGAAGCTTCGGGCATCCTGTTCGGAAACGCCACTTCGGAGGCCTTGCGAAAGCTCGACGAAGACACCCTGTTGGCCGTATTTGAAGGAGTTCCCCAATTCGATATATCCTTTGGCGATCTGCAGGAAGGTGTAAAAGCCATCGACCTGTTTACGGACAAAGCAGCGATATTTCCATCCAAAGGCGAGATGCGCAAACTCGTTCAAGGCGGAGGTGTAAGCCTAAACAAGGAAAAACTGACCGATCACGACGCGGTTATCAATACCTCCACCCTGCTGAACGGGAAATATCTGCTGATTCAAAAAGGGAAAAAGAACTATTTCCTGCTAATCGCAAAATAGATTCAAGAGATTAAACACAGAGGCACAGAGAACACGGAGTTTTATATTTTTATCCTTATCGATACAATAAAAACTCCGTGTTCTTTGTGTCTCCGTGTTTCATATTCGTCGTTGTGTCGCTGACGCAAGGGCAAAAAACACCCGTCGAAGCTGTTGCGTTGCCGACGCAAACGGTTTTTATATCTATTTCCTCCATAAAACTTTCCTTTTCTTGGGGATTATTCTCTACGTTTGTAAGACCATTTGTAAGATCAACAATAATCAATGCCATGAAAGGGAAATTTTCAGCAGCAGCAATTGGCCTTATACTCACCGTTGCAGCCTATGCCCAGGATGCAAGGGAGATCGTGAGCAAAGCCGAAAATCTCGCGAAAGGCGAGAAGAACTCGTACAGCGAAATGTCGATGCAAATCGTCCGTCCCAAATACACGCGCACCATAGAATTTAAGGCGTGGGGCGAAAC
>JAITVG010000057.1 GCA_031285925.1 Tannerellaceae bacterium
TAGTTATCGGAACAGGTGATCTTTCGGAGCTGGCTTTGGGATGGACTACCTACAACGGCGATCATATTTCCATGTACGGAGTGAATGCCGGCATCCCTAAAACCCTGGTGAAATGCCTGATGAAATGGATTGCCGAACATAAGGTGGACGAAACCTCGCACCGCATACTTTTGGATATTGCAGACACGCCGATCAGTCCGGAACTGATTCCTGTCGGCGGGGATGGAGAAATACATCAAAAGACGGAAGACCTTGTAGGCCCGTATGAATTGCACGATTTCTACCTCTATCACTTTCTCCGCCACGGAGCCTCTCCGGGTAAAATATATCGACTGGCGCGGGTGGCGTTCGCGGGCAGATACGAAAATGATGTGATCGGGAAATGGCTGCGCACGTTCTTCTATCGCTTCTTCCAACAACAGTTCAAAAGAAGCTGCCTGCCCGACGGCCCGAAGATAGGAAGCGTCGGCCTTTCTCCCCGCAGCGACTGGCACATGCCGAGCGATGCCGTTCCCACGGTTTGGCTGAAAGAAATAGAGGGGCTTGATGGATAAACTCTGTGTCCTCCGTGCCTCTGTGTTGAATCTTTTATTGGTCAGCCCCAAATTTTGCTGTCTTCTACAAATCCTCCGGAATAAATATTCCAAAAGTCAAATAGTCATCATCTTCTTCGCTCGTGCCGATGCGTTCAATGTTTAATCCTTCCTCCGTCACAAAAGAATTAGTCCAGTTCCATTCCCTGCCCGTGCCGATTTCCGTTTCGCCCAGGTATTGAAAGTCTTCATCCATTACAATTATCGTCAAGGGTTTGCTGTCTATCGGTGTAGTCACTGTTGCGTCTGCGATGCCATGCAAACAGTAGCGGTAGTATAGTTTACGAAACGGATCGTGAAGTATGGCGGCGTATAAGTCCTGCTCCATATAGCACATATAGATCAGCTCGTCAGGCGTATTCACGGGCTTATGGTCTATGGGGCGGATCGTCTTTACTTTATTGCCGCCTCCATAGGTTTTCTCAATCACATCGCCATTCCGGTCTGATATATAAAGATCGTGCGAACAGGGGAAACTGTGAACCATATTCCCGTCGGGAGTAGCAGCCGGATAGGGCAATTGCAGCAGGTCGCCACCCCAGTTATAACCTTCGCCGAACAATTCTTCCGGATAAGTATGACGATATTCCACCTGATCCGGCTTCAAGTTTAAGCAGGCCGTAAAATGGAAATTCTCCCTGTCCGCCAGTATTTCCGGGAAGGGAGCCATGCCGGGTAAAAGCAAAGAGCTGCCTCTCATCATTAATGGGACAACGGTAGAAAACATATACTGCGGATTGTGCATCCCCCATTCCTTGTCGTTTATATCCATCAACGTCAAACGATTGCACACCTGCCCTGCACTGTTTGCCAAAACAATCTCCATTCCCGGACGGTTGAACAGATAAATTGAATCAGGGCTATAAATATAATATGCAGCGGCACTCAAAACGGCATTCGCCCCTTCCCGTTCAAAAACAATCCGTTTGATGCAGGTTGTATCCGAATAATTATAAAAGTAAATCGAATTTGTCCGGGGATTGAGGAAAGTGAGCAGGCGATCCCCTTCCTTGTCCGTAAACACCTGAATATAGGGAGGCTTTGCTTTTGTTTCAGTATCCAGAAAGAAACGCTTCTCGCCCGAGCTTATTAACTGTTTCGTTTCAATCAACTTGCCGTAATACCTGTTCTTCACTTCTTTCCGGCTGTCGGTACAAGCCGCCAACAGCAAAATAATCCATAAATAATAAGCATGTTTTTTCATATCCCTTTCCTTTATATAACTCAATACTTTATTTGAAATTTCATACAAACTTAGATAAAAATAGTGATTTATAGGCGCGTCGAATAAGAAAACAAAAGTTTTATAGAGGAAAGCGAGTGCAGCGAGTGGCCGCAGATTGGAGAATATTTCGCTTGGCACCTAACCTGCATTATTCATACTAATCGAGTGATACCCGAACGAAGTGAGGGGGAGGTGGTTGGAGAGTGAGTAATCCAACCACCTCCCGGCTCGTACCTCACCGTACTCCTCCTTATCCAAGGAGGAGAGCCTCGCGAAAGTGCCTTTCGCTCGGTTAAGTATGAATAATACAGGCTAAATTAATATTTCGCCGATTGATAAGAATTATTTCCTTATCACCCTAAATTCGCAGTTCGCAGTTCCCAATAATCCGCCACCATCAACCCCTTCTACCACTCCTGTGAAAACGGCATTAATATCGGAGCAGTGGAAAGAAACCGTTGCCTCTCCTTTTTCATCCGTGATAACCGAAGGAGCCCACAGCAAAGTATTGCGGGCATCAGGAATGGACAGCTGCATGTCTATTTCATCCGGCTGATAAAACTCTCTCTCCCCATAATAGCCTTTGGTGCGCCAGAGGTTGTTCATTGTTAATAACTCTTCTTCACTGTAAACGGAGCCATGATAGGTTACATTCCTGTATTCCTCTACTTCAAAAGCATCTCCTCCCAGATGCTTATATTTAACCATTGTATACGTTTCCCCTTCAACAGGCTGACTCTTCTTTTCTTGACAAGTGCCCGATTTCCAGTGAGGATGAGCATCATATCCCGGCATATAGTTTTGTAAAAAGCCACAACCACACACATAGGCACCATTCATATCCAATCTTGCCAGACTGTCCAGCCGTCCCATCATCTTATCTCTGAACGGCTTGTGGCCCTTTGCCGTTACCGTCACTTCATTCAGCAGGATAACGCTGTCGCTGCTTATCACCGGTAAATCAAGTATCTGTTCTTTCTTATAGTTCGACAAGTCCGCTACCGGGTAACAGTCAGGTCTGCGCTTTCTTATGCTGTCGATCCGGGGAAAGAAGTCCGTCAGTTCCAGCGCCGGCTTGAACTCCTTCGACAGCATGGGCTTCAGATATACATATCCGCCCTGAAATGCTTTCATTTTCTCCGTATCGATCACAAAAAGTCCGGCAGAATCTGTCCAGAGAAAGTCGGAATTGCCCTCTGCTCCGGAAATTTGGAGCAACTGCTCCGTTCCTTCATTCCGTTTGTCCTTTTTCTTGCTTTCAAGGGTTTGTACACCGGTGATTTCGTCCGTCAGAAAAGGCTGACCATTGTATGCCGTTCCGGTATCCCATACATAATCTTCCGTATCCTGCACCTTTAGCAACAGGTTCAGGCTTTCCATCCTGTTTTTGT
>JAITVG010000240.1 GCA_031285925.1 Tannerellaceae bacterium
TCGAAGAGATGAACAGCGAAGAAAGCGACGACGACGACTACGGCGCAATCCCTCCCGGCGAACTCAAACTCAAACTGTCGGCAAGGACATCTGAATCCCCCAAAGGGGGAGTTGAATCCTCGCTCTACACCGGCTTTATCACTCGCCTCAATGCCGTGATTGAGCGAGATAATAACCGGATTGCGATACGGAAAGGGAGAAAGAAGTCTGAATCAGGATTAAAGGATTAAGGGATTGGCAGGATGTCTGAACTGTGATTTTGCATGATTTAAGTGATTATTATGAAATCAACAGAATCATTCAAATCAAATAAATCACAGTTCAGACATCCTCCCAATCCTTTCATCCTGAAAATCCTGATTCTGACAATAGGAAGAAAATTAACAATCATATATCAACAATTAAAACAGTATTTTTATGAAACATTTTTTACAAAAGAGTTTATTGAGCCTTGCGCTTATAGTGAGCGCGATGGGGGCTTGGGGGCAGCAGACATGGAATTTATCGGTTTACATGACTGTTACGCTGGACGAAGCCGGTGTAATGACGATCTCTACAACCAAAAGCGCGGAAGCAATGCCGGATATTAAAACCATCGCTGATGTTCCCTGGGCGTCTGTTGCCGACAAGGTACGTTCAGTGATAATTGCAGAAGGAGTAACAAGCATTGGATCTTTTGCTTTCAACGGTTGCCACAATCTTACTTCTGTTTCAGTTCCAGAATCGGTGACTAATATTAGGTTCGGTGCATTCCAAAGCTGTAAAAGTTTGACATCAATAACGATACCCGAATCACAGACCGATATTGAGGGTTTTACTTTTAATGGCTGTGGCGCCCTTACTTCCATTACAATCCCCAATGGAGTGACATTTATTGGCCAGGGCGCATTCTCAGGATCAGGTTTGACTTCCATTGATATTCCAGCCTCGGTCACTGCAATTGGTCACTCTTTCAGTGCTTGTGCCAGCCTAAGAAATGTAACTGTTCACTGGTCAACGCCACTGCAATCTGTGTTAAACAATCCACAACCCAACTCAGGCATATATATTGATGCATTTGAGGGCGTAAAGAATTGCACGCTTCATGTGCCTGCCGGTAAGGAAGCACTTTATATGGCAGCCGATGTGTGGAAAGAGTTTTATCGAGGTACCGATGTTTCATTAAATCACAAAGAAGCGGTATTGGAAGCCGGCCAAACGCTGCAGCTCACCGCTACGGTTTCGCCTGAAGGTGCAACTGTTTTGTGGAATTCAGACAATGCAAGTATAGCGAAAGTTGATGCGAATGGTTTGGTTACAGCCGTATCGCCGGGAACGACAAACATCACCGTTTCCACCACTAACGGTTTACATTCGGCAGCCTGCAGGGTGACCGTAACTGCCGAAGAACCAATCCTTGCCGTATCTACTTCTTCCCTGCACTTTACAGCCGAAGGCGGAACAAATACATTCGCGATTATGACCAATCTGGATTGGAGTGCTACGGGCTATGGAGTCTACCACTATGTTTCATGGGTACAGCCTGTTTCTTACGAGTACGACTACATAAACAACAAAATGATCGTGACCGTAGTTGCCGATGCTAATACATCCGCCACCGAGCGTACAACTACTTTCAAAGTATTCGGCCATGTGGGAATAGAACCTAAGACTGTCACCGTTACACAGGATGGAACCGCACCTACCACGGTCAATGTTACCGGAGTATCATTAAGTGCTGCAGGAGCGACGCTTCAAACCGGCATGACACTGCAGCTTACTGCGACCGTTTCGCCAAACAATGCAACAAATAAAAACGTTTCGTGGACTTCATCAAACACAAGCGTAGCGACAGTGGATACGAACGGCAAGGTCACAGCCGTAGCCGCGGGAAAAGCAACCATAACCGTTACCACCGAAGACGGCAATCATAAAGCAACCTGTGAGGTAACGGTTAATGCTCCCGCGACCACCACGGTCAATGTTACCGGAGTATCATTAAGTGCTGCAGGAGCGACGCTTCAAACCGCCATGACACAGCAACTCACCGCAACAGTTTCGCCAAACAATGCAACAAATAAAAATGTTTCGTGGAGTTCATCAAACACAAGCGTAGCGACAGTGGATACAAACGGCAAGGTCACAGCCGTAGCAGCGGGAACGGCAACGATAACCGTTACCACCGAAGACGGCAATCATAAGGCGACCTGCAACGTAACGGTAAATGAAACAACTGTGCCGCCAACCCCTGCCCTCTCCATTTCTCTGTCATCGCTTGAATTTGCGGGTGCAGGCGGAGAAAAGACATTCGCGATTACGTCCAATGTGAACTGGACAGCAAGCAGTAGCGAATCATGGTTAACGCTAAGCGATTTGAATGCGGATGGCATAATCAACCAAAACGATACAGTCATTGGAGGCAATATCCGGGTTATAGCCGCCGCCAACACGGCGACAGCCCCGCGGACAGGCATCGTCACCGTAAGCGGCACGGGAGTAGAAGCGAAGACGATTAACGTAACGCAGGCCGCCACCGGAGAAAATCCTCCTCCAACGCCTCCCGCCGTCGTTCCCGAAGAAACGCAGACCGTAGGCACGGAAGGCAACGGCAAAATCACGCTCAGCCTCTCCATCCCGAACGGCGCCACCCTGACGGGATCGTTGGAGGTGAGTTTCCCCAACGGCATGGCTCTGGACGAGGAACTGACTGTCCTCTCCGCCGAGCTTGCGGGCAACTTCACCCTGTCGTTCACGGCACGGGCAAACAACACATGGCTTATCGAAATCAAGTCGAAAGGATTGCGCGCATCCGCAGCTTCTTCCGAATACCGCAAGATCATGGATATCGCCTACAAGGCAAGCAAGGAAGTGCAGCAGGGAAGCTACGAAGCAACGATAACCAACCTCGACTTCCGCCTGAGCGATAACACGCAGATCGAAGAAGACGTGCTGACGGTTCCTGTCCACGTAACCCAGACTGTTACGTCCGTTGAATCCATCGACAGCACACCGTTCACCGCTTACTTTGCCGGAGACATACTTCGCGTGGAAAGCGGAAAGGCGGAAAGGATCAGTGTCTATTCTTTCGCCGGTGTTCTTCTTTATGCCGCAGACAAACCCGAAGGGATGATTGAGATACCGTTCCCGTCGAACCCGGAAACCTTCTGCATCGTCCAGGGCAGCAGGAGTGGGGTGCTGAAAGTAGTGAAATAATGTCTGAATCAGGATTTACAGGATTAAGGGATGATGGAGGATTAACGGTAGGGGCGACCCTCGCGGTCGCCCTCAATCCTCCCGATCCTCCCAATCCTCCCAATCCTCCCAATCCTTTCATCCCGTAAATCCTGATTCAGATTTTGTGTCCCAACCTTGGGATACCATGATTTCGCATTTACAAGATAAATTGAAACGAAATATTAATTACTAATTAAATATATACATTATGAAAACAGATTCTTTTAAATTATTTGTACAGCTGCAAGGCATGCTTTTGTTATTGGCGTTATCGCTTATACCGTTTTCTGATATGATGGATTCGATGGCTGCCTCAAGAGGAATGCGCGAGATGATTATGCAGCAACATTATGCACTTATGTGCTGTTTTTATGTCGGAATTATTGCTACGCTTGTAAACCTGTACAAGGTATGGGCTGTATCTAAAAAAGAGAACAGGGAAATCCCCGTCAAGTATTTAATCGTAGCCGGTTTGGGGGTTTTATTATTATTTGTCGGCGGAGGCGCGTTATGGGCGCAAATTATTTCCGAAGTGCTTCTTTTACTTGCTTTTGTGAGTACGGAAAAAACGTTGTGCATTGAATGGAAAAATCCGTCCGCCAAAGGTGCTTTCCTTCTACTCACGGGGATGCTTATGCATACATTCACCATGATTGACGATTCTATCGTGATTAAAATTGCGGCTTTTGTCGGGTTTATAATCTACTGGCTTGGCATTGAGAAACTGAAATCGGGATTAGACACTACCGGTCAAAAGGGTGCTTCTTACCTGAAGAAATCCATCGTTCTAAATGTCATCGGTTTAATTTTAGATATGATCCCGTTAATGGGTGTTGTGGCTAATATTTTTTACATCATATCCTTTATTGTCAATTTCATGGGATACGGCAAACTGTCGCATTCCGAAATGATCGACCCAAAAGGGCAAGTCGGAGCATCCCGCCTAAAGACGGCTATGATTCTGTCGGTAATCGTGTCTCTTTTTGGATTTGCCGAAGACTGGCTCTTCCTGTTAGGCCCTGTGGGTATTCTTTTAGGTATGATGCAACTGTGTGTTATCCTGTTGATTTATTTTGGATGGAGGCGCATCATACTGGGCATAAAAGATACGGAAATCCCTCAAGAAGAACGCGCCACTGCATACGTGCCGGAATAGTCGGAAGATGCCGAAAGTGGTGAAATAATGTCTGAATCAGGATTAAAGGATTAAGGGATGATGGAGGATTAACGGTAGGGGCGACCCTCGCGGTCGCCCTCAATCCTCCCAATCCTCCCGATCCTCCCAATCCTCCCAATCCTTTCAATCCTTTCATCCCGTAAATCCTGATTCAGACAATTAGCAATTAATCCGTGCCTGTGTATTACCGCACAAAATTAGTCCACGCGCGTTCTTCTTCTTCCGGCAATGCGATCCCCGCGGCTTTTCCCGCTTCCAGGCAACGGAGCAGCCAGGCCATATTGTTGCCCAGCACGCGCATGGTTTGCAATCCTTCAACATCCTGAAGCACTTCTTCGGCTTCCGCTCCGTGTACCATCGTCCAGTATTGGGAAGTAACTACCGGCATTTGGTTGATCGTAAGGTATTTCATCAACTGATCCAGCGCGGCAGTCGAACCGGCACGGCGGCAACTGACCACCACGGCACCCGGTTTAAATGCCATTTTCGCGCCTGCGGCATAGAATACCCTGTCCATAAAGGAGGTGATTGTTCCCGATCCCGACGCATAATGTACCGGCGAACCGAATACAAACCCGTCGTACCCGTCCGCTTTCTCTATAAATGTATTGACGATATCATCGACAATACATTTACCCGTATCGCCACATATTCCGCATCCCCGGCAACCGGCAACCGGCTTTAAGCCTAACCGGAACATTTCGGTTTCGATGCCGTTCTTTTCCAAAGCCGAAGCTACTTCGTTCAGCGCTGTGAAAGTGCATCCTTTTGGATGCGGACTTCCGTTTACAAGTAATACTTTCATCTCTATCCGTATAATTTTATTTTTAGTGCACCAAATGTAGTGGAAAGTTTTCTACTTTTGTGGCCTTACTGTATATATATTAATAAAGAACAACTTGGGAAATGAGAAAATGGCGCATTGAAGATTCCGAAGAACTGTACAACATCGCAGGCTGGGGTATCAATTACTTCTCTGTCAACGAGAAAGGAAATGTAGTAGTCACTCCGAAAAAGGGGTATGCGGGTGTCGATCTGAAGGAACTGATCGACGAACTGCAAATTAAGGATGTCTCCACGCCGATACTTGTTCGTTTTCCGGACATACTGGACAACCGGATCGAACAGATTTCCAAATGTTTTAAAATCGCTTCCGAAGAATACTGTTACCAGGCGGAAAACTTTATCATCTACCCCATAAAGGTGAATCAGATGAAGCCGGTCGTAGAGGAAATCATAAGCCACGGAAAGAAATTCAATATCGGGCTGGAAGCCGGATCCAAGCCGGAACTTCACGCGGTCATAGCGATGTATCCCGACTCGGAATCGCTCATCATCTGCAACGGCTACAAGGACGAAGATTATATCGAACTGGCGCTGCTGGCGCAAAAGATGGGAAAACGGATCTTCCTTGTCGTCGAAAAGCTGAACGAACTCAAGCTGATCACCCAGATAGCCAAACAACTCAATATCCGCCCGAATATCGGTATACGTATAAAACTGTCGAGCACGGGCAGCGGCAAGTGGGAAGACTCCGGCGGCGACGGCAGCAAGTTCGGATTAAATTCGAGCGAACTGCTGGAAGCGCTCGAATTTATCGAAAAGAACAAGATGCAGGACTGCCTGCGCCTGATCCATTTCCACATCGGCAGCCAGGTAACCAAAATACGCCGTGTGAAAAACGCTTTGCGCGAAGCATCGCAGTTCTATGTGCAATTGCGCACGATGGGATTCAATGTGGAATTTGTGGATATAGGCGGCGGACTGGGTGTAGACTACGACGGAACGCACTCCTCCAACAGCGAAAGCAGCATGAACTATACCATTCAGGAGTACGTGAACGACTCCATCTACACGATGGTCGATGCCAGCAACAAGAATAATATCCCTCATCCCAACATCATTACGGAGTCCGGGCGTTCATTGACAGCCCATCATTCGGTATTGATCTTTGAAGTGCTGGAGGCAACTACCCTGCCCGAATGGAATCAGGAAGATGCAATCTCGGAAGAAGACCACGAACTGGTGCGCGATCTTTATAAAATATATCAGGATTTAAACCATCCCCGCATCCTGGAGTCCTGGCACGATGCGCAGCAAATCCGCGAAGAAGGGCTTGACTTGTTCAGCCTCGGCATGCTCGACCTTCGCACACGCGGGCAGATAGAACGCCTGTACTGGACTATTGCGCGCGAAATCTATTCCATCTCCGGCCAGATGCGCCATGCTCCGGATGAGTTGAAGCAGTTGGCAAAGATATTGCCGGACAAGTACTTCTGCAACTTCTCCCTGTTTCAGTCACTGCCCGACTCGTGGGCTATCGACCAAGTATTCCCCATCATGCCGATCCATCGCCTGGACGAACGTCCTTCGCGAACGGCAACCTTGCAGGACGTAACCTGCGATTCCGACGGCAAGATCGACAACTTTATCTCAACCAAGAATTATTCCCATTACCTGCCGGTGCATACGTTCAGGTCGAAAGACGCCTATTATATCGGGGTGTTCCTCGTAGGGGCCTATCAGGAAATACTGGGAGATTTGCACAACCTGTTCGGAGATACGAACGCCGTGCATGTCAGTGTAGACGAAAAGGAATATTCCATCGACCAGATCATCGACGGCGAAACGGTTGCCGAAGTGCTGGATTACGTACAGTACAATCCGAAGAAAATGGTACGTACACTGGAAACATGGGTTACTTCCTCTGTCAAAGCAGGAAAAATAACCGTGGAAGAAGGCAAGGAGTTTTTATCCAACTACCGTTCCGGACTGTACGGGTATTGTTATTTGGAGTAAGAGAAGCTATTTTTTTCTCAATAAAAACCATGTAAGATCGTCACCGGCAAAAATGCTGTCCCTATGGTATATAAAACCATAATTGACAAGTTCTAAATCATTGTATTTATCAAGCATTTCTCCTGCAAAATCCCTTTTGAACAATTTGCCGGTATTTCCCCGATAATTCACTTCTATCGGTTGAGGATTGTAGTATTCACATATTACGATATATTTCCGTGTAGTCGCATACAGCTTTTCATATATATTTTGCAATTCGTTAGGATTGACATGTATCAAAACGCCTTTTATCAAAACTAAATCCCGCTGATAATCAACAGCAAAATCAAGAATAGACCGATTATAGACTTTTATGTCATTATTGAAGCGTTTCTTTAGGATTTCAACGGCTTTTGCGTTAATTTCAATAGCCGAAAAATCCGATAAAGGCAATAATCTTTTTATTGCCATAAGATTATAACCGATATTTGAACCGAATTCAATTACTGTTTCTATTCCGCAAGTACTTTTTAATATCTGCGAAAAGAGATGTGTATTTGTCGGCAAAATTTTGTTTTGATCATCATTACGGTCTATATATT
This sequence comes from Tannerellaceae bacterium, assembly GCA_031285925.1. GTDB lineage: Bacteria > Bacteroidota > Bacteroidia > Bacteroidales > Tannerellaceae > QVMG01. The sequence goes on from JAITVG010000240.1 coordinate 7,771, forward strand.
CGTTTCCAAATTCTCCGGCCCAAAATTCTTCTTGATCGGTTTTGTACGACACAACATTCTCCGAAACATTATTTTGTGTAATATCCGATGTGTTTTCTGAACCTGCGGTAACTCTTTTCGTATCCATTTCTCTATTTTTTTAGATGCCACAAAGGGCTATTAATATTATATTAGACACAAATGTATGGGTAAAATTTAATTTGAAGTATTTTTCCCCTCTTTCATATCATTTGCTCCACATTCATCACGAATGCACGCAGGCCTAGGGCTTCGGTCTGCTTGTCCAGTTTCTGAAGCAAATCCAGAAAAGGGGATACTTTTTCGTCTTCCACTACGAGGTAAATGGCGGAGTTCATCGCAGGCCAGGCATGGCTGCCGTAGCGCGGTTCTCCTTTTTTAGAACCTCTTCCCTGCACATTTTCCCAATAGCTGAATCCCCGTATGTTGTTTCTGTCCATCAAGCCCAGTATGCTTTCATAATAGGC
>JAITVG010000043.1 GCA_031285925.1 Tannerellaceae bacterium
TACAGGTAAACCGTATAATTGGCAGGTGCTCCACCTAAAGGCGAGAGTGGAGATAATTGCGAAACTGACGTATCCGGGGTTATTGTCAATTCATTGGATGCGGGATCTTGAGATATACGGTAGGCAGATGAAGGAGGTGCAAAATAAGGATAAACAAAGTCTACAGTGATCGAGATAGGATAATAAGACCCGGCTCCGTTTGCGTTGATACCACGTACAGATAGCAGGTAATTATCATTACCATCATAGCGGAAGTCATAACTCCAGTAGTTTGTACCATTGCTCCAATTTGTTGAATGGCCGGTACTCTGCGAAGTTAACTTCCACTCGAAACTTGTAATATTAGCCCTGTAATCGAATTGCGCATAGTACGGAGCAGTGGCTTGATATGAATATATAATATCTGTTTCTCCGATTATTCCTGTAATAATCGGCTTGCCCAAGCATACTTCATAACGCGGAGTAGAAATACCGCCAACCGAGGCTTGTATCCATCCGGAGCCGCTGTCGTTGGATTTAACGGTAATAGAAGTGTTACTGCTGCTTAACTTTTGCAGGTTTGAACTATATGTCCAGGTTGCTGTTCCTCCGTTGCTTTCATATAAAGTGTATGTGCTGCCGGCGTTCAACACAAGTTTCGGACCGGCGAGATACATCTCTCCAATTCCATCGATTGTGGCTGCATTGGTTCCGTTGGGATCGAGCCACAGTTGCAATTTTCGCCGGTTATCCGTTGCTCCGTTGCCTGTCCAGGAAACACTGAGTTTTCCGTACATCAGAGTATAAAAAGTATTGCAGGGAGGCCTGTCACCTCCTTGCAATTGCCCTATAACCTGTCTGTTGTTATTTATCAAAGGAGAACCTGAAGATCCACCTTCCATCAAGCCATTGAAAAAGGTCACTTTCCAATGCATATTGGGGAAAAGTGTTGAAAATGCCCAATTAATTTGATTAGGGTTGTTTACGATTTTATTCGTTTGACTTATTTTTTTTATATCACCCCTTGGATGATGTATACCAACACCACTTGTTCCTGCACTTCCTGACCGATCCCAGCCGAGGTAATAGGGAGTAACGCCGGTTTTATTACGAGGGTCTTCTGTTAACAAGAGCAAGGCAAAATCGGATACACTGTTATTGGCAACAAGCGTAGCGCCGGACGTTGAACGGATTACTGCCGGTTGAGCGTTTGTACAATCCGGTGATTCGTAGTGCCAGTAAAACGACCAATAGGATAATGTTGGACTGTTATCTGTTATGGCATCCAAGCCTTCCATACAATGATCTGCCGTCAAAAATAAAGGTCGGTTATCATTTGCGGTAGTATTAATCAACGAACCGGTACATACTCTATCCCCATTAACCAGAATCATCGCGACGGCATTCTTCTCATTTTGCCAATCTTGGCCCTGGGCACAATTGATGTTTATATTGCAGCTTTGGGAATCTCCATAATCCCTGGTTTCATTGTCCGACAGGTAAATAAATCTGTAACCATGTACTACATGGGCAATAGAAATAACACCTGTTTTCATTACTCCTCCAGACAAATAATATTCCAGTGTTATCTGATCGCCATATACCAGTCCTGTCGCAAACCCTTGTATATCATTTTCTTCTCCGGTATTGTTCACAGAGGTAAAAGCCCCAATAGTGTGTTTCCAGTCATTGCTGTAAATAAAGAGTTTCGCGCCATCAGGTAACCAAAACTTATCATATAGAAGATTGATGGACAAAGCATCGGGACAGGATATGACAAGCCGCCACATTCGGCTTCCGTCAGGCAAAGTCGTCCATTCACCGGAATTTTCCAGATTGTAATTTACTTCATGAGAAAAACCAAAACGAGGCGGTATACCGTTTTCATCATCTTTTATATCCTCCTGTTCAAGTTTTTTCATATCAAGCAACGGCATAATTTTATGTGCCTTTTCACTTCTCGCCAATGTCGGAATATTCATTCGAAAACTTACCGGTTCTTCATCTGTACTGATCTGCCCAAAAACAGAACAACAAACCCAAAGCAATAAAATTGCTGCTAAAAAAGTTCTTTTCATGGCTGCTGTAATTTGAATAATAAGTTAGAATATTTACTGTATAAAGTTAACTCATTATGAGTTACAGCATAAGATTTAGTTGTAATAATAGAACGGCGGAATTCATCACCGTCAATATATCTCTTCCCATCTTTATCATACACCTCCCACCAAAGGCTAAAATTCGTCCCTATATCAGGATTCAAATTTTGCAAGTCGAAAGTAAATGTATTGTGATCTATGCTGCGAACGGTAGCCGTAGAGTCCGTAACAAATGTAAGCGTGTAACATTCCTCGCAGTCTTTCGGATCAAGCACTTTCAAGGTGCCTGTTGTTTCATCTACAATACCTGCCAGTTTCCACCGGGTAGCTTCCAGTTTCTCTCGAGAGCCTTCCTGTTTTTCCCGGGTACCTTCTTGTGATGAATGATTCTCCCATCCTTCATTCTCATCCCTGCATCCTATACACAGCAAGGAAAGTAACAAAAAAATAAAAACACTTTGTTTCATAAGGCATATAATTTATATATTTTACAATATTTTTCTCTTTCCGACCAACTTCACAGATAAACCGCAGCAAGTTATAAAGAAATATCATAGAAATCAGAGAAGAAAGTGAACTATTTTGGACAGCCTTTATTTTTTTTGATCATTCGTGAAAAACAGCATTTTAAAGCGATTACAAAGCCCCGGAAAATCATCTAATCGGCTTTCCCAAACCGTCTAAATGATTTTAAAAACCGTCTAAATAGTTTTGAAAAAGCATTTAGATGATTTTCGGAAGATATATGAGTCTGTTTTTCAGTCGTTTATAAAATCATGCGGGATTAAGGAGGAAAATAACCACAAGTTTTAATTAACATTTCGATCTTGCAATTTTTCTTTTTTTATGTAAATATTCAGTCTAAAGGGCTTTAATTTGTAATTTATTTGGTTAAAAGCAAGCGGATCAATATGAGGAAGTCAACGATATGGTTATTGACGATGGTGATGGTTTTTGCCTTTGCCGGACTTCTCTATTTGCAGATCAGTTATATCGCGAACATAACGAAAATGCGAAGCGAACAGTTTAACGAGATCGTCAAGAAAAGTTTACTCCAAGTGTCGCGCTATCTGGAAATGGAAGAAGCCAACCGCTATCTCGAAGAAGATATTCAACGGAATCAGCAAACAAGTATAGGCTATCCCTTATCCTCTCTGCCTAAAACCAATATCAGCGAAATCATCGGTAAACTGCAATACGAATTTAAAGATGCCGACGGAACGGTGCATAACATCGAATTAAGTTCTTCGATTGGGGGAAAAAATAAAATAGAGCCTTATTCTTCCATAGTGAAGGATCAGCCGGAACACAGTATCGTTGCCACTTCGCAGGAATTGCGGCGGACTTACGCGCGCAGATACATGTATCAGCGGGAATTATTGAACGAAGTGATAACAAGCATGCTTATATCCGCCAATCTGAAGCCGATAGAAGAAAGGGTTGATTTCAAGCAACTGAGAAATCACCTGTATGCCGAATTTGTGAACAACGGATTAAACATCCCCTTTATCTTTACCATCATCGACAAGGACAGGACGGTGTATCAAAGCGGTGAAATACAAAAAAACGTGAGCGCTTCGGACATGATCACCCAAGTGCTCTTTCCCAATGATCCGCCGTCAAGGCAAAACTGGTTGAGGGTTTATTTCCCGACAAAGCAGGACTACATCAAAAGCCAGGTCAAGTTCATCGTTCCTTCCTTTATCTTTTCGCTCTTGTTGCTGGTGACGTTTACGTTTACCCTGTTCATTATATTCCGGCAGAAGAAGCTTTCGGAAATGAAGAACGACTTTGTAAACAACATGACCCATGAACTGAAAACACCCGTATCGACCATCTCTTTGGCGTCGCAGATGTTGAAAGATACGGACATAAACAAAAGCCCGGAAGTATTTAAACATATCACCGGCGTAATAAACGATGAAACAAAGCGTTTAAACTTTTTGGTGGAGAAGGTATTGCAGATGTCGCTGTTTGAACGCCAGCGCGCAACGCTCAAACTGAAAGAGATGGACGCGAACGACCTGGTGGCGAACATTGCCAATACCTTTGTACTGAAAGTGGAAAAATACGGAGGAACACTGGATATTGATTTGCGCGCGGAAGATTCCACGATCTACGCAGACGAAATGCACATAACCAATGTACTCTTTAATTTAATGGACAACGCGGTGAAATATCGCCGACAGGATGTCCCCCTCAAACTGATGTCCCGTACATGGAATGATAATAACGGTAAATTGTTGATTTCAGTAGAAGATAACGGTATCGGAATCAAAAAGGAACACATCAAAAAGGTTTTTGAACGCTTCTATCGTATTCCTACGGGAAATGTGCACGACGTGAAAGGCTTCGGACTGGGGCTTGCCTACGTACGGAAAATCTTGGAGGATCACAAAGGCACGATCCGTGCCGAACAGGGATCCGGAAATGTCGGAACAAAATTTATTATTACATTACCTCTTATAAAAAGTTAGATTTATGGAAGAAAAAATTAAGGTCTTCTTTTGCGAAGATGACGAGAACTTAGGAATGCTGTTAAGAGAATACTTACAGGCAAAGGGTTATTTAACGGATTGGTTTACCGATGGAGATGCGGGCTACAAAGGCTTCCTCAAAGGGAAATACGATCTTTGTGTGCTGGATGTGATGATGCCGAAAAAAGACGGATTTACCCTGGCGCAGGAAATCCGTTCGGTTAATCCGGAGATCCCGGTCATCTTTTTGACCGCAAAGACAATGAAAGATGATATTCTGGAAGGGTTTAAGATCGGTGCGGATGATTATCTCACGAAACCATTCAGCATGGAAGAATTACTGCTCCGTATCGAAGCGATCCTTCGTCGCGTAAAAGGAAAGAAAGTGAAAGAAATTCCTTTCTACAAATTGGGCGAATTTTTGTTTGATACACAAAAGCAGACATTGACATTCAAAAACATAGTCACCAAACTGACCACCAAGGAATGCGAACTGCTCAGTCTGCTGTGTGCCCATGCCAACGAAATACTTGAGCGTAATTATGCGCTGAAAACGATATGGGTCGATGACAACTATTTCAATGCCCGCAGTATGGATGTTTACATTACCAAGTTGCGCAAACTGCTGAAAGACGATCCGGGTATTGAAATCATCAACATCCACGGTAAAGGTTACAAACTGATCACTCCGACCGGCGAAGAACATGCACGTGAAGAAGGGATACAGGTGCTTTGAGAATTGACAATTGACAATTAAAAAAGAGGCGCGATGAATATAATCGCGCCTCTTCTTTTTTATACCTTTTGAAGGAGGGTAAAAGTCGTTTAAAGAGATTAAACACAGAGGGACAGGATAATTCCTGTATCGAACTCACGTTAATTTAAGATTATATCCGCGTAATGAAATCGGCCGTTTCGAGTTGTTTCAATATCCTTGCCATCAAACACTAAGCGATAACAATCGTACGTGAAAGCATGATTTCTTCTCTTCTTATTACAATAGGCAACGATTTCATGTTTCGTATTATCTCCGAATACATGAGGAAGATTTAGCAGAAAAGTGAATGTTACCTTGGATTTACTACTTACAGTACTAAAACTCAATCTATGATATTCGTCATCGTTTTCATTAAACAATTCCGGAGAATTATAATACATTGCAGTATTGAAAGGATATACTTTGCCAGGCTCCCTTTCACCCTCAATCCCGCACAGCCAGTAAGAGTTCTGGTCTACATATCCGTGTAAATCAAGTGGGTCTTCTTTAATATAAGCAATTCCCTTCACCAAATCTTTACCCGATGTGTCTTGAAAACTCAGCGCTAAATCAAAGTACGGCGGCCCTCCGCCATCACCAAGAGTCCAATCACAACTGCCTAATATTGTTGTAAGTGCAAGCATTATTGCTAATTTAAATGTTTTCATGATTCAAGTATTTTATGGATGAACATAGAAATTTTCCCTGATATATTTGTAATTCCCATTAGACGTATTTACTTCATTTTGATAATTGTATTTAAGGCCAGTCCTGTAGCGGCAATCAGGTAAGGGGCGGAACCTCCGGAGTGAGAATTGCATACACTGTTGTAAGGGCTGGATTGATGCCAATTTGTTGTAAGTAATGGTCCTGTATCATACGAAAAGTCGGTAGCTGATTTCACAACAACGATGGTATATTCCGGATGTGAACCGTAGCTGTTTTTTCGCTGCATGCGGTAAACAATAGTATCGCCGTAGATAAAAATAACACTCTTGATTTCATGACTTTTTAATTTAATGTTACAATAAATATAATACGCTTACTAAACGGGGCGAATTTAATGTTTGTTTTTTAGAAAAACAAGAATGTACAGCCAAAGATTCAGATTTTGTAATGGTTTAACGTGGGTTTGTAAGATATGAAAAATCATCTAAACGCCTTTGGAAAGACGTCTAATTGTTTTTCGAGAAATCATCTAACCTGCATTATTCATACTCTCTTCAACGAGCGTAGCTCGTGGCCGCAGGCCTGTTTTTTGCCGACGGTTTCAACCGACGGTTTTAAAGATGGAGACGAAGCCTCAACTTCTGCGGGTTTCAACCCCTTTACACCTCACCCTCGACCCCTCTCCACAAGTAGAGGGGAGAAAAGATAAGGGGGTTGAAACCCACAGAGAAACGGGCCTTGAAGCCGGGGAAATAATTAACCGTCAGCTAAAGCTGGACGGCAAAAGACAGGCCTGCGGCCACTCGCTACGCTCGCTGAAATTGAGTATGAATAATTCAAGTTAAAAGTATACGTACAAAGCAACAAAGCATCAAGAACTTCCTGTTACTTGACAGTCATATCTCTGTCATAAATTCATTATTTTCGCGAGAGCGAGCTACGCTTCCTTTAGCTCCATTTCGTCGGAGGATATGTCCTGCATGATATTACACAAATGACAATTCCGTACTCCTTGCGAAATTACGATTGACTATAGTAACCGACTTATTCTGTGGATTCCCAGCTGACTCCGAGCCGCTTAGTGTGAGGGAAACAAGTGAATTAATGGAGAAGAATCGGATAAAAAATCCAGTTTACTTTGGCAGTCTGAATATTTTGAGTAAATTTGCTTGTAGTATTGAGTGAATTATTTCAAGATGTACGAACGTTCTTATTTGAAGCAAGTTAAATCAAGAATAGAAGAGCCGCGAAAGTTCATTCAGGTAATTCTTGGGCCTCGCCAAGTGGGTAAAACTACTATGGTAGATCAATTATTGTCTCAATTGTCTATATCATACGTATCTGAGTCGGCTGATGCTATCTCGGCAACTAACTCGGCTTGGCTGATGCAAGCTTGGGAAACGGCCAGGCTGAAAATGAAAGCCGCCGGAGCGCAGGAGTATCTTCTTGTGATCGATGAGATACAAAAGATAGATAACTGGAGCGAAGTCGTCAAACAGCAATGAGATAGGGATACTCGTGAGAAAGTTAACATCAAGGTTATCCTGCTAGAATCATCCCGTTTGCTTATTCAGAAAGGCTTAACCGAATCGTTGGCCGGACGTTTTGAAACGTTTTATCTTGGGTACTGATCATTTGCTGAAATGCAGGACGCTCTGGTCGGTAGTGGAATTCCTCCTTATGTGGAATTTTTGAAGCTTAACCCGAAAGATATTTTTTGAAAAACACTTCATTTATTCAAACAGTCATGTATATTGGAAAAAAATGGTAAAAATGACTCCATAAAAACGGAGGAAAACGATCCTCTCAAGTTATACTATTAAATTAAATCAAGTTGCTACTTATAAAATTGGAATAAAAGAGGTCAATCTCTTAATTTTGTGTTGCTAACTCACATAAACAAACGATTGACCATGGTTACAAAAACC
>JAITVG010000280.1 GCA_031285925.1 Tannerellaceae bacterium
AAGGTTGCCGTAGTCGGCATTGACAATCTCCGTGATAGTTCCCGTTACTCGATACAGGTCTTTGGAAGTGTTGGCCACGGCAAGGAAATCAACGATAGAAGTTTCGGTTACAGGAATGGATGCCTCCAATACTGCGCCCAGAACCTCAATTGTGGTATTATACTGTCCGCGTGTGCCTACTAATGTAACTACGTCGCCTGCCTTCAGGCCTGTGCCTGCGAAATCAGCCAAGCCATATACATAAGTTTCGTCGGAGTAATCTGCTATGTAGAAATTACCATAATTGCTGTTGGCAATGCTTGTGATAACAGCTGTCAAACGATATTGCACGCTGCTTACAGGCGCGGCATTGAAATCGGCAATGCTGGAAGCAACGATAGAACCGGCCTGCGCAATAGTGGCCTGAGAGGTGTATTCCCTGCCACCACTTGTTGTGCGGAACGTGATTGTGGTGCTGCGGTCGCCACCTGTATTGGGAATAGCTTTGAACTGAATAACCGAGCCTGTTCCTGCCGACTCTATTGAAGCGATGGACAACCAGTCCTGTGCGTCTGCCGGTATATCTACCGACACCCCTTCACCCTTGCAGGTAACGTTGGCCGTAGCCACGCCACCGTCCTTAGGGATCGTATCGCCTTCTATTGAATCAACCTTGATCAATGATTTGTTGATTGTGATTACATTAACGTCCACCAATTCAACGGTACTGCCGTAAGTGGTCTTCGGACCTGCTACGGTAACCTCGTCTCCAACTTCAAGGCCAAGGCTCAAGAAGTTCTTTGCTTTACCTGTTGCGTCGAGTGTTCCATAAATATAGATGGTGCCTGTTTCATCGGTCAAATACCAGTTGCCATATTCGGTATTGGCAATAGACGTAACAGTACCCGTTACCCGATATGTCTTGCTGTCAGGGCCTGCAATTACTTCAGCACATGTGGCGTTTGACACAACTGACAATCCCTGAATTACGTTGATGCGTTGTTTCCGGCCTCCACAGTCTATGATCACTTCTGCCGTGCGGCCATCGAGCGTGGCGCCTGCGGAGAAAGTAATTTGGCTTTCACCGGCTGCGCCCGATGCTGCGGATGTTGTGAGCCATGCCACATCGTCTTTATCGGTAGTAACTTTTTCTAATGTCCAATTACCTTTGGCAGACACTGTAATCGTATTGGAACCACCTTCTACGGGAAGGGCTACGTATGATGAAGATACTTGCACTTCATCGAGCAACGTTACCCCATCTTCGTTGGCGCAACTTGTCATAAAACCGGCAAGCGTTATAATGAATGCCGGGAGGATATTCTTGATTTTCATAATTGTTTATTTCTTGATTTTAATTAGTTGAATGTGTATCTAAGACCAATGCCTGCATACCAGCACTGGCCTATGGCGATATTTTTTGTAAAGGTCTGGGTATTGCCATTGATAGCAGCAGGAGTAGAGAATCTGGCATAGCCGTCTGCATCTACACCATCGTACTTGAGGATACGCGGGTCTGTGCCGATTTCCGGGTTAAGTCCCTTAGCCACGCCCCAGCTTGAGTTGAAGAAGTTTAACACGTTCTTTATATCAAGACTGAGTTGAAGAGTGTTCTTCACTTTGCCTACGTTTACTGTGAAGTCGTGCTTGTAGCTGAAATCAACACGATGCACCCAGGGAGAGTAAAGGCTGTAAGCCTCTGCATATTCACCTTGATGGCTCTTCAAATACTTACTGTTGTGCACATAATCCATAAAGCGAGTCTTGTCATCTTCGGAAGAGAAACGGAACTGATTGCCGGCGACTTCCCCGTCGGTCGGAATATATAACGCGTCATAGTTGTAACCATCGCCATTCATGTCATTAACAGTCATGTAAGAGTAGTTATATCCGCCACGCCATGTTTCATAAATAAGGCTATAGTGATTACCGCTTTTGTCGTGTGCCGTAGCATTGAAAATGAAGCGATCCGGAGTTACATATTGAGAGTTGTGCAACTTAATGTTGTTTGGCCCCTCAACAGTAGGTACATAAGTGAATGCAGACTCAGCGGCAGAACCGGGCATACCTGTTACGTCCTTGGCAACTGTGTGTGTGTAGGCAGCCATCAAGCCAAGCCATTCTGTGGGTTGAGCATCAAGTTCAATATTAGCAGACCAACCGTAACCGCGACTTGTATTCTCAAGCATAAACGCCTTAGTGTTCGTGCGGTATCCTGTTGGGTAGACAGGACGATTATCAACTCCATTGAAACGGGCAAAGCCGCCTACGTTAGGAATACTCCAGTCGGAGATTGATACACCGTTAATGGTCTTGTTAAATATACCTTCTGCGGAAGCGGTGAATGGGAAAGATACAGGAATTACATAGTCCACCGCGAATGAAGTTTTCCACACCTGAGGCATCTTGAAATCAGGATCCACACCGTTTACTGCAGATGGAACAACTCCGTCTTCAGGGTTGATAGTTGTAGGATAGCCTAATCCATGAAGTTTGTCGAGCAGTCCTCCAATAGAAGCCTTTCCGTTAGCATCTGTTACAAGGCCGCCGGCAAAGTCGTCCATGATGAAGCCTCTTCTTGCTGCTTCTGCCGCGTTGATTTGTGCCTGATACTGCACCATACCGCCGTTGGTAGGCATATTGGTGAAGAATACCAAAGGAAGGTTGCCTGCAAACAAGCCCGTACCTCCGCGAAGTTTGAGGCTCTTATCGCCGAAAGTATCCCATGTGAAACCCACACGTGGCGAGAAGATCATGTTAGCGCCGGGCCATTTGCCGGTATCAATGTGCCGACCATCATAGTCAAGGTCATAGATTGCCTTGTTGGTCATCAAGTCGGAATTATCAAAGAATAAACCATCAATACGAATACCATAAGTAAGTTTGAAGTCTTTAGTGATATTCCAATCATCCTGAGCATAGGCACTGAACTTGTTTGTTGTAACGCGTGCCGCCGGTTTCATTTCGCCATCATAACCGTAAGTTAAGTTAACAATCTCCGGAGCTCTCTCGTTAAGGAAATCATCAAGGCTGGTGTAACGATAATAACCTGTTCCGTTACGCATATACTGGTTGTCTGCCATCTTATATTCATAAGACAAACCACCGACAATTTTATGGTTCCCCATATAATATGTTACCTCATCCTTGATGTTCCAAACCTTGTTGTGCACGGCATTATTCCAGGTAAACAACTCGTAGCCCAATGAGATATAAGACTGATCGTCTTTCAAAATGTCGATGAAAGGGAACACATCCGAATTGGTTGAACGCAAATCGTCAAGTGAAGAATATGTAGCCAGGAACTCGTTGGAAATGCTTTCGCTCAAACGGCTGTTTAAGTTTGCCGAGAATGAATTAACGAGATTATCCATACCATACATGGAATTTGCATAACTCATTGAGTACTGAGACATACGAGCGCCCGACATACGTGTACCACCATCCATTGAAGTGGCATTGGGAGCATTCCAGAAACGGTTCTTGGTATAGTTGTAACGCAAGGCCAAACGGTGCATCTCATTAATGTTCCAGTCTAAGCGGGCAAGAATCTTATAGTTGCTCTCGTCTGCCGGAAATTTGCTGAATGAACCTGTATCATAACCATATCTATTCATTACATAATCAGAAACTCTCTGCAAATCGCCAACTGTTGTGCGAGATACATAGTTGTCCGGATCGGCTACACCATCGGTAGACGCTTGCCAGCGATTTGCTATCGTAGGTACTTTCTCCATTTCAGCATTAATGAAGAAGAACAATTTGTTCTTGATGATAGGCCCGCCAAACGTCAAACCATAAGTTGATTTGCGATCAACGTCACGTGCACCGGGAATCTGTTGCCCGGCCACAGCGTCTCCACGCATATTCTCATTACGCTGGTAAGTATACAAACTACCCTTGAATGTGTTGGTACCCGACTTGGTGATCGCATTCACGCCACCACCGATGAAGTTCGTTTGACGAACATCATAAGGAGCGATTACCACCTGCATTTCCTCAATCGCATCAATAGAAATTGGGCTGCCGCCACCGGGAAGGCCACTACTCAAACCGAAGTTGTTGTTGAAATTGGCGCCGTCTACGGTAAAGTTGGCTGTACGGCCGTCAGCGCCAACGAATGTCATCCCATTTCCACCATAAGGAGATAGACGCGTGTAATCTGTGATGCTACGGCTAACTGAAGGCATGTTTGTAATCTGCGAGTTAGAGATGTTGGTAGAAGCACCTGTCTTCTCTACCGCAAATTTGCTTGCCCTCGCCGACACCACAACCTCTCCAAGCTGCTGAGATTCCTCTTTTAATTCAGAGTTCAGATTGTAAGTTTCAGCCAATTGAAGCGTAATATCCGTTGCCAGTAAAGGGGCATAACCGATATATGAAATCCTCACTTCGTATGGGCCTCCAACGCGCATACCTTGAATAGTGTAACGTCCATCGGTGTTTGTTATCGTATTGTACACCGTACCTGATGGCGTGTGAGTAGCTGTAACGGTTGCTCCAATCAGAGTTTCCGTACCGTCCGTAACCTTTCCGCTCATACTCGAAGTTGTTACCTGGGCATAAGCAAAAGTGCTAATTAGCAGCAAGGTTACGGCTAATACTAATAGATGCTTCATTTTTTTCATACGTTTAAAACTATTTTTAAGTGATTAATATTTGGCAAAATTGGATATTTATTGTGAAGTTTTTATTAAGAAATTGTTTTGAATTTGTTTTTAATGATTTTTATCAGTTTCTTTTGAATAAAAAAGGAAGAAAGGGTAAAAGCTTTCTTCCTTTTTTCATTTATGCAATTACTATTTGTCTTGCTACTTCACTTCCCATACCTCTCCCTTCATCAGAAGTTCTTTCAGGCTGCGCACCGGATTCACGGCTTGTACCTGTGCGATTTGCTTCTCTACTTCCTCATCGTAGACAGGGGCGGCAACGTCGCGGACGATGCCTAAAGCGACAGGCATATCGCCTCCCATCATTCCCAGCATCAGATGGAGCGTGTTGTCTTCCGCGTGGGCGTCGTGTACAAGCACGTCGTCCAAAGTGTAACCGCCTTCGCCGAGAGTAACTGCTTTCAGTTTAAGGCCGTCCAGCACGATTCCCCTGTTGTTGTCCTTTCCGTACAGCATTTTTTCGCCGTGGCGCAAAAGGATCGTCCGTTCCGGGCGATATTCCTTGTCCGTGATTTGCTTGTGGATGCCATCGTTAAAGATCACGCAGTTCACCAGCACTTCAACAACGGAAGTGCCTTTATGGCGGGCAGCCGACTCCATTACTTCGGTCGTGTTCTTCAAATCCACGTCGATCGTGCGGGCAAAGAAAGTACCGCGTGCGCCCATTGTCAGTTCGGCGGGAATAAACGGTTCTTCCACGGTTCCGTAGGGAGAACTCTTACTCACGAAGCCACGATCGGTAGTCGGCGAATACTGCCCCTTCGTCAAGCCGTAGATCTTGTTGTTGAACAGCGCGATATTGAGATCGACGTTTCTGCGCACGGCATGAATAAAGTGATTCCCTCCGATAGCCAGGCAGTCGCCGTCGCCCGTCATCACCCAGACATTCAGGTCGGTGCGCGCAGTTTTCACACCGGTGGCAATGGCGGCGGCACGTCCGTGGATGGTATGAAACCCGTAGGTATTCATATAATAAGGTAAACGGGAAGAGCAACCGATCCCGGAGATCACCGCAATGTCTTTCGGGGCAACGCCCAATTGCGCCATAGCCTTGTGGATACAATTCAACACCGCATGGTCGCCGCAACCCGGACACCAGCGTACATACTGGTCGCTTTTATAATCTTTCGGCTGATATTTTACTGTTTCTTCCATGACTTATTCCTCCATTATTTTAGTAAATTCTTCCACCAGTCTGCTCACCACAAACGGCTGGCCTTTCACGCGGTTAAACTTATACGGATTAAATCCCGAAACTTTACTGCGGAGATAGTTGGCAAACTGCCCTTTGTTCTGTTCGGCAACCACCACCTTTTTGTATCTTTTCAATACTTCTTCCGTATTCCGTGGTAGCGGGCTGATGAATTTGAAATGGGCGAACGCCACTTTCCTGCAGTTTTCCTGCATGGTTTCCATCGCTTCGTACAGATGTCCGTAGGTGCCGCCCCAGCCCACAATCAGCAATTCAGCATCCCGGTCGCCGATAACCTCCAGTTCGGGAATATAATCCGCGATCTTATCTACCTTGGCCTGACGGGTTTCAACCATCTTCTGGTGGTTAATCGGATCGGTAGAGATTGAACTGTTATCGAAATCCTTTTCCAAACCGCCGATACGGTGCATGTAATCCGGCGTTCCCGGAACAGCCCAATAGCGAACCAGATTTTCAGGATTTCTGCGATAAGGTTTCCACGGGCGTTCCCCGTCGTATTGATCCACGTAGGGCGGTTTGATCTCCGGATACTTCTCCAGGTCGGGCAAACGCCATGCGGAAGAACCGTTCGCGATATAGGAATCGGTCAGAAGAATAACCGGGGTCATGTGTTCAACGGCTAATTTGGCAGCCCAGTAGGCGGCGTCGAAACAGTCGGTCGGAGTAGCAGCCGCGATCACAACCGCGGGGCTTTCCCCGTTGCGCCCGTAAAGAGCCTGCATCAGGTCGGTCTGTTCGCTTTTCGTAGGCAGTCCGGTAGAAGGGCCGCCGCGTTGTACATCGACGATTACCAAAGGAATTTCCGAAATCACGGCAAGGCCGATCGCTTCGCTCTTCAGTGCAAGTCCCGGGCCGGAAGTAGATGTGGCGCCTAAAGCACCGGCAAAACCGGCGCCAATGGCAGTACAAATACCGGCGATTTCGTCTTCAAACTGCAATCCCTTTACGCCTAATTCCTTGCGGGCAGACAGTTCCTGCAGAATATCGGTAGCCGGTGTGATCGGATAACTGCCCAGGAAAAGTTTTAATCCTGCTTTTTCCGCAGCGGCGATCAAACCGTAGGAAGTGGCCTTGTTCCCGTTAATGTCCGTATAGAAGCCCGGTTCGCTTTGCCTGCTTTCAATGCGGTAGGTAGAAACCCGTGCGTGTATGTTGTGCCCATAGTTGTAACCGTCGGTCAATACCTTGATATTGGCCTTGGCGATCGTCGGTTTTTTGGAAAACTTATTTTCAAGCATGTGCATGGCGCTTTCCATCGGACGTTCGAACAGCCAGCATACCAGTCCGAGCGCGAACATGTTCTTGCAACGGAGCGCCGATTTGTTGTCCAGACCAAATTCAGCCAGCCCGTCCTTCACCATCGAAGAAATGGGGGCAGCTACCACCTGCACCGTGGTTAATCCGAGTTCCGCAAACGGATCGTCGGTCGTGAATAAAGCCTTGTCTAGGTCGCTTTTTTGGAATGAATCCGTGTCGATGATCACGATAGAATCGGGTTTAAGGAACTTTACGTTCACTTTCAGCGCGGCAGGGTTCATGGCCACCAGCACATCGGCTTTATCGCCGGGCGTGAATATTTTTCTTGATCCCAGATGTACCTGATAGCCGGATACTCCGCTCAACGATCCTTGCGGCGCACGGATTTCTGCGGGGAAATCGGGGAAAGTAGATATATCATTCCCTAAAATCGCCGACAGGTTGGAAAAGATTGTCCCGGTCAATTGCATTCCGTCTCCCGAGTCTCCCGAAAAACGGACAACAACTTTATCTAAAGTTGTCACTCTTGTTTGTTCTGACATAATAATTATTGCTAATAGCGCGATTATAATTAATAGAATGACTGCAAAGTTAGAAAATAAACATATAGGATATACCCGTTGGCGGAATTAAGTAGGGGCTAACCTGCGTGTTCGTCCGAAAACGGTATAGACACACCTCTAATGCACCAGAAACACCTCCTTATATCTTTCGGCAATGCCTTCGCCGTGATATAACTCAATATAGAAGATGTAGAGGCCGGGGGGAAGTTTGGATTTTTGGTATCCGTAGCCATCCCATGTAAGTTCTCCGTTCGTGCCGGTCAATTCGTTATTGGCGACCTCGGCTACACGTTGTCCCGAAAGATTGTAAATGAAAGCACGGCAGCGATACCCCGGTCTGTCCATATTGTAAAGGATCGAGTAGAGGCCTGTCTGATGCGAATATTCCGGTTTGTTGATTCCGGCAGGAACTCCGCCTTCTCCTTGTTGTTTCATGTATTGCGAATTTTGATAACCGGGTGTTCCGTAACCCACATTTTCCGCCGCCGAAGTCCAGTTCGATTCATCCTGTGTTTCCCCGTCAGGATCTATCCGTTCCAGGGCAATTCCCTTTTCTTCCCGTATGGAAGTGTGATGCCATTTGGAAGAATAAGTTATTTCATCGATCACCGTCCCGTCTACGGTTTGAAACAGCACCAATGTCGATCCGTTATTATGCAGTATCGGCAATTTTACTTTATATATATTTTCCGAAGAAGGTATCCGGTAATACGGATAAACACCCTCGTCGTCCTTTGCCAGAAGAGCATATTCTCCCGGATCCAAAACAGTGGAGATGTCGGTCAGTTTACAGGGACTGGCGAGTGTACCGTCGGTTTTTCTCACAGCGACGGAAAGGCCTTTTAATGAGCGATACTCACCGGAGCGGTTATACAATTCGACGTATTCGCTTCCGCCTGCATACGGATTGGGCAAGAGTTCATTGAATACGATGTCGAAAGGCTGCACTTCCGTTTCTTCCGGGGCAGATGGATCGACGGGCTTTTCCGGTTCTTCCGGCTTTTCCGGCTTATCCGATGGAGTGGAGTTTACACTCCCCGGCGTACCTCCCCGCCTGTCTTCCGACAATGCCCAGCCATCCTCCGACCATTCCCATGATCGCCCGGCCTTCGCTTTTCCGTAAGTCACCTCATCGACCGGGTTGTCCGAAGAATCCAGTAATTGCAATTTCTTACCGGTATTCGCCAACTGCACGGGAAACTTTGCCAAAGGCATCACCTTCCCCCCCTTGTCTACCGCAACCTCCCTGCCTTCCCTGAACAGGAGAAGGTAACTGTCTGCCGGGAAATCGAAATCAGCCAAAGCCACGCGGGTATCCCCGTAAACAAAAGTCCATCCCGCCAGGGAAATTGTTTGGGAAGAAGTATTGTACAATTCCACATATTCCGTCGGAGGCAATTCGGTTAATCCGTTCGGGTCGGCCATTACTTCGTTGATACGGATAATCCCCGGTGCGGAAGGTTTGGGTTCTTCCGGTTCCTCCGCCACAGTGCCATACAGGGATACAAAGGTATATTCCCCCTTGCAATCATTACCGTCTTCGTCGAACAAGTTACTATAATATAATGTATACTCCCTGCCTTTCTCCCGCGATTTATTCCAAACCGGTTTCAGAATCAGTTCATCTTCGGATTGATAAATCACATTGGCTTCTCCCAGTTCGGATAAACTGAAAACGGCATCATCGCCCATTACCGGACGATTAAAATACAGCACCAATTCTTCCGCGTTTTCCTGTTCGACCTCTTTAAGCACAAGCGGCGGAAGAGGCTTTTCCGTTCCCGGATCTTCCGAAGTACTTATATTTTTAATGTAGAGATCATCCACGTATTTATCCTTTCCGTGCGGGGAACTGTATTTTATTCCTATCATATAGTAACCATAGCCGTCGGATACCGGTATGCTAGCCTTACCCTCTTCATAAAATTCTTCTTCGCCGGCACGGCTGTATAACGTGCAATTCCCTGCTTCGTCTATAATTACTTTAAACTCCACTTCTCGCGGTTCATTAAACAGGGTACGCCCTTCGATCAGTGTTTTTTTAGCTACGTTCCCTCGTTGGTAGCAAAGCGCTATGTTGTTTTTGGAATATCCCATACGTACATAAACAGCTTCTCCCGACATTTCCAGATCCGGCCTTTCACACCAGAGGAAAAAGCGGAAATAATTTCCGGCCGTTCCCTGGTATTCGCTCCGGGCTTTCCCACGCCATTCGTTGCCGTATAGGGGAACGGAGGAAAGATAAAGTTTAGCTTCCCCTCCGCCGGCATTGCCGTTCAGTTGCAATTCTTTTTCCGCATTTATTATGAAACGATCCGTATCTCCCGACCAGGGATATGCGCTTGCCACCTCCGGGCCGTTGAAGGTTTCCCGGAGTTGTGCCGAAGTAAAAAAAGAAAGTAAAATCATGGAAATCAAGAAGAAATGTTTCATAATCGAAAGGTTTTGTTTCTGTTTTGTTACCTTTGCCCCCCAATAAATTACATAATGTAAGTTGCAAGGTATATATATTGCCTGCAACAAAGGTATTACTATTTTTTACTAATCAAATTAATTCGTGCTTAAAATGAAAGTAGCAATTGTTGGAGTAAGTGGAGCCGTGGGACAGGAGTTTCTGCGTGTGCTCGACGAAAGAAGTTTCCCGATGGATGAACTTGTCATATTCGGTTCATCCCGCAGTGCCGGACGTGTGTATAACTTCCGTAATAAACAGTACACGGTAAAGGAACTCAAACATAACGACGACTTCAAGGGTATCGACATTGCTTTTGTTTCCGCAGGCGGAAGTACGTCTGTTGAGTTTGCCGATACGATCACGAAGCACGGCGCCGTTATGATCGACAACTCAAGTGCATTCCGTATGGACAACGACGTTCCGCTGGTAGTTCCCGAAGTGAATGCGGAAGACGCCCTCAACCGTCCGCGCGGCATCATTGCCAATCCTAACTGTACGACGATCCAGATGGTAGTCGCCTTGAAAGCGATTGAAAAGATTTCGCATATCAAACGTGTTCATGTATCCACCTATCAATCGGCAAGCGGTGCAGGGGCGACGGCCATGGCCGAACTTGTTAAGCAATACGAACAGCTGCTGAAAGGAGAAGAGCCGACGGTGGATAAATTCGCTTTCCAATTGGCCTACAACCTGATTCCACAGGTAGACGTATTTACCGACAACGGATATACGAAAGAGGAAATGAAGATGTACCACGAAACGCGCAAGATCATGCACTCCGACGTTGAAGTGAGCGCAACCTGCGTTCGCGTTCCGGTAATGCGCGCACACAGTGAAGCAATCTGGGTGGAAACCGAACGTCCGGTAAGCGTGGAAGAAGCACGCGAATCTTTTGCATCCGCCGAAGGAATTATTCTTCAGGACAAACCGGCCGAAAAGGTTTATCCGATGCCGCTTTTTATTTCCGGTAAAGATCCCGTATACGTGGGGCGCATCCGTAAAGACATCAGTAATCCCAACGGCTTAACGTTTTGGACGGTAAGCGACCAGATCAAAAAGGGAGCCGCACTGAATGCCGTACAGATCGCCGAATATCTGATTTCAAAGTAGTCATCAGCCCTTTGGGCTTAGTAGTCATCGATTCGCTTAGTAGTCAGAGTAGCCATCAGCCCTTTGGGCTTAGTAGTCATCGCTTCGCTTAGTAGTCAAAGTAGTCAAGTAGTTAAAGTAGAAATTCTACTTGACTACTAATGAGCGAAGCGAATGATAACTACTTTGACTACTAAGCGAAGCGATGACTACTTCCTTTTATAATACCTCACCCGGTCGATCCACATTTCCACCGGCAAATCCTCCGCACCGACGGCGCCAACCCACGATCCTCCCAACTGCATGTCGATTAAAAGATAGAACGGTTTCACGAAAGGAAACTGACCCTCTATATCCGTTTTCACGCGCGGATAAGTGAACGTATGCGTATCGTTTATGTAGAAGGAAAGGCTGTCGGCATACAGTTCCACGCTGTAAACATTATAATCGCCGGGATCGATCGTGTCGGTCGCACTCGAAGGCGGTTCTTTTATTCCAGGCGTATGGGTATAACGGGAATGCACAGTCTGGTAGGCGATACTTTCACCGTTCAACCGTTCCATAATATCAATCTCACCGCCATCCGGCCATTTCCCTACCTGCGGCAACATCCATATTGCAGGCCATGCTCCGCGTGCACCGAACAGTTTAGCCCGGATCTCCACACGCCCTTCCGGTTCAAATAAGAATTTGTCTTTGGAGAAAACACCACCGGTCAGGAACGGAGCCGTATCGCCGGGAAGCACATTATTCACTATTCCCCGCAGGATAAGTTTACCGTCCTGCACGGCAAAGAGAGAGTCGTAGTCCGACATGTAATTATTCCAGTCCGACGTTCCACGCGGGATTTTACTCCAGTAAGTTTCGTCGAAACCGCCGGTTTGATCGAAGTTTTCTTCCCATACCAATTCCCATTTCGGAGAAGAACAGGCAATCATGCCGGCCATGCACAAAAGAAATAAAAAGGTTTTCATATCTTGAATTTTTTTAATGGTTTTATCACGAACCAAATGTAACCAAAAAAAACGAACAGCCAAAAGTTTTTTGACTGTTCGTAAAATATTGTAAATCAATAGCATATAACTTTCGAAAATCATTTAGATGCTTTCCCGAAACCGTTTAGATGACTTTTAAAACCGTTTAGATGACTTTCTAAAGGCAATTAGATGATTTTCGGGAGGCATTGAGATGCTTTCAGGGGAGAGTTCGGACGAGGCAACTATTTCCGGAAAAGGAAAGACCAGTCTTCGCGAGGTTCCGGAGTGTAGGTTCTGATACCCAAGGCTTCCGCGGCTTTACAATTGACGGGGGCATCGTCGATAAACAATGTTTCCTCCGGTAATATCCGCGCGTCGTTCAGTACATGATCGAAGATTTCCCGGTCGGGTTTTTCCATATTCAGTTCGTAGGAGAGATATATTCTATGGAAAAAGTCGCCGACGGTATGTCCTTCGCGGGTAAATACATTTTGTTTCGCCCATTCCCAGTGTATGCTGTTGGTATTGCTGAGCAGCATGGTGTTATATTCCTTTTTGAGTTGCAACAGCAAATCAAGTTTATATTCCGGCACATCGCCCAGCATGGCGATCCAGGCATCGTCGATTTCCTTGTCGGACAATGTACGATTGGAGTATTCCCGAATATCGTCGCGAAAGTCTGCGGGCGAAAGTTCTCCCTTTTCCAGTTGCATGAACAGGTTTTTCCGGCAGGAAGAAACGGTAGCTCCCAACTGTTCGCGTACATCCATGCCTAAGTGCGCAAAGGCATCGATACACCTGTTGCGTGTCAGGTTTATGATGACACCGCCAAAGTCTATGATCAGATTTTTAATATTATCCATGTTGTACAGGCATAAGATGAAGAGAAGAGAAAAGTTTCGCAATATACAAAAAAAGACCATTCGAATAATCGAACAGCCTTTTTATTGTTATGAAGAAAAAAATTTAGATTCTTTTTTCTTTGATTCTTGCCTTTTTACCTGTGCGTGAACGCAGATAATACAATTTGGCACGGCGAACCTTACCGATTTTATTTACAGTTATACTGTCTATGAAAGGAGAATCCATGGGGAATATTCTTTCCACCCCAATATTTTCCGACATTTTACGAACCGTAAAACGTCTTTTGTCCCCATGTCCCGAAATGCGGATCACAACGCCCCTATACTGCTGTATACGTTCCTTGTTCCCTTCCTTGATACGGTAAGCAACCGTAACGGTATCTCCGCTTTTGAAAGTCGGAAGTTCCTTTTTTGAATTAAATGCCTCTTCGGCAATTTTAATAAAATCCATTGTTTTATAGCTTTTTAGTTATTGTTATTGAAACGCAATATATCCGGCAACATTTCCGGACAGCGATTACGTAAAGCGGATGCAAAGGAACGAAACTTTTACGAAATGACAAAGTATAGGTAGTATTTTTATATATTTGCTGCTTCTAAATAATCAATTTAACAAAAAAGACGTATGAAAAATCAATTTAAACCCGGAACACTGTGTGTGCAGGCCGGATGGCAACCGAAAAAAGGAGAACCCCGTGTGTTGCCCGTTTATCAGAGTACTACATTCAAATATGATACGAGTGAGCAGATGGCACGTTTATTCGATCTCGAAGACAGCGGTTATTTTTATACCCGCCTTCAGAACCCTACAAACGATGCCGTCGCGGCAAAAATCACGGCGCTTGAGGGTGGTTTAGCCGGGATGCTGACTTCTTCGGGGCAGGCTGCCAATTTCTACGCCTTATTTAATATATGTGAGTCCGGTGATCATTTTGTTGCGCAAACAAGTATTTATGGTGGAACCTACAACCTGTTTGCCGTTACGATGAAGAAACTCGGAATAGAATGTACGTTTATCGATCAGGATGCTTCCGAAGAAGAAATCGGAAAGGCTTTCCGTCCCAACACAAAAGCACTGTTCGGAGAAACTTTATCCAATCCGGGCGTTGCGGTTCTGGATATTGAAAAGTTTGCCCGCATTGCGCATAAACATGGAGTTCCCCTGATTGTAGACAATACGTTCCCTACGCCGATCAATTGCCGCCCGTTCGAGTGGGGCGCCGATATTGTAACTCATTCCACGACAAAATATATGGATGGCCATGCGACTGCCGTAGGAGGTTGTATTGTGGATAGTGGTAACTTCAACTGGGATACGTATGCCGATAAATACCCGGGGCTTTGCACGCCGGACGAATCCTATCATGGTTTAACCTACTCCAAAGCGTTCGGTAAGGGAGCCTATATCACCAAGGCGACTGCCCAACTAATGCGCGACCTGGGTTCCATACAGGCTCCCGAAAATGCCTTCCTGCTCAATATCGGACTGGAAACCCTTCATTTGCGTATGCCGCAACATTGCAAAAACGCACTGGCCGTAGCCGAATGGCTGGAGAATAACGAGAAAGTAGCGTGGGTTAATTATCCGGGACTGAAAAGTAATAAATATCATGAGCTGGCGCAGAAGTATATGCCCGGCGGCACTTGCGGCGTTCTTTGTTTCGGATTGAAGGGCGGCCGTGAAGAGTCTATCCGGTTTATGGACAGCCTCAAGCTGGTTGCTATCGTTACGCATGTAGCCGACGCGCGTTCGTGCGTGCTTCATCCCGCCAGCCATACGCACCGGCAGTTGAGCAACGAGCAATTACTCGAAGCCGGCATTAATCCGGATCTGATCCGCTTCTCCACCGGTATAGAAAACGCGGAAGATATTATTGCGGATATAGCGCAGGCGCTGGGAGAATGAATGATTGCCGGCCGGCTGAAAGGCTGAACGATTTACCCGAAAGAGCGAAGAAAGCGGAAAAGGAAAACCGGCAGTTCTTTAAAGGTATCAAAAAGAACCGGATGCGCGAATTGGACGATGCGGTACATTTGCTTCACGAAGAAGTATTCGGTGAGATTGATTGTCTGGCATGTGCCAATTGCTGCCGCTCGCTCGGGCCTCGACTGGCCGACAAGGATATAGATCGTATTGCTTCTGCCTTGCGTATTAAACCTCAGGATGTTGTGTCGCGCTACTTACGCATAGATGAAGATAAGGACTATGTGTTTAAGGAAATGCCCTGTCCCTTCTTATGTGCCGACAATTATTGCAGCATCTATGAGTACCGACCGAAAGCATGTCGTGAATATCCGCATACCGACAGGAAAAAGTTTTATCAAATCCATTCCCTTACCCTGCGGAATGCGGAAACCTGCCCGGCGGTATTCGAGATACTGGAAAGGCTAAAGAGGGAATTTTAATCGTATAGAGTGTGTCAAAAGTCAATATAAGAGATTAAACACAGAGGCACAGAGGACACGGAGTTTTTTTATTATTCAGATAATGAACAAAATAAAAAAACTCCGTGTCCTTTGTGTCTCTGTGTTTAAAGGAAGTGCTTACAACGTTTTAAGTTTAAGGTTGCGCCATGCTACCTTTATGCCTCCGCCGTCATGGATTTGAAGTGCGATACGTCCCTGTCCGGCTCCGATCTTTGCATCGGTGAGGTTCACCATTTCATTGCCGTTCAACCAGGAAGTGACGTTATTGCCCTGAACTTTGATACGCATCGTATTCCAGTCGCCGACTTTCAGGTACTCTTCCTGTTCTTTCGTAATCTGTGCGATCCATCCGCGGCCGTACGATTCGTAAATCCCGCCGGAACCATGTCCCTTGGGTGCAACTTCTATCTGCCATCCGTTTACTTTCACATCTTCTTCGATGAAAGAACGCACGAATACGCCGGAATTACCGTCGGCCTCCTGTTTGAACTCAACGGTCAGGTCGTAGTTGTCATAATAATCGCGGGTAGCCAGATAGCCGTATTTCTTGTCGGGGCCGCTTTCGCAATAAAGTAATTCGTCCTTTACGTACCATAGTTCCGTGCCGTAAGGCTCCCAGCCGGTGAGGTCTTTCCCGTTAAATAACGCAACCTCTTCTCCTGCTTTGCGCGGTAATTCCTTTATTTTGATGTTGCGGAAAGACGCCGGGTTGCCATGATCCTGCAAGCAGATCACACCCTTTTTGGCTAAACCGTATTCCGGGGCATTCGCCCATTTGCCGCTGTTCTTGCGCGCGTGCCAGTCGTCTGTCCATGCTTCAAATTCGAGAATCTTTTCGCCGTTGAGCCAGTGTTCCACGTGTCCGTTGTCGAATACGATCTTTGAGTTGTTCCACTTTCCGTAAGGATTCACATTCATCTTCGACTGATCGGGCAGGTACATGGCATAGTCTACGCCAAGTTTCTGCCATTCTTCCAATTGATCGGGGAAGTTGGGCACGTCGAGCAATTGATATTCCGGGCCGGTTACGTAGGGGACCTTATATTGCGGGCGTTCCACCACGTGATAAAGCATTCCGCTGTTTCCGCCCTTGGTCAGTTTCCAGTCCCACGACAGTTCAAAGTTTTCATACATTTTATCCGTAACGATGTATCCCGTACCGTCGCTTCCGGCTCCTTTAGCCTGAATACAACCGTCCACCACGTGCCAGGGTTCGGTGAGCGCCGTTCCGTTGTAATCTCTCCATCCGTTCATTGTCTGTCCGTCGAACAGCAGTTCCCAGCCTTCCGCCTTTTCGGCTTCCGTCAATACATTTGCCTCCTGAGCGCAGGATGCAAGCAAGGCGCAGGCAACTGCACCCAACATTCCTGTTTTTAAAATCATTTTCATAAATACTTTAATTATTATAGGTTATAGATGTATATTTAATAATTATCAGCGACAAATATACGGCTATTAACTAAAAACCACGGTAGTTTTTCGCATTTCTATTATAACTTACTATTTTACGCACTCTTTCCTTCGGTGTGGCGACCGTACCGTAGACCATTGAAGTCAGGGTGTAAATCGCATCCGAAAGCCAAGGGATTGCAAGAGGGAAGCCTCCGTCGATGTTGCGTTCGCAATGCTGTATGCGCTAAATTCGCGCGGATGATTGTAGTGGGCGCGGAACGATTCGAACCGGCGGGGTTCTTCACGTAAAGCCCGGTCGGCGGGTATGGGGTCGAAAGAGGAAAGGATTGCCTGCTCTATGCGGTTGGAGGTATATAGATCGAGGTCTATCACCGGATGCGCCGGGGCGGAAGGCGTTATCTTTTCCATGTCTTTGATCTCCAACCGGAAAAAGTGACTGATCTCCTCCAGACACATACGGGTAGCATTGGCCTTGCCGTCGGCAGAGAAACCGGCGATATGGGGAGTGGCTATGACTGTTTGCGCCAGCAAAGGAAGTGAAATATGCGGTTCGTTCTCCCAGCAATCCATGACCATGGCTCCGATTTTCCCGTTTGTCATCCCTTCGAGCAAGGCGGCGGTGTCGGTTACGGCTCCCCGGCCGGTATTGATCAGCCAAGGCTTGCGCGCAAACGCATTGACCTGCGCTTTATCTACCAAATGATAAGTCGGATATTTCCCCTCTGTTAATGGAGTATGGAGAGTTATAATGTCGGCTCTTTCGGCGATCTCCTGCAATGAAACAAATCCCTCCGCCCCTTCCTGTTCCGCCCGTGGCGGATCATTGCGCAATATTCGCATACCGTAACTTTTGCAGAGGTATTCCACTTTGGTTCCCACATGCCCTGCGCCGACTATCCCAACCGTCTTGCCGGCCAATGGCTCTTTGGTGCGCATGGATAAGCGGATCAGTGAGGCCAACACGTATTCCGCCACGGATTCGGCATTACTCCCCGGCGCATTTCTCCAGGTTATTCCCGCCTCCTCGCAATAGGCGGTGTCGATATGATCATAACCGATCGTAGCCGTAACAATCAGTTTCACCCGGCTCCCTTTCAGTATTTCCCGGCTGCATCTATCCACGCTGCGCACAATCAGCAGATCCGCATCCCTGACTGCCCCGGCGGTAAACCCGGCGGAAGAAAGATAAGTAACCTCTCCTGCCTGTTCGATAATTCCTTTTAGGAAGGGGATTGTATTGTCGGCTATGATCTTCATGCTATTTGCGCCCGAAATCCGCCGGGATCTCGCCCCATTCGGCGGTATTCCATTTGAGTATTCGGTTCTTGTATGTATGGGTCTTCAACCATTTCTCGGCGCGTTCGATCAGGGCGAACACCTGTTCGTTCTCCGGCACCCTCGCCAAAAGCGTCTTTGCCTTTTTATTCTTTACCCATTTCATTGCATTCATGCTGTCCGAATAAACAGGCAAATCACTGTTTTTCTGCTGAAGAAGTGCCAAGCCATGAACCAGCGCCAGAAATTCACCTACGTTATTCGTCCCTTTTTTGAAAGGGCCTATCCGGAAAAGTTCCTGTCCGGTGGCGGTATAAACTCCGCGGTATTCCATATCACCGGGATTACCGCTACATGCTGCATCTACGGAAATACTCTCCCAAACGGGAACCTCACCGGCTTCCGAAGTAGATATTTGCGATAAGATTGTGTCTTGAAGCCTCTCTTTCGGGGAGGTTGGAGGGGTAGTGGGGGCTTTTTTGAGGTATTCAAAATACCCATTCTCATACGCTTCCGCAGCCGCGTCGCGGGATTCAAAGGATTTGTATTTGGCGCCCTGATAACCCTCAACCTGCAACTTGCAATCCGTCCAGTTGTCGTAAACGCCGGGGGTTACACCATTCCATACAACGTAAAACTTCTTCTTTGCCATGTGTGTAGGTCTGCGCTTTATTCCTTGAAGCGGTATTTCTCCCAAATGTAGACTTTAGGCTCTGTCTTGAGATAAGGGGCGACTTTCTCCCGGTCTTCTTTACTCAAATATTCGGAAGTAGTATAAACGGCCGTCAGCTTGAGAGATTCCGGATCAAGCCGGTAATGGATCAATTCCATATCGAGGCGGGAAACGGCATCCGGATAAGCATCGCTTTCCCTGTCTGCATCTTCTTTCAGAAACCAGTCCGCCGCGGGCGGAACGAACATATCTCCAACCTCCAGCACCTCCCACTCCGGCGAGAAAAACAATACCCGGCTATCGGGCGTCGGAGCATAAACGGTCGATACGGCACAGATAATATATGTATTATTGACCAAAGGCAATAATTTCATTTCCAGCGTACTCCTTTCCGTTGTTTGCAGCAGCAGATAATCCGTCGTCAGCATCTTCAGTTCGGAATAGCCCGAGATCATGTTCTCCAGACGAGCTGTTTTGCCGGAGCTGTACAAGTCGATCAAATCTTTTCTCCAGGCGGATTCCAGTTGGGGCAGGTAACGATCCGGCATTCCGGCAAATAGGGAAGCCATGTCCTGCGCATAAGACGCATAAGATAAGAAGCAGAACAGGATGATGAGAGCGTATTGTTTCATTGCTATGTCTTTAATCAGTTTA
>JAITVG010000035.1 GCA_031285925.1 Tannerellaceae bacterium
GCAAACGCGGCTACCGATATTGAATTTGAAATGCCTTTCGGATTCAAGGAAGTGGAAGGAATCCACAGCCGTACGGACTTCGACTTGAGCCAGCACGAAAAATATTCCGGCAAGAAGATGCAGTATTTTGATCCGGAGCTGAATAAAAGCTACACGCCTTACGTGATTGAAACTTCAATCGGGGTAGACCGCTGTTTTCTGAGTGTACTGGCCGGTTCCTACTGCGAAGAGACACTGGAGAACGGGGAATCCCGCGTGGTATTGAAGCTGCCTCCCGCGCTTGCGCCGGTTAAATTGGCGGTAATGCCTCTGGTGAAAAAGGACGGACTGCCGGAAAAGGCAGAAGAGATTATCGACGCGCTTCGTTTTGACTTCCGTTGTCAGTACGACGAGAAGGATTCCATCGGCAAGCGTTACCGCCGGCAGGATGCGATCGGCACGCCCTACTGCATCACGGTAGACCATCAGACGCTGGAAGACAGTTGCGTAACGATCCGCTTCCGCGACACGATGGAGCAGGAGCGGGTGGCGATTGATCAATTGCCGGAGATTATCGCCGGAAAGGTAAGTATGAAAAACATGTTGAAAGAAATAATTTAAAAACAGACAGTGATGAAAAAGTTTTGGTATCCGGTCATAATAATATGGTGTGCATTGGCGGCAATGTCGTGCAGCGAAAAGGACGATGAGGAAGATGTCGATGTGGAATGGGCAAGACTGAACCAAGAAGCCTTCTTCAATATTTCGGCGAACAGCGAGTATAAAGCGTTGAAATCTCAAAGCAATGCCGGGTCTATCTATTATAAAGTGCTGAAAGAAGGAGAAGGTACAGAGCAGATATATTTTAACAGCAAGGTGAAATGTTACTATACCGGTTCGTTTGTGGTGACTTACAACTCGGATAAGATCAACAATATCAAAGCAGGTCAGGTGTTTGATTCGGTCGAGCCTCCCTATAAAAATGCAGCGGAATTTACTGTGAGTAATAATGTCGACGGTTTTACGACCGCCCTTCAGAACATGCACGTGGGCGATCGCTGGGAAATATGGGTAAGTTCCAATATGGGATACGGGAGCACCGGTGGCGGCAACGGTGTCATCCCGCCTTATACTACTTTGAAATTTGAAGTAGAAGTGGTATCGATAGTGGAGGAGTAAAACCATAATTTTTAGTTTGATTGATCAATTTTCGTGTTCGGGCATTCGTTCGCCTTTCCACGGGGACAAAGGTAAGACAGTGAAAAATGGCGTTTTACACTTAATGTCGATTAGCGTCAGTTAGCGTCACTTAATGTCGTGAAAGTACGTGAAAGTACGCGAAAGTACGCGAAAGTACGCGAAAATCATCTAATCCCCTTTCCGAGGTGGTCTAATTGTTTTTAAAAAGCGTTTAGACGGTTTGCAAAAAGGAATTAGATGATTTTTGCTGTTTTCCCCCTTGTTTTCCTTTTTCTTTTCCTTTTTCTTTTTCTTTTTCTTTTTCTTTACTTTCTTTTTCTTTACTTTTTCTTTCCTTTTCTTTCTTTGATTCCATTTATGCGCGCGAGGTTCTCCTACTTGACTACTCTGACTACTTTGACTACTTTAGGGCGACCGCGAGGGTCGCCCCTACCCTTATCATGTTAATTATATTTAATAATCAGGAATAGATATATAGCATATATCGTTTCATAGCCTGATAATAACTACCTTTGCACCGTTTTGGCGCATACTGAAAGATGATTACAGTCGTAACTCGCTGGTATTATGAGAAATAATACGTATCTTTGCCGCCCTGACATTAAAAAGGAATAAGAATTTTTTGAGATATATTAAGTTTAAAAGAAAAGAGAAATGCCTACAATTCAACAATTAGTTAGAAAAGGAAGGGAATCTTTGGTTGTAAAAGGTAAATCACCTGCACTGGATGCATGTCCGCAAAGACGTGGCGTTTGTGTACGTGTTTACACTACTACTCCTAAAAAGCCGAACTCTGCGATGCGCAAAGTAGCGAGGGTACGTTTGACGAACGGTAAAGAGGTGAACTCTTACATTCCGGGCGAAGGCCACAATTTACAGGAGCACTCTATCGTACTTGTACGCGGAGGCCGTGTGAAAGACTTACCGGGGGTACGTTACCACATCGTTCGCGGCACACTGGATACAGCAGGAGTAAACGGCCGTACGCAACGCCGTTCCAAATACGGAGCGAAACGTCCGAAAGCAGGTAAAGCGGCTCCGGCAGCAGCTCCCGCAAAGAAGAAGAAGTAGTTTTACCCCTTCAAACTGAGATTTTTAAAAAGTAATTAAAGCGGTTTGAGTATTTGGATATACAGGTTGAGTAAACGGCTAAGCGTAGCTTGTTGAAGACAGACCAACCAAACACAAGAACAAAAATTTTTTAGAGAAAATGAGAAAGACAAAACCAAAGAAAAGACAGATCCTCCCGGATCCGGTCTTCGGTGATGTAAAGGTTACAAGATTTGTAAACCATTTGATGTACGACGGCAAAAAGAGTGTTGCCTTCACGATCTTTTATTCCGCTCTGGAAACTGTAAAGGCAAAACTGCCTAATGAAGAAAAGTCCTCTCTCGAAGTTTGGAAAGCTGCACTCGACAATATCACTCCTCAGGTCGAAGTGAAATCCCGCCGCGTAGGTGGAGCTACTTTCCAGGTGCCAACCGAGATTCGTCCGGATCGTAAAGAGTCCGTTTCAATGAAAAATATGATCCTTTATGCCCGCAAGCGTGGAGGAAAAACCATGGCCGATAAATTGGCTGCGGAAATTGTCGATGCATTCAACGGTCAGGGGGGTGCGTTCAAACGTAAAGAAGATATGCATAGAATGGCAGAAGCTAACCGTGCTTTTGCTCATTTCAGATTTTAATCCTTAATAAAATAAAATGGCAAGTAAAGCTGATGAACAATTAAAGTATACCAGAAACATTGGTATCATGGCCCATATTGATGCGGGAAAGACTACTACTTCGGAACGTATTCTTTTCTATACCGGTTTGACTCACAAGATCGGCGAAGTGCATGATGGAGCCGCTACCATGGACTGGATGGCGCAGGAGCAGGAACGTGGTATTACCATTACTTCTGCTGCGACAACCGCTTTCTGGAACTACGCAGATGATAAATATAAAGTCAACCTGATCGACACTCCGGGACACGTAGACTTCACCGTTGAGGTAGAACGTTCGCTCCGTATCCTGGATGGCGCTGTTGCTGCATTTTGTGCAGTGGGCGGCGTTGAACCGCAATCGGAAACGGTATGGCGTCAGGCGGATAAATATAATGTACCAAGAATTGGCTATGTAAATAAAATGGACCGCTCGGGCGCTAACTTCTTTGAAGTTGTCCGTCAGGTTAAAGATGTTTTAGGTGCGAACCCGTGTCCGATCCAAATACCTATCGGAGCTGAAGAAACCTTTAAAGGTGTGGTTGATTTGGTGACGATGAAAGCGATTTTCTGGCATGATGAAACTATGGGCGCCGAATATACTGTGGAAGAAATTCCGGCAGGTTTGCTGGCGGAAGCTGAAGAATGGAGAGACAAAATGCTCGAAGTGCTGGCTGAATGCGACGATGCTTTGATGGAAAAGTATTTCGACGATCCTTCCACAATTACTGAAGATGAAATTCGCGTCGCTATCCGCAAAGGAACTATCGGTATGCAGATCAATCCGATGATTTGCGGTTCTTCTTTCAAGAATAAAGGGGTTCAGACTTTACTGAATTCCGTTTGTGCGTATTTGCCGAGTCCCGACGACGTTGATATTATTGAAGGTACGGATCCGGAAGACTCAAGCAAGGTTGTTACCCGCAAGCCGCTGTTTGAAGAGCCATTGACTGCGCTGGCATTTAAGATCGCAACCGACCCGTATGTAGGCCGTTTGTGCTTCTTCCGTGTTTATGCCGGACAAATGGAAGCCGGTTCTTATGTATTGAATAGCCGTTCGGGCAAAAAAGAACGTATTTCCCGCCTGTTCCAGATGCACTCAAACAAACAAAATCCGATGGAGGTGATTGGTTGCGGTGATATTGGCGCAGGTGTAGGCTTTAAGGATATTCGTACAGGTGATACGCTGTGCGACGAAAAGCATCCGATCACGCTGGAATCCATGGAATTTCCGGAGCCGGTTATCGGTATTGCCGTTGAACCGAAAACCCAGAAAGACCTTGATCGTCTGGGTATGGGATTGGCCAAGTTGGCTGAAGAAGATCCGACATTCCGCGTACAAACGAACGAAGATACGGGACAGACTGTGATCAGCGGTATGGGTGAGCTTCACTTGGATATTATTATCGACCGCCTGCGTCGCGAGTTCAAGGTGGAATGTAACCAGGGACGTCCTCAGGTGACTTACAAGGAAGCAATTTCAGAAGCTGTTGAACTTCGTGAAGTTTACAAAAAACAATCCGGAGGCCGCGGTAAGTTTGCTGACATCATTGTTCGCGTTGAACCGGCAGATGCCGACTTTGAAGGAACATTACAGTTTGTTGATGTTGTAAAAGGCGGTAATATTCCGAAAGAATTTATTCCCTCTGTTCAGAAAGGTTTTGAAAAGGCAATGAAAAACGGGGTTTTGGCCGGTTATCCGCTGGATCAATTGAAGGTTACGTTGATCGACGGTTCTTACCACTCGGTAGACTCCGACCAGTTGTCTTTCGAAATTGCCGCTATCCAAGCATTCAGAGAAGCTGCTGCTAAAGCAGGCCCTATTCTGATGGAGCCGATCATGAAGATCGAAGTAGTAACCCCGGAAGAAAGCATGGGTGATGTAATCGGCGACTTGAACAAACGTCGCGGTCAGGTGGAAGGTATGGAATCCAGTCGTACCGGAGCACGTATCGTAAAAGCGAAAGTGCCTTTGGCTGAAACATTTGGTTATGTGACGGCTTTGCGTACGATTACTTCGGGACGTGCCACTTCTTCCATGCACTTCTCTCACTATTCGCAAGTTTCTTCTGCTATTGCAAAAGAAGTATTGAAAGAAGTACAGGGACGTGTAGACTTGATAAAATAAAACAAAAGGCTGGGGAGAGGAAATGGCTCTTTTCCCCGCCATTTAATAACTATTAATAATTCATTGATGAGCCAAAAAATTAGAATCAAATTGAAATCTTACGATTATTCGCTGGTAGACAAATCCGCAGAAAAAATCGTAAAGACAGTAAAGGCGACAGGTGCAGTTGTCAGCGGTCCTATACCTCTGCCGACCCACAAGCGTATCTTTACTGTGAACCGTTCGACTTTCGTAAACAAAAAGTCCCGCGAACAGTTCGAACTCTCTTCTTACAAGAGGTTGATCGATATTTACAGCTCGACTGCGAAAACAGTTGATGCACTGATGAAACTGGAATTACCCAGTGGTGTAGAGGTTGAAATTAAAGTGTGAGATAATTAAATAATTAAGTGAAATGCCAGGATTGTTAGGAAAAAAAATCGGAATGACATCCGTTTTCAGTGCCGAGGGAAAAAATCTTCCATGCACTGTTATCGAAGTAGGTCCTTGTGTCGTTACACAAATTAAAACGCTTGAGAATGATGGTTACCAATCTTTGCAGTTGGGCTTCGAAGATAAAAAGGAGAAGCACACGCCGCAACCGGAGATGGGTCATTTCAAAAAAGCGGGAGTAACGCCCAAGAGGCACTTGGCCGAGTTCAAGAATTTTGAAACCGAGTATAAACTGGGTGATGTAATCACAGTTGATTACCTGGAAAATGTCGGTTTTGTGGATGTGGTAGGCACATCAAAGGGGAAAGGGTTTCAAGGTGTTGTAAAACGCCATGGTTTCGGTGGAGTAGGGCAGGCTACCCACGGTCAGCACAATCGTCTGCGCGCACCCGGTTCTATCGGTGCCTGTTCTTATCCGGCAAAAGTATTCAAGGGAACGCGTATGGCCGGTCAAATGGGTAATGAACGAGTAACGGTTCAGAACCTGGAAGTGATAAAGGTAATTGCCGAACATAATCTTTTATTGGTTAAAGGATCTGTTCCGGGATCAAAAGGTTCAATCTTATTAATTGAAAAGTAATGGAACTGAGTGTATTGAATATTAAAGGTGAAGA
>JAITVG010000176.1 GCA_031285925.1 Tannerellaceae bacterium
TTGAAATATGTCCCGACTGCCGATGTGCCTGTCCCCGTACCGAATCCGATCGAAGTAAAAGTATGGGACAACGAAGACCCGGACGGCATGGGGCGCGTAAAGGTCGAATTTACTTTCGACGAAAAGTTCTGTGACACCTGGATTCCTGTGATGACGTTTGACGCCGGAAGCGATGCGAAAGGCAGTGGGAATGTGAAAGTTAATCGCGGAACGGTCATCATTCCGGAAATTGGGGATTCTTGTATCCTGAATTTCCTTGACGGCCAGTGGCTGTCCCACCCGTTTATCATGGGCAGTATCTTTCACGGGAAAAACACCGATAATCAGGGCGGCGGTAAAGGGAATCATATTAAAACATATACGGATAAGGCTGGAACTTACTTCAAACATAATACAAACGAAGGTAGTTATGAAATCTATTCCAAAAAGGGGAACAGTAAGTATTTTATTGACGGACAGGGTAATATGAGCATGGATACCCCTAAAACAATTACTCTTACGGCTACCGATATTATACTGAATGCTTCCAATTCCATTATTCTCCAATCCACGGGAGCGGATGGGAAAACCGGCAAAATCAATGCCACTGCCAAAGAAAATATCCAGGTCAACAGTCAGGAAGGCAATATAACGACAACTGCCGAAAAAGGAGATATAACACAGGCAGCGGATAAGGGGCTCTTCGGGGTATCAAGTAAAGAAACACAAATGAAGTCAAAAGGGAATACGACGGAAAGTTCGGGTGGTGTATTCAAGATTATCGGCGCGTCCAATGTTGAAATAAACAAGTGAAAAAGATGGAAATAATGCTGAAATACCAGTCTCCCGGCCGGAAGGTTTTATATGAGTTGCGCCGCATGGAGGAATCCGAACTGCGGGGAGGGAAAACCAACAATGCGACCAATGCTTTCTTTTCACTGAAGTATGAAGGACAAAAAGACGGGATGGACATATTCACGTATCTCGTATCCGGCCATACGCAAACGAACCGCTCCGGGCTGTATGCGTGGGTGGAAGACCTGCTGCCCCTGACCGCCCATCTCCAGTTAGGCGTTAAAGACGACCGGATAGAAAAAGTCTTTAACCGCAAGAAGATCTGTGACCTGTGGGAGAGGAAAATCTGGTATGCAACCCGCAAAAAGCACAAAGGGGAAGACAATGCCGAAGCCATGCTTGAAAATGTGGATAAAACATTACGGGACGATGAGATATTTGCTAACACGTTGCGCTATGCTCCTCCTTTCTCATTATTGTTTTCAGGCATACACGCAGAGGTCTTCGACCGGAATAAAATCGAAAAACGCAGGGGACGGCTTCCCGGATTTGCAGGGGAGGCTTATTTGCCGTTATTGATTGAGGATGCGATCGTGGTATCGGAAAAATCCGGGGAGGGTTATGAAATAAAATCAGAAGGAAAATTGGATGAAAAGGAATTTAACAGGGATATATTCCGTACCTTTGTCAGGACGTTGAGTGATGATCCCACGGCGGTATGCGATCTGTCAACGCGCCATACGGAAAGGTATTTACTGGATGCATGCGGCTGGGTTCAAACCGGTATGTTACTTCACCTTTCGGTAGTGCCTTATTTCATGCTGCGCGAAGAACGCTGTTTCCTTAAAGCGGTACAGTCATGAGCGGCGAGAGATATGTGCCCAATGGAGTGATCCTGGTTTGCACGAACGGGGCTTCAATAGGCTTGTTTCAGGTAACGTTCCATGTCGATACGAGCATTTACGCCTCGAACATGGGTACCGAAGGCGACCGGTGGCCGATCCTGAACATTCCGTCATTCGGCGCCTGTATTGCGACTCCCAATGTTCCCTGTTTCCCGAGCCCGGTCATCTGGCAACAGCCACGCGAAGGAGTCTATATCAACAACAACCGGATGTTGTTGGAGAACTCTACGGCGAAGTGTCTGCGAGGTGGAATTGTCAGTATCCAGTTCACATACGCAAACCTGCAGAACTCTCCCACGGGTTCATTCAAGCGTCCGAGTGAATACATCAAGGAAGGTTTTGACTGGGTCTTCGGCAAGCTGGATGAAAACCTGGCGGAAGTACGTGCCGGCGCTCCTGCCTGGTTGCAAAGCAGTATAGACCAGTTAGCCTGGCAGGCAAAAGCGAGTGTGGGGATAGTCGAAGGTGCGGTCAACGGCGTAGTCAGTTTGGGCGAGTTGATCTGGGATGTCGCAACCGACCCGGTCGGTGTCGGGACAGTGATATGCACAGGCGTTGCAGATGGTGCCACCAAAGCCTGGGAGTGGGGTTCCAAGGGTGAAAACTGGACAAAAGCCGGCAATGATGCCTGGGACTGGGCATCGGACGGTGAAAACTGGAAGAAGGCCGCCGCCAGCGCTGACCAATG
The DNA here is from genome assembly GCA_031285925.1 of Tannerellaceae bacterium. Classification (GTDB taxonomy): domain Bacteria; phylum Bacteroidota; class Bacteroidia; order Bacteroidales; family Tannerellaceae; genus QVMG01. The sequence goes on from JAITVG010000176.1 coordinate 2,368, forward strand.
GTTGAAAGATAACCCCCGTGTTGTTGGAAATGTTGCGGGTGAAGTATTGCTGGAAGCTGGCGCTGCCGTGGCAACCGGAGGTGGTTCTTTAGGCGGTTCAGTGATAAAAAAAGGAGTAAAGGAAGTTGCCGAGGAATTTTTGGAATATGGTACTAAAAAACTATTGAAAGAAGGTGGACAAGAAGCCACAGAGGAAGTAATTGAAGAGGCTGCGGAAAAGGGCACCAAATCTATTATTAAAGATGGAGCAGAAGAGACAATAGAAAAAGAGCTAAAGAATAGCACACCAGAAGTTATAACGAAAAATGGCAAACTTGAAGCAGGAACTCCTGAACATAAATCCCAAAGATGGAAAGATTATCAAGAACGTGGTGGGAAATGGGATTATGAAAGATGGAGCAAGCAATATGATACAAACATGAAAAATGCGAACCATGGCTTGAGTAGAGAATCTGCTTATAGAGGCATGTTGGGAGGAGAGAGTAAAACAGTTAAAACTCCAACTACGAATAGACAGATAGATATATACAAAGGAGATGATTTTTATGCAGGGCAGTTAAAAACAGGCAAGGTTAATTTGACCAAACAAGCAAAAATAGACATAGAAAAAGATGCTTATTTAGTTAAGCAAGGCTATAAAGTAGAGTATGTATTAGAAAAAGGTGCCTCGCAACCATTTTTGGATGCATTAAAAACAAATGGTATTGATTATAAAATAGGAAGTCAAATCCCTTAAAAAAAATATATATGAGTTTGGATAAATTATCAGAAAAAGATTTAAATGAAAAGTTTGAAAACTTTTTATTTAACATGAGTGATTATTTAGAACAAATAAAAGTGAAGGCTAATAGGCAAAATTTTATATTTGATTATTCTATAGAAAATTTAAATCAGGTAGAAACATATCTTATTGACAACAATACACCAGTTGATAGCGATGATTATAATGATATTTCTACATATCTTGGAGAGGTTGTTAGGATAAATTATGGGGGAAAATGGATCTGTTGTTTGGATAAAGAAAATAATTCTTTATACTATGGCTTTCCTGTCATAGAAGGACATGCAAAGGTGAAAAATCTTTTATTTTCTCCTTTTCATATAGTAAGATCTTTTATCTTAAATCATAAAAATAATTTATTCATAAATGCTATTGAAAGTCAAGTGAATCCTCAAAAAATAGATTGGAGCAAATTTCCAACAGAGCCGTCAGTTTAGGTGAGTTGATCTGGAAAATTGCAACTAATCCGGCTGATTTTGGCATTAATTAATAAATAAAATATTTTTTGAATGTGTTAAACCTGTTCAAGAAATATGGCTGCAAAAATACCCTTCGAATAGCACTATCATTAATGATTGAAAATTTAGCAAACAGTATGATTGAAAATTTTGACAATGAATTTCAGAAATTATTTACTGAAATGACTGAAATTGCTTTTGAATATGTTGATAATAATTCGAATGAAGTAGATGCTATCTACGTTATTGGATTAATAGAATCGGGCTATTTTTATAAGTCATTTTATCAGATTAATGGAATTTTGGTAAAATCGCATAAAGTAAATACTGTTTCAAAAATGCAATACGACATATCGAAAGACAGAGCTTTCAGTTTGCTGAAATTGGGTATGGAGTTATTAGAAAAAACAGAAACTTTGTTTGTAAATGACGACCGAGAAGTGCCAACAATGCTGAAACTTATATACTATCCCCAAACAGGACGATTTGAAAGTGATTTCAGTTATGACAAGACATTTTCCAATTCCAAAACTAAGACTGCACAAGATGTCTATGAGGGTTGGTTCAATGAAATAGAAAAAGAGTTATCCATTAAATAGGAAAGTTGAATATAAGTAGATGGATAAATAAAATGTGATATCTATGCAGTACACATTTTTAGAAAACTATATAATAACCCAGGAAAAGATCGATAAAGCGATAAAGGAGAAAAGCATCCGGAAACTCTGTCACATGTTCTATCCGTTATCCGCTGCCGATATAGATGCGGCAGTACAGGCATTCGATCCTTTTCCGGTGGAACTCAAAACCTTTTATGAAGAAATAGGTTTTGGAAACTTTCATTGCAATAAGGAATATGTAAATATCCTGCTGGATCCGCATTCATTAGTCCATGTCAACGGGCAAAAGTACCGTTACAGTTATGATAAGGAAGTGGAGCGTGCATTGGTAGAAGGTCATCTGATTTTCTTTCGGACTCATCTATACCAGTATCTGACCATAGAAAAGAAAGACCATAACGGAAAAAACGCCATTTACTATAAAAAAGAAAAAATTGCAGACTCCCTCCATTCATTCATTAAAGATTATGATGGCAACAGAGACAGTTTACAATACGATATAAAACACATAGATACTGCGGAAATCAAAAAAGGTATCCCGCAGGCTACATTACGCAACACGTTTGTTTATACGAAAGTTGCAGAAAACAAACAAACTGACAAACCCTCCGGATCAAATGCTTCACCGAATAAGGCAACAGGAAATAATGGTATCTCAATAGGCAGTTGGCTACTCGAGGACGATAATAGTTTTGTTGTATAATAATTGATAATGCTAAACCATTTATGATGTCAGACTTCTCTGCTTTATCTAAAAAAACAACCAACAACCTTGAAACCGACTATAAAGCGGAAGTAATCGCCGCATCTTTGATTGAACAAGGCGTAGAGCCTGAAAGCATCACAATCATCAGGAAAGGTATTGCGCGGCG
>JAITVG010000178.1 GCA_031285925.1 Tannerellaceae bacterium
TTTGGAGTCAAAAAACAGGAGTAACGAGAAGGTAATTAGGACGCTTTATTTCTTAAAAAATGTTATCCTATTTTCCTGTCTGCTTCTTTCCCCAAACTACCTGAATTTTTACCCCTCCCCGGCGCGAAAGTAAAACTTTCAATCGATCAAGAATGTAGTATGAATAATGCAAGCTAAAAGTCGCTGTGGGAGCCACTAATTGTCCTAACTTGAATTGGTAGTATACTTGGAAGAGGTTGTCGGCTTATTTTTTACACGTTACTATGTATTAAAACAAATAAAAACTTGTAATTGTATTGGAAATAATATCCTACATTTGTGCTTCATAAGTATGTTAAAAAACAGCCGTGGTTAGAAAACAGTATGCAGACGTCGATATTTCGACCAATTTGTCGGATTTATGGAGAATCCTGAACGACAGAGAAAGAGAACTTCTCCGCCAGTATTCGACTATCCATCATTTCAAACGTAATGAATTGATTTACTGCGAAGGGGATGAGCCTATTGAGATGATGTGCCTGCTGAAAGGCAAAGTTAAGATATTCAAGGAAGGGGTAGGAGGGAGAACCCAGATCATCCGGATGATCAAGCCTATTCAATACTTTGCTTACCGTGCATCGTTTGCGCAGGAGTTATATCTTACGAGCGCGGCGGCATTTGAATCGTCCGTAGTTTGTGCAATCCCGATGACGGTAGTCAGGGAGCTGTTGATGCGAAACACCCAGTTGGCTATGTTTTTTATCCGTCAATTGTCGGTAGACTTGGGAATGGCGGACGAGCGCACGGTGAATCTTACCCAGAAACATATTCGCGGACGACTGGCGGAATCACTGTTGTTTCTCAGGGACAGTTACGGACTGGAAGAAGACGGCGCCACGCTTAGTCTTTACCTTGCCCGCGAAGACCTGGCAAGCCTGTCGAACATGACTACCTCCAACGCTATCCGCACCCTGTCCACCTTCGTGGCCGAACGCATTATTGCTCTCGACGGACGTAAAATCAAACTCATAGATCAGGAACGCTTGCGCAAGATCAGCAAAATGGGATAGTTGAGTTACAAAATATCATTCTTTTCTCAAAACTTATACTGCGCCGACAGCAGCAGTTCTCTTCCGCGGATATTGATCCATGAAGTATGGCTCTGCAGGGAATTGTATTGCGTGTAGCTGTATTGCCTTTTGTCGAAAAGGTTTGAAAGGGCGCACTCAAATTGCCATGTTCCGGTTTTCCAACGCAGCATGGCGTCGAAGAAAAAGGCGTTCAGGGATTTGTCGCGGCTGATGTCATTATAATAATGGTCGGCAGACAGATTCAGCTCGACAGGAAAGAGATTGTAGGACACCGACAGCTTCTGCACGATATTCCAAAGCGGCGAAAGTTTATTTTCTCCCACTATGTTCCCTCCGTAACGGAAGTTTCCCTGGTAAATAGTTTCCCACCGGCGGTTGGGCGACCAGGATATTTTCGGCTCATAAAGCATATATTCCGAACGATAGGGCAGGCGTTTTCCCTGACTGATCATCTCCGCTTTCCGACTGACAAACTGATAGTTCAGAGAGGCTTTCATATTCCGGTCGTAAAAGCTTTTTGAAAGGGTGCCCTGCAATGACCAACTTTCGTCGGTGTTGGGCGCTTTGTGTGCCGAAATCGTTACTTCTTCCGGTTCAACCATCTGCTCGTAGATTATATTTGAGGCATTGTGCGTGTAGTAGGCCGACAAGGTGGCGAAAAATTCCCTGATCGTATTTTTATATTCTCCGTAGGCGCCATAGCTCTGTACACATCGAACGGGCAGGAAACCATTATTTTGAACAGTTATCAGGTAGTTTGTCCGATAAGGTGCGGCGTAGAGGTTGGTAATATCGCCATAACTCTCCCTGTAAGAGGCGTTTAAGCGAAACTGCCAGGCATAGTTGTACTTATAATTGGCCGACACCGAAGGATTAACCGCCGGGCGCGAGAATCCTGCTCCCGGATAAGCAATCCATCCCGCCGGAATATTCAGAAACCACTGCCATTTACCGATTGTCGCCTGCAAGTTAGCTGCCATATAAGGGTTGTAACCATTATATATATTGCTCAATTCCCCTTTTATCCCCGCCGTGTAACGTTGGGTAAGTACGCCTTTTTTCAGCAGGGCGGAGAAAGAATTGTCGGTATAAAACCGGTTGAGCGGCAACCGTTCCTTTGTTCCGTTTATTGTCAGTTCGCCCGGCAGGTGGTTGTAGCGCATGAAGGAAGATGCTTCATACGTGACTGCTCCCCGGTTCCAATTTGTCCGAAACTCATTCTTCGTCAGCAAATCGGTTTGGCGTATCTGCTGATCGACGGCACGATTGCCGGTGAACCGGCTGTTGGCCGCTCCCCATTCTCCCGACAGGGAAATGCGATTATCAAGGAAATGCGAATCGGCGTTTTTCTCCAAAGCGGCTTTCAACTCTCCGCGGCCGGTGCGCAGTGCGGTATGGCTCTGTTCGGAGATACGCACCGTGTCGTTTGCCTGATACCAGGTTGTTTCGTTACCTCTATCCTGTTCTCTCCGGTCGTACACATAGCCGGCATTCAGGCGCAGCTGCGCAGTTTCATTCAGGCGGTAAAGACGGTTGGCCGACAGGGTGTGCATCTCGTTGAACAACATTTTCTCCTTTTTCAGCGGTGCTTCCAATGAAGGCAGCGAAAGAAAGGAAACCGGAGCAGGCTCCGCAATGCGCAAAGAAGCCAACGCTGCAAGGTCTGTCATCTCTTCGGTTATGTCCACGCCCCGGTTGTTCGACTTCAATCCGTAGGTCGTCTGCCGGTTCCTGCCAAGTTGCAGAGCGGAAAGATTCGCGTCCCACAGCAGTTCTTCGGCGGAAGCGCCAAGGCCTCCTTTGACTGTTGCCATCCATTTGCCTTTGAAGTCTTCTTTGAGTTTCAGATTCATGGCAATATCTTCGGTTTTTACCTTGTTTTTCAGGATACGGATCGGCTGATGATTTTCCAGCACCTGCACCTTGTCTACCGCCTTGGCGTCGAGATTGTTCGTCATTTGCCCGTATTTCCCATCGGTAATGTCCATCCCTTCGACGTAAAGGTTACTGATCTGCTTGCCATTATAGGATATACGCCCCAGATCGTCCACATCCACTCCGGGAAGTTTCCGAATCACGTCTTTGACCGTATTGTCGCCGGCAGAGAGGAATTGTGACACATCGTAATTGATCGTATCCTGCCTTCCCCATACCCGTCCGGGACGGACTTCCACTTCGCGCAGGTCGAACGTTTTCTGTTTCAGTGCAAAAGAATGCACAACTCCGGGCTGAACAGGTACCCGCATCTCCTCATATCCCAGAAGATATACTGACAGGGTGAGGGAATCGGCGGCGGCTTGCCGGATCATAAATTCGCCGTTTGCATCGGAGATTGTGTAATTCACCAGCCGCTCACTTTCTCCCTTGAGCAGTTTCACCGTTGCCATCTCGATGGCTTCGCCGGTGACGGCATCTTTCACCGTACCCCGTATCCCGGTTTCCGTTTGGGCATGGATCATCAAGGCCTGCATACCGGTCAGGCCTATTGCGAATAACAAACGCTTCATGTTTTAATTGCGTTCGATCGGATTAAAGGGCGTATCTTTCGGTTTCTGCACCTCTCCGCTCTCGTTCATTATAGTCACTTTTACGTTCGGCGCAGTAGCGGTGACATATCCCAAAGGATCGGCGGCGTAGCGTTTGTAGGCCGTGTTCAGGTCTTTGCGGGAAACAGGCTGATAGTTGTCGGCGCCGAACATCAGCATATCTCCGGCCTGCGGGCGGATAATACCCGTACATTCAAAGCGGTAATGCCCCTGCGTGTCGCTTGCCTTGAGGATCAATCCGGGCAGTCCCTGCAATTTCCACGGCCCTTCGCCGCGGGGAATTTCGGTGGTGAACCACGCCTCGTAGTCGCGTCCCTTAAAACGGCAAACTGCTTTTTGGCAAGGGTAGGAGAGGAGGGTAGCCGTGTCGGGGAGTAATTCCCACTGCGGAATTTCGTTTTCTTCTTCACAACGGAAGCGGCTCATTACGATCTGATCCAGCGTAGTTGTCTTTCCCGAAGGATAGTTTTTATATATCCGGGCGGTTTGCCTGCCGGGATTACTGTCGGAAGCTTGTTGCTTTACGATCCGTCCGCTTGTTCGGAGTTTTTCCCGGAAGATAGAATCGGTCACGAAACGGTTGTAGCTGTAATACTGCGAACTTTTATCGCCTACTTTCAGCATCATTGTTTCACTTTCCGTTTTGTCCGGATTCAGCGTGTCGGGCACAGAAGTGAGTTCATATTGCACAACAAACCGCACTTCATCGATCGGCTCGGCTTTCATCACTTCGTTCGGGTCCACAACGTTGATCACTTGCGCCGTTGCACCTGCACACAGCACCATACCCATACAGAGAAAAATAAACATTCGTTTCATATCATTACTTAGATTAATTTCGGGAGCAAAAGTAATGACAGGCTTCCGCACGTGCCTCCTTAATTTATTACTGAAATATTACGCGTATATATTAGCCTTTATGGCAGTTTTCCCAAAAAGAATCCTACCACGGTTTTCATTGCACTATTGGCATAAATAGCAGGGAAAAACCGATATTTTTTCAATGAATGCTTTGTTTGGAGGCTGCTTCTAATACGAATTATTAAAAAAAAGAAACCAAGGCGTAAAAAATATAAAAAAATACTTTTTTAAATAATATAAACCACATACATTTGCCGCCGATAGTTGATAATTATTGAGACAATATGTTTTTGAAAGCAAGGGGAACTTCCGTTTACACATGATATCCGGGTAAAAACAGGGCTTTTAATTCAACAGGCTTTCTCCGTTTACTCTCCTGTCATTCGTATATGTGATCACTAAATATTTTATTAAATTAATGCACAAACTTAAAATTTTTATGTATGGATGTTTACTTGAAAGAAAAGAAAAGAAAGAGCGTATTTAAACTGCTGCTATTGTGCGGCGTTCTATTAAGCTCGCATGTTTTTGCTCAGGCTCAAACAGTCACCGGCCGTGTAGTGGATTCGCAGAATGAACCGCTCATCGGAGTGAGTATTCAGGTGAAAGGTACTACTACCGGAAATGTAACCGATATCGACGGTAACTATTCCATTTCCGCAAGCGCAGGAGCAACGCTTGTATTCTCTTATGTTGGTTTTGCGACACAGGAAATTGTGGTAGGCAACCAAACTGTGGTCAATGTGAAAATGTCGGAAGATACACGCTCTCTGGAAGAGGTCGTTGTGGTAGGCTATGGTACATTGAAAAGGAAAGAGATCACCTCTTCCATCGAGGTGATCAGGGCAGAAGATTTTAACCAGGGCGCTTCCCGGAATGCAATGGATTTGATTCAGGGAAAGATTGCCGGTTTGCATATCACACGCCCAAGCGCCTCAAACCCGAATGCCGGCTCCAACATTCAACTTCGCGGAGTAGCATCGGTAAATGGGGGGAAATCTCCACTTGTAGTAATCGATGGTATTCCCGACGGCAATCTTGACCTTCTTCAACCAAATGATATTGAATCATTCAGCGTATTGAAAGACGGTTCGGCTGCCGCGATCTACGGAACGAGAGCAAACAGCGGAGTAATATTGGTAACGACAAAGAAAGGGAGAGCAGGCGAGCCCAGATTTGAATATAATGGATATGTTCAGCACGAAACAGTTTCGAAAAAACCGGATTATCTGACTGCTGCCGAATTTCGGGATCTGATTAAGCAAGGTATTATTGATGAAAGTATGGATTTCGGAACATCTACCGACCTTTACGATGAACTGATCAATAAGAGTAACCTTACTCACTATCACAATTTTGCGGCTTCCGGAGGAACACAGAACGGAAACTATCGTGCTTCCATTTATTTTTCCGATGCAGATGCCATAGCGGTGGAAAACAGTCGGCGACAATTTGGAGGAAGAGTCAGCGTTTTTCAAAAAGGAATGCAGGATCGTTTAACGTTTACAGCCAATCTGGCTACCAACTTTAATGATGCGAATCTGCTGGGTGGCGAAACGGGAGATTTTGAACAGGCTATTCAAAGAAACCCAACGATGCCTCTTTTTAACGAAGACGGTTCGTTTTATGAAACGGAAGCATTTGCTACTTACAATCCGCTATCCCGTAATGCCTATCGCATAAAGCGACGTAATCAGCAAACTACTTCCGCCGATGCCAAGTTGCAGTTTGAAATTATCGATGGGCTTTCCGTTTCCGCTACGGGAACTTACCAGAAAAATGCCTATAACGACCGTGAATACAAATCGATAAAAGACTGGGATCAAAGGCCAACTACCAATGAATTAGGTACGGGGAAAGCCAGAAAATATAATTATTTAAGCTGGCGTCAAACATTTGAATCCACTATTGATTATCGCAAGATATTCAATGAAGTACATTCGGTTACAGCTTTGGCAGGTTACAGCTACAATTATTTCACACGCGAAGAATTCAGTGCGGAAACTTCCGGTTTTACTACGGACGCATTCATGGACTGGAACCTGGAAGCAGCCACGGCAATGAACGATACCCGTCTTCCCCGCCCGTCTATCAAAAGTAACAAATATGACAATACCTTGATCGGTTTCTTCGGGCGTGTCAATTATTCATATAATGACAAGTACCACTTCCAGGCCAGCTTGCGGCATGAAGGTTCTTCCAAGTTCGGGGCTAACCATAAATGGGGTAACTTCCCTTCCATATCTGCCGGCTGGTCGTTGAGCGAAGAGAGCTTTATGGAAGGTATCGACTGGATCAGCGAACTGAAGGTGCGCGGAGGTTATGGCGTAACAGGTAATGACGGACTTAGCGAGTATCAGTCTTTGACTACCTTGGGAACAGGAGGAGTGTACCCTCAGAATGGTGTTTTTTATCAAACCTATGGCGCAGCGCGCAACCCCAATCCGAATTTGAAGTGGGAACAGAAAAAGGAATTGAACTTTGGTATTGATTTCGCGGTACTCGACAGACGGATCACCGGTTCTCTGGATTATTATTCCAGAACCACTCAAGACTTGCTTTTCGAATATAACGCATCGCAGCCTCCTTATGTTCGCGATAAAATCTGGGCTAACGTAGGATCACTTGTAAACAATGGTTTTGAAATTCAGATGAGCGCCTTGGCAGTTTCGACAGGTGATTTCTCGTGGAATATCGACCTTGCGGCAAGTACGCAGACGAACAAACTGGATAAGCTGTCTAACGATGTATTCTCGGTAGATTATCTGGAATTTTACGGACTGCCTTCTCCGGGTAACCTGGGAGATGCGATTCGCCTGCAACCGGGTGAGTATCCTGAAGTAGGTACCTTTTTCGGCAAGCGCTATGCCGGATTGACTGATGACGGCAAATGGCTGTTTTACAAGAAAGACGGAACAACGGGACCTGCTACCGCAATCAATGAGGACGACAAAGTGGTCATCGGTAACGGCGTACCTAAATTCTACGCATCGTTAAACAATACGTTCCGGTACAAAAATTTTGACTTGACGGTCTTCCTCCGCGGTAAATTCGGTTTCGATATTCTTAATACGAAAGAGATGTATTTCGGTAATAAGAAATGGTTGCCTAACAATATGCTGAAGAGTGCTATTACCAAGCACAATGCGATCAACGACGATCCGCAGTATTCCGATTACTATGTTGAAAAGGGCGATTTTGTTAAACTGGATAACGTAACCTTAGGTTATACTTTCAATAATTTGAAAACAAAATACATTCGTAATCTGAGGCTCTATGTTACCGGTAAAAATCTGATGACAATCTCCGGTTATACCGGAATCAATCCGGAAGTAGACGATACGGGATTGGAGCCCGGTATTGACGGACGCGGATTATACCCGGTTGCACGACAATGGACATTTGGTTTGAATATTGGATTCTAAAAAAAAATATGGTATGAAAAATAAATTAAAAAAAATAGTCTTATCCTTTGCCGCAATTGCATGGATGGCAGGTATCAATGGTTGTACCGATTTGAATGAAACAATTTACAGTGATTTGAGCAAAAGCATTTTCTATAACAATGAAAGAGAGGTAATGCAGGCTGCCCTGAGGCCATTTACCCACATGCAAGCATGGATGGCTCCGACCGGACAAAATGGATATTATTACCATGCGGAACTGTCTTCCGATCAGTTGGCCTGGCCGCAAAAGGGAAAACATGGTTATGACGCCGGCGACCATTTTCGCCAGCATTATCATACGTGGACAGCCAATGAAGGCCGTATGCGTAATTGTTGGACATTGATCTGGACAGGTATTGGCTACATCAACGGTGCAATCATGGATATTCAGGATGTCGATTATGCAAGCATCGGTATTTCGGAAACAAAGATGACAGCTATCCTAAGTGAACTGTATGTCTTGAGGGCTTTCCATTACCTAAAGATCATGGAATTATGGGGCAATGCACCGATCATCACTACTGTGGGCGAACCGTTGAATCCTCCGACACAATCGAAAGCCGAGATTTTTGCTTACGTAAAATCCGAACTTGAAACGTATGTCCCGAAACTATTACCCTATACGAAAGAACTGGTAGGGCGTGTTTCTCAGGCAGCGGGTTATGCCATGCTTGCCGAACTTTACCTGATGGCGGATTATTACGTAGGCACTCCGATGTGGGATGAATGTATTGCCGCCTGCGATAAGATCATCAGCGGACAAGCCGGAGGTTTGGATAACGGCAAACCCTCTTTGGCTGCAGATATCAACTCTACTTTCTCCAATACGAACCAAAATGCGGCAGAGGCATTGTTTCAATTTGCGTTTAGCCGCAAAGGAGGTTTCACTTTTGACTGGGGAGGCTTTTATTCCGGATATGGCAATATGTCTGCTGCCTTGAACATAGGCTTCAGCGGCTGGAATGCGTTTGTGGTTACACCTAACGGCTTTAACGCTTTTGCAGAAAACGACTTGCGCAAGAAAGACTGGTTCCTTTTCGGGCCTCAATATAAATATGGAACAAACGAGCCGGTCTTAGGTACGGAAGAATATGCAGGGTTGCCTTTTGTTTATGTAAATGCCATTCGTCGTGAAAGTGAAGGCGACTTTACCAGCGAAGGAGGTATGGCTCAGGGTGAAGAAAATTCGGGAGCCCGTTTCCACAAGTATAAAAGCGGAACGCTGGATGATGCAAACTATCAGGAATGTCATTATATGTTGTATCGCTTGACGGAAATTTATTTCAACAAGGCGGAAGCGATGATGCGTAAAAACGGAGGACAAGCCGGTCAGGAAGCGGTTGATTTGATTAACGCCTGTCGTATTCGTGCGTTTGCTCCTGCCGATCAGGAAGCAGCGAAGTATACCACCACCACATTGACAATGGATGAATTGCTGAATGAACGCGGCCGCGAGTTCATTTTTGAAGGCAAACGCCGTTCGGATCTGCTTCGTTTTGGTGTATTCACTTCCGGCACATGGTGGGATCACAAACCGACAAACGATAAAAACAAAGAGATCTACCCTATCCCTCATACTCAGATAGGAGCAAATCCGAATCTGGTGCAGAATCCGGGGTATGAGTAAAATCATCTAAAGAGGGTGTGTCAAAAGTACACACCCTCTTTAATTATTACTATATATAAAATACCCGTAACCGGAATTCAAAACAGCTTCTAAAATTGCACCTCCGCCAAGTGGCAGACAGTAATAAAAGTGATCAAAAGCTGAATTTCAGTGTAGCCAGTAATTCCCGTCCGCGCAGAGGCAAATGCTGACTGACTGTATTTATCGTATATAAATAAGTGACGGAATAATTCTTCCTGTTGAGCAGGTTTGTGGCGGTCAGGTTGATTTCTGTTTTTCCGACTCTGATTTTACCCGTCAGGTCGATAAAGAAAAAAGAAGCAA
>JAITVG010000179.1 GCA_031285925.1 Tannerellaceae bacterium
TTTGGAGTCAAAAAACAGGAGTAACGAGAAGGTAATTAGGACGCTTTATTTCTTAAAAAATGTTATCCTATTTTCCTGTCTGCTTCTTTCCCCAAACTACCTGAATTTTTACCCCTCCCAAGCGCGAAAGTAAAACGGCAATATTGCTTATCTTTGCGCCGTAATACAAAGTTTCAACTGGCAGTACATGATCGATCAAACAGTCTTTCAAAATAAAACCGCCGCCTATTATACGCTGGGCTGCAAACTCAATTTCGCGGAAACTTCCACTATCGGCAAAAGTCTTGCAGAGCACGGAATACGCAAGGCAAGGCAGGGGGAAAGGGCGGATATATGCGTGATCAATACCTGCTCGGTGACCGAACTTGCCGATAAAAAATGCAGGCAGGCTATTCGCCGTATCAGCCGGCAGCATCCGGGTGCTTTCATGATCGTGACCGGTTGCTACGCGCAACTGAAGTCGGAGGAAGTAGCCCGCATCGAAGGGGTAGACCTTGTTTTGGGTACGGGGCAGAAGCCGGACATTTTCCGCTATCTGGACGATCTTGTCAAAAGAGGGAAAGGGCAGGGGGCGGTTATTTCTTCTTCTTCCAAGGATATACGCACGTTTTCTCCTTCCTGTTCGGCCGACGACCGGACGCGCCATTTTCTGAAAGTGCAGGACGGTTGTGATTACTATTGTTCCTATTGTACCATCCCATTCGCTCGCGGAAGAAGCCGGAACGGAACCATTGCAAGCCTTGTTGCGCAGGCCAAAGGTGTTGCGGAAAAGGGGGGGAAGGAGATCGTACTTGCCGGCGTGAATATCGGCGACTTCGGCAAGAGCACGGGGGAAAGTTTTCTTGATCTGCTGAAAGCTTTGGACAACGTAGAAGGGATCGAGCGCTACCGGATTTCTTCCATCGAACCGAATCTGATCACGGACGAGGCGATCGACTTTACGGCCGACAGTAAAAGGTTTGCCCCGCATTTCCATATCCCGCTGCAAAGCGGAAGCGATGAAGTGTTGAAGCTGATGCGCCGCCGGTACGACACGGCACTGTTTCGTCACAAGATTGAAAAGGTAAAAGCCGTAATCCCCCATGCCTTCATCGGTGTGGACGTGATCGTGGGCACGCGGGGAGAAACGGACGAACTGTTTGAAGAAACCCTCCGGTTTATCGAAGGATTGGACATCAGTCGGCTGCATGTGTTCAGCTATTCCGAACGTCCCGGCACTCAGGCTTTAAATATTGAATATAAGGTTGATCCGAAAATCAAACACAAACGCAGCCAACTCCTGTTGAACCTCTCCGAGGAAAAGCATACCGCATTCTACGAATCCCATGCGGGGAGCAGGGCGGTCGTTCTCTTTGAGCATACCCGCAAGGGGGATATGATGTATGGTTTCACCGAAAACTACATTCGTGTGGAAGCTCCTTACGACAAATCTTTTATCAACACCGTGAGGCCGGTTCTCCTTGGCGGATGGAACGGGAGCCGGAGCGCGTTGCTGGCGAAAACGATATAATGGGTATGTGGAACGGGATCGGATATGCAATCGTGTACGCGTGGATTAAAGTTCATGCCCTGCTGCCGATGCCGGTGCTCTACGTTCTTTCGGATATTCTATACCTTATTATATATAGAGTCGTTCTTTACCGGGTAAGGATCGTTCGTCGGAACATGAAGAATGCGTTCCCGGAGAAATCCGAAAAGGAATTGCGGCAGATGGAAAGGGAGTTCTATCGTCACTTCTCCGACTACATCGTGGAAACCATAAAGCTGGCACATATCTCCCTGAAGGAAATAAGGGAAAGGGCACGCCTGAACAACCCGGAGCTGATCGACCGGCTGATGGAGGAAGGGCATACGTGCGTGATGCTGGTGATGGGGCACTACGGGAACTGGGAATGGTTCACCCATTCGCCTTCCGCCTTTGCCGATGCGCGTGTCTATCAGATATACCGTCCGCTGAGCAGCCGGATATTCGATAAACTTTTCATCTCCCTCCGCACGCAATTCGGCGCTTACGGTATAAAAAAGAACGATACGGTGCGGGATATTATCCGGTTGAAGAAAGACAGGGAGCGATCAGTAGTGCTTTTTATTGCCGACCAAACGCCGAGCGTAGCCAACATACATTATCGGACAAACTTTCTGAACCAGGAAACACCGATGTACACCGGCCCGGAGCGTATTGCCCGCAAGATGGACATGCCTGTTCTCTTTGTGGATACCAAAAAGATCAGGCGCGGTTATTATACGGTAGATTTTGAGATCATCACAACCACCCCGAAAGAAACTCCGGAGTTCTGGATAACCGAGCAGTATGCCCGCAGGATGGAGAATTGCATTCTGCGCAACCCCGCATGTTGGCTCTGGACACACAAGCGATGGAAACACAAAGGAAGCCAAATCGAAAAAAGATGAAAAAGATAGCGATCGTGATACTCAACTGGAACGGGAGCGGTTTGCTCCGCCGCTTTCTTCCTTCCGTGCTTGCACATAGCCCGGAAGATTTGGCGGAAGTGGTGGTGGCCGATAATGGTTCTTCGGACGACTCGGT
>JAITVG010000256.1 GCA_031285925.1 Tannerellaceae bacterium
AAACAGGCCTGCGGCCACGAGCTGCGCTCGCTAATTATGTTCAGCATGAATAATACAGGTTAAAAGGATAATTTTCATCTTCAAATATTTGATGAATAATTTTAGGTATTTCCATAATACGTCCTGTTTGTATATAATTTCGTCAAGTATGTAATGATTTATAAAAACTAATCATATTTCTTTTGAATACAGGCAAGGAATAGACATTTAAATATCGTTTTCGCGCATTCAGTCCCATACGCTTCCGTTCTTTCGGATTTTGAATAAGATATAACAGTTTATTAGCAAGCAGCGCCGTATCTATTTCTGCTTTATCCGGATATTCTTCTATGGGCACGTGCAATCCGCTGATTCCCTCTTCTATCATTTCATTCAATCCGGTAGAGGTCGTTCCGATTATGGGTAGTCCGTGCATCATCATTTCTATTGCCACATAGCTGCATTGTTCGTGAAACGACATCATTACTCCAATGTCTGAGAATGTGTATAATTCATACAAATGCGTTTTATTGAGCAATCCGGTGAATGTAACATTCATCCAAATATTTTCGCATTCCTTCATGTAAGTTTGAAAATCTCCGTTTCCGGCAATAATCAAACGGCAATCGGGCTTGATTTCCAACACTTTTTTGAAAGCTCTTATTATATATTTTACTCCTTTTACCTCATCAATCCTTCCTGTAAATAATATAACCGGCACTTTTGAAAGCCGGTATTTTTTTCGCAATTCATGCTTTTCTGCCGTTTGTGAATGATCGGACAAACCATTGTAGACGACGGATAGTTTATATGGTTTCTGTTTGTAAATATCTTTTACAATTTGATATGTATTCTGTGATAAGCAAATAATACGATCTATCGTGTCAAATAATTCTTTTTCCTGTATATAAGATTCCTTAATAGCGATGTCACTTTCCGACATGGATTCCACCTCTAAAATATTCCTGAACCGCCTTTCGTTACCTAAAATGCTAAAACCCCAACCAAGATAGTGTATGGACAGCACCAATTTGCAGTCAAATACCTTTTTCAATGCTTCTGCAAGAGTTTGGTAATGGAGAAAATTAAAATGAAATACCAAATCTTTTTTGTCTTGGATATACAGTTGGAGTAAACAGGCTACATTCTGTTGATAAATATCTGTCTGTTTTTGTTTGCTTGCTGTTCGTTGTTCCGATACAGGTGCAGGAAAATGCCAGTGAAAGATACCGTCTATTGCCTCTGTCTGAACTTGTAGTTTATCCGACATTAAGTGAACAATATAAACATGTACTTTCTGGTTTTTCAAACCGGCAGTCAGCTCTCGAATATATGCCTCGACACCGGATACTGCTCCATGATGATTTTCATTGAAAATATAAAGGTTCATTTGAGTACAAATTACAAAAGTGACATCCATGAAACGTTTGTCAAATCAAGTGCCGACAACCGCAACAATCCTTCGCCGGCATAACCGGTAAGAAGCCCTGCGGCGGAGGGAGGTGCTTTTCCCATATCCAAAACCGGAATTTGTTTTAAGGCGCTATCTGTCTCATCTTGCAGATATTCATTAAAATACCGCTCCCGTTGATACATTCGCACCGTATTGCCAACAACGGAATCGCCCAATCGGGGAAAATGCCGATTGATATCCATCGGAGGTTTCCGGTATTGTTCCGGGAGCCGGGTGGAAATATCAAAACCCGGTATTTCCCGCAGATCATGCAGGAAACAGTAAATATCGGCTTGTTCATCCTGCGGGATGTCCGGGTGTTTTTCTTCGATCCGTTCCATGATATACCTTAAACATTTTTGTGCCTGCACTGAAGAAGGCTGCTGTTGCAAACGCGAAATCCAATACCGTCCAAATCCGGTTAGGCCGTCGTATAGAGTGAAATCCTGCCAAGGGTCATACATTACGGCACGAAACATTCTTGCATCAAAATCTTCGAAAATATCATCTTCCGTGTCTAAAAAATCATTCCGGATCAAATAATCTATTCCTACACCGATACCTGCTATTCCCTTTTCATAATCAGCCCGGCTGTTGGCATGGATTTGATTCATCATTACACCAATCACATCCATCGCATAATCCATAAATAATGGATTTCCGGTATATCGCGCATAATGGAAAAAGAAAACAACAATTCCCATTTTACCATGCACCAAACCCGGACACTCCGTTAATGTGCCGTTAAGCAGAAGCATGTCTGCGATTTGGTGCAAATGCTTTTTTAAAGTTGTATTATCCATTATGTACCATGCCTTTCTTTGTTATATGTATATCCTTAAAAGTTCCCCTTCGGGGGAAACAACGTTCGCTTAGCGGAGCGTAAAGCAATTAGGAGGCCTTATTTCTTATACTTTGCCAACATAATCACAGGATTGGATTCCTCATTTAATGTAGCAGCGATTTCTTTCAGCTTGCCTTTTAGTTGTCCTTTTTCGTAGGCTTCTATAATATCGGGAGCTTGTAATGCTCGTGCAGATGCGATTTCGCTATTTACTGGGCGCAATTTCATAAAGACAGGTTTTTTATCGTCATCATCATTATATACGGTATATTCGGCTATGAATTTGTCCTGCTTGTCGTATATCAGATCAACACCCGGATAGCCGGTGTTTTGTTTAAAGTCATATTCCTTTTTCACCGATTCCATAAAAGAATAGCGGTCGGTAAAAACACTCGGGAAAAGAAAGACTTCCGGGTTCATAGATTGCACGGAAGGTGTTCTTGTTATAAGCGGCATCATCCGGTGGTCGGGCGAATAGGCGTATATCGTGTCGGACGAAACTTCCGACAGTATCCACTTATCGAAATAGGGAATTATGGGATAGTGGTTGGATGGATATGCTCCCCAAGTCATGCCGGCTTCATCTTTTACCACTACGGATGTTACGATCTTCTTCTCGAAAGGGATTTGAATCTCTCTAACGATACTTCCATTTTGCTTGGATATAATATAGAACGACTGGTTGCTTGCAGTCCCATCATTACTGACATAGCTGTCATAGCATATTAAATTATCGCTGTCGAAATTGTATATATGATCATATCGGGATTTTGCTTTATAATTAAGACTTCGCCTAAAATTTCCTTCCAAATCATACACCACTGTTTTTCTAAAGTCATGGACAAATATTTCATCCTTATCTTCATCTAAAGTAATTCCTAAAATAAACGTATACTCCTCGCTTCCCTGCCCTTTCCGGTTGATCTTCCGCAAGGCTTTGCCGGTTGTCCGGTCGAAGAGAAAAACTTCCCCATCGTGCAGGGCATTCCTTATTATAACGACTTCCTTGCCAGCTGCCCACACAAGCCCTTGTGTCAGAAACTCATCGCTCGTCTCCAGCGGAATATATTCCACATCCAGAAAGTCTTGAAGGATCATCTCCTTTTTGGGATAACTTTTTGTGACATCCACCGTGATGAGTCCATCAGTTTGTTGCTGATTCCCGGTACATCCTGCCATAATCAACAGGATGATTGTTGGAATTAAGTTTATGCTTTTCATAATATTACAATTTTTTATTTTACATAGCAAAGGATACTGTTTTCGATAGCTATTTCTTATACTTTGCCAGCATAATCACCGAATTGGATTCTTCATTCAATGTAGCGGCGATTTCTTTCAGTTTACCTTTCAGTTGTCCTTTTTCGTAGGCTTCCACCAATTCAAAGGCTTCTATCTGTTCCGCAAAGGCGATTTCATCACTATTAATTACAGTCAATATGGGCTGTTTATGCACTAAATTAGCAATAGCTCTCTTGGTCGTAAAATCATTATTATATACAATATATTCGAATGCATTTTTCTCTTTTCTATCATACACTAAATCTGTCGTTAGCAAATTACTCTGAAGTTCTGTAGGATCATGTTCTTTTTTTATGGTCTGCAAAAAATAGTACCTATCGGTAATTACACCGGGATATAAAAATATTTCCGGATCCATATCTTGGACAGACGGAGTCCTGACTATTAACGGTTGCAATTTATGGTCTGGCGAATAACTGTATATTGTATCGGCGGAAGCCTCTGTGAGTATCCAACCGTCACGATAAGGTATTAATCCCGGATTACTAAGCATACCCAATACGCCACCATTTTCAGCAATCAGTCCCTGAAACACTTTCTTCTCAAAAGGAATTTGTATTTCCTTAATTACACTTCCATCCTGTTTAGATATAATTAAAAAAATATTTCTGGGATTCAAATCCTTTATTTTCGGCCCATAACAATCACGACCACTGACGCAGTCCTGTACAATTAAATGATTCCGATCGAAACTATATATCGGATTATAGATCATGATAGACTGAGGCAACATGTCTTTACTTTCAGTATAAAGCATACTTCGTTTAAAATTCCCTAACAGATCATATCCCATCATCTTTCTTATAATAGAGGTATTCACAAATATTTCATTATCATCTTCATCGAGGGCAACCAACCCTGTAATATGCATATATTCCTCAGCCCCTTGGCCTCTCCGATTGATTTTTTTTAATCCTTTACCCTTTCTGTCAAAGACAAATATATTGCCGGCTCCAGCTTGATTAATATTCCTAACTAATATGATTTCCTTGCTAACAGCTTGCACATAAGCCGAAGTAATAAACTCATCACTTGTTTCCAACGGGATATATTCTACATCCAAAAAGTCTTGAAGGATCAGTTCTTTTTGGGGATAACTTTTTGTGACATCCACCGTGGCGATCTCATCGCTTTGCGCATCGGTTGATTTGCATCCTGTAAACCCTGATATGATAAACAGGGCCGTTGCTAAAATTTTAAATAGAGTTTTCATATCTATTGTAT
This sequence comes from Tannerellaceae bacterium, assembly GCA_031285925.1. GTDB lineage: Bacteria > Bacteroidota > Bacteroidia > Bacteroidales > Tannerellaceae > QVMG01. The sequence goes on from JAITVG010000256.1 coordinate 4,803, forward strand.
TCAAAATATTTTTTACTGTTTTACATGACAAAGATTAGAGCGGTCAATGGCGACTTCATAATCAGAAGGAGATGGACAAAGCCATTGATAAAGACAATTATTACATGGAGCTTGATCACGAACACGAAGCCATGATTTTCCTTCTTCCAATTCTTTATACACTATTTCATCGATACTTTGTGTGGAAATATTCCCCAATGTAGGATGATTAAGATTAGCATATACATCTCCATTGGTAAGAATATTGATTTTCCCAAAGTCATTCGTATTCATGTTCTGTTTAAAGAAAAAGTCCTTTATAGACATTGATGTGGATAAAATATCTTCTCTTACAAGAAATACATTTTCCTCAAAAAAAGCGATATTTCCTCCGGTATAAACAGGTTTTATTTGATATTGTTCGATCGGATATTGTTCGACAATCTGTTCCGCCTGTCGATAATCTTCATCGGAAGATACCACTCTTGTTAAGCTGATTCAGCTTTAGTTTACCTAATGTTTTCTTCTGATCTTCCATAATTTTATTTTTTAAATTTATACGCTACAAATATACTACTCTTATTCTAACGATCATACATCCGACCAGGCCTTTTTGAAATTTTTATTTAGCTGATACACAGTATCATATCTTTATTTTACGCACTTTTTGATATATTTTACGCACAAAAGCGATTATTTTTCCAACTTTCCCTGTCTGATCCAATACCGGATTGCTCCTTCTGTGGCACCTTCCAGTCTTGCTGCCTTCCGGATACTTTTTCCATCGTCTAAATATTGTTGAATACGTTGAAGGTCATCATCTGTAAGTGAAGCCCGATTTTTTTTGCCTGACGTTTCAACCTGTCGCGGCTTCACATCCCGGATCATTGCATATATCATGTGGTGGTGATTAGCCAACTCGATTGCTTCCTGCATGGAATGTACTTTCAGTTTGGAATATATCCGTGTTAGCTGATTATGCACAGTATTATCTCCTCTGCCCAAAATAGCTGCCATTTCCTTGATTCCGTAACCTTGCCCGGCAAGCATCAGTATTGCTTTTTCATATTCGGTGAGTGGTTCTATTGTGTTTTGTTTCCAGCGTCCGGTATTGAAATCGTACGCTTCGTAAGTCAATTCGCCTGTATGAAACAAGCGTAAATTTCCGGCCTCTTTTGCCGTTGAATTTCCGGCGGTACAAATCAGATAACGCAATTCTCCTTCTTCCCGGCAAGGCTTTATCCTAAGAAAGATCATTTGCGGTAAAGGATTTTCAAATGAGGCATATTTTCGCTGCAAACGGAACGTACAGGAAAAATAATCTATTTTATCCTTTTTTTCTTTTGCATTTTTCAGATACGTCAAAATAGCTTCGTGCATCTCTATCCGCCGTGTGTAATCGGCGGGATAAACAGTTTTTTTCAGAAAACTCTCTCTGTCTTCAACTGCATCTTCGGGAGATGAACCGCAAAGGATAAAATCATTGGGGCTGATATAGCAAAACCGCCTGTGGCGTACATCAAATATCTGGATGCTTACCTCTGCAATGGAAGCAATTTTGTCGAGAAACCGGGAAACGCCGGGATCATTTTCGCCCGGAATAATCAAGCCACTCTGTAAATCTGTTTGGATAGTCTTCATATTTTAGTATTCAATCGTGATTACAAAGATAGATAAAATACGATTTAGACGAAATATTAAAGTGAGGTGCCAATCAAACTATTTTTTACTTTCGCGCAGGGAGGAGTAAAAATTCAGGTAGTTTGGGGAAAGAAGCAGACAGGAAAATAGGATAACATTTTTTAAGAAACAAAGCATCTTAATTACCTTCTCGGTGCTCCTGTTTTTTGAATCCAAAATAAAGTCAATATTTCGTCCGCGAGAAAAAAAATTTCAAATAAACAACCGTAGAAGATTCTAAATACACCATAACACTATGGTATACAGCAGTTTAATAGCTAAATTCAGGTTCTGAATTTTCCACATTTTAGAAAGAAAAATATTAAACAAACGTTAAAATGATGGTCTGTATAGCTATTTTTAAAAATACGGTAGTTTTTAGATCTTCTTGTGGTAGTATTTTGCCGTATTATGGGTAGTATTTTCATTTTCTTGCCGTAGTATTTGTCCGTACTATATATAGAAACACTTTTTAACATAGATACAACAGAAGCAAAAAATACCGTTTTTTTGGAGAATTTTCGGCCGTTTTCCCGATTTTATGTAAAAATACGTTTATTGTATTCACATATTCTCACACTTTTTTTGCCAAAAATCCCATTTTTTGTTCCGAAAAAAAGGCCGAAAAATGTCTTTTTTGTCCAAAAAGAGGTGGAAAAGGACTATTTTTTCAAAAAACGACAGGGGAAACGGTGGGCGGAGCGCCAATCGGTTTATGGATTTTTAATATTTACAGTGTTAAAAATTGTCATAATAGTGATTCTTGTCTGAACTGTAATTCGTTTGATTATTTTGATTCTACTGATCATGAATCATAGCAATCAGGTAAATCACAGAAATCACAGTTCAGGCAGCTTCTTAGCGAGCGCAGCTCGCTGAAAGAAAAAGAGCATGAATAATTCAAGTTAAAAGTGTTCTTACCCTAAAATAACATCCTTGCTGTATAATGCTTATATTTGTTGTGTCTTTTTCCGGGGCGCATAATAAGTAAGAAAATGTATTAAACCATAAAAAATGCTGTGATCATGATACACAAACTGTTTTTCTCGGTAATGCTATGTTCGGTGTTGTCTGTAAATGCTTCGACTTCCATCACCAACTTTCGTGTGCAAAACAAGACGAATCCCCTTGCTGTTGAGGATGTTCATCCGCTCTTCGGCTGGCAAATGCTGTCGGATGTTATCGGCCGGAAGCAAACGGCTTACCGCCTGGTCGTTTCTCGCGAAAGCGATAACGCCGTGGTGTGGAACAGCGGCAAGGTTGTTTCGGGAATCTCGAACAATATCAAATATCTCGGTGTGGCGCTACAACCTGAAACCGGATATTCATGGGAAGTAACCGTTTGGGATGACGCCGACAAGGCACACACCGGAGAGGCGCGTTTTGAAACCGGACTGATGAACCCGGCCATGGCCGCATGGGAAGGAGCACAATTTATCGGTTCAAAGAAAATCTCTCTTGATGCTGCTTCGCACAATTATTTTGAGATATGTACCGAATTTCAATTGTTGAAAGGAAATAAGGCTTCTCTTATTTTCGGCGCGAATGATTTCCGCTTGGCGGATGCGTTTCAGAATCCGGAAAACCTCTCAGGAGAAAACTATGTCCGCGTGGAAATAGACCTTTCGGGAGTAGGACAAACGCAAGGGGCGGTGTTGAATATCTATCGCGTGGGCTATACGAAAACGGATGACGCCGATAAGCCTTTTATCAGCATTTCAGCCGCAAATTTTCCGCAGACCAATCTGAATGAAATCTTTACCACCGGGAATAAATCTGCCGTACATACGCTTTCCGTTTACGTGGAAACAAGCAATGTATATTTTGTTATTGACGACCGCGACGTGATCACCGCTCCCGCACCACATCGCGCTTTTTCATCGGGCTTTGCCGTCGGCAGTTCCAATCTGAAAGTACGCCATGCCACGCGTTTTCAAATCGGCCCCTGGGGCAACACGCACGACTACAATACGCTGCCCAACCTGTGTTCGACAGGATTTGCCGCCATGCCCGGATGCGACGTCGCATACACCAACTATCAAATAAAGAATTGCGGACACAGCATAAACAACGTAGCATTCGGCGAATCCAATTATTCCATATTTAAGGAAATACCGAATATCAACATATCGGGTAATAAGATCACAGTCACTAATCCCACCTCTGTTATGACAACAGGATACGCCGACCCAAGCCACGGGGCATTGACCATGCTCCGCTCTACGTTCTCTACGTTTAATACGGCCAAGAGAATAAAGAAAGCCAAGCTCTATGCCACGGCCATGGGAGGATACAATATATATATAAACGGCAAGCCCGTCGGCGAAGATTGGTTCTCGCCGGGCGACAGCCAGTTCAGGGAAGTGCTGGGATACCATGCTTACGACGTGACGAATCTGATAAACAACGGCGATAACTGCATCGCCGCACAACTCAACCCGGCATGGTACACCGGCTACATGACGTTTTCTACCTCCAACTATAATTTCTACGGCGATCAGGAAGCCCTGCTCACCAAAATGGTTATTACTTACGACGACGGCAGCAGACAGGTTCTCGTTTCCTCTCCCGATCACTGGAAGGTATACAAAGACGGCGCTGTACGTCACGGCAGCTTCTTCAACGGCGAACGTTATGACGCCGGCAAAGAAGCCGCCATTGCCGGATGGAATACGGTCGGATACGCCGACAGCCAATGGCAGCAGGCGGAGGTTATTGCCTTTCGCCACTGGATGCACCCCGACATCCGTGCACGCTTCGACGAGCCGGTCAAAGTACGGGAAACGCTTACAGCCGTTCGGCAGATGCCTGTACACAGCAGAGATCAGCATACCTACATCTACGACATGGGCGTCAATATGGTCGGCGTCCCTTCCGTCACGATCCCGGAAGGCTGGCTTCAGGCGGGCGATACGGTCATTATTCGCTACGCGGAACAGCTTTATCCCGGACTGAAAGGAGATGAGGCCTACTACGTCGAAACGTATGGCCGCAAGGGTAAAAACATCGCCGGACGGCCGCTCTACGAAACCATGCGCGCCGCCCTGTCTACCGATTTCTATATTGCCCGCAACAGCGATGCGGCAGTTATACAACCCAACACCACTTACCACGGCTACCAATACATTCAAATCACCCTCCCAAGCCACAAAGGCGCGCTGCCCACTGAGAATGTAAAAGGCCTTGTGCTCTCTTCGGATGAAGTATCCACCGGCACTTACGTGGCCACAAGCAACGACGGGAACACGACGGCAAAGCTGGCCAATCAACTGTTCAGGAACATTCAACGCAGTCAGCTCGGTAACTTCTTTACCATTCCGACCGATTGCCCGCAGCGCAACGAGCGTATGGGCTGGACGGGCGACGCTCAAGCCTACGCACGAACGGCTTCATACAACTCGGATGTACTCAACTTCTTTCGCCAGTGGATGGTGTCGCTGCGCGCCGACCAGGGGACAGGAAGCACGACGGCAGCGCCGGGAGGGATAGGAAGCACCGTGCCCACCTACAACCAAACGGACGAAACGATCTTTGCCGACGGAACAACCTGGGCGGCAGCCATCTGCATGGTGCCCTGGCAACTTTACAGCCAATACGGCAATACGCAGATCATTGAAGAAAACATCGAGGCCATGATGAACTGGCTCAACGGCATGGATTTCTACGACTTGAATGAAACCTTCCCGCACCTCTCGGCCAAAACCACCGGACTTGCAGACTGGCTTGCCATGGACGAAAGAACCCCGTCCGAATTGGTCAATAATGCGATCTACATTCACATGATGGAAGTGACGGCGATCATGGCCAACGCTGTCGGGCGAAAGGATTACGCCGACCTGTTGCGCGCCCGTCACCATCTTGCCAAAGCCGAATGGAACAAAGCCTACGTCGATCCCGCTACCGGTAAGACGAAGAACCCGGACGGCACCCTTATTCATTCGCAATCCTCCTATGCAACCCCCTTGAATTTCAATTGTTTCAATGAAGAAAATCTCCCCAAGGCAACAGCCTTTCTGGCGGAGCTGGCAGCCAACCCCTCATCAAGCGGCACCGGCGCCCTTCGCTTCCCGGCCTACACCATCACCACCGGCTTTTCGGGCACCCCCAACATCCTGCCCGCCCTGAGCCGCTCCGGCCGCGTGGAAGAAGCCTTCCGCATGTTTTCATGTACCGATTTCACCTCCTGGCTCTACCCCGTAACCAAAGGCGCCACCTCGATATGGGAACGCTGGAACGGCTACGAAGCGGCTTTCGGAGAAAGGAATCAAAACAGCATGAACTCATTCAATCACTTCGCCCTGGGAGCCGTCGGGCAGTGGATGTACGAATATCAGTTGGGCATCACCAACGGAAAGGCGGACGGACAATACGGATACAAACATTTCATCCTTCAGCCCTCTGCCGGCTTCAACTACCTGTCTCTGTCGGGAAGTTACAATTCAAATTACGGAACAATATCCTGCACGTGGGAAGCCGACGGAAAAGGAAACATGACCGGTTATAAAGTTTCCGTTCCGGCCAATACGACTGCCACCCTCTACCTGCCCGTTTCGGACGCCGTCGCGGAGTTTGAAGAAGGAGAAGGGATAGATTTCGTTCGCCGCACCACCCACCACTTCCGGCCTGCGGCCGAATACAGCCTTTCATCGGGTCAATTTGAATTAAAGATCACGAACGGCAAAGTGGAAGTGCGTTAAAAGCTCAACAATCAAGATTAAACACAGAGACACAGAGGCGCAATTTTACGACCTATTTGACGGGGTAAAAATCGCGACTTGAGGGAGCAAAAAAAACGACTTGACGTAGCAAAATTTTCATCAAGTGGAAAGTTTTGCTGCGACAAGTCGTAGTGAAATTTTCCTCAAGTGAAAAATTTTGCTCCCTCAAGTCGCAATTTCACGGCCTACTTTTTTCGCCTAAGGAGGAGTAGGGGAGGACGATATTATTTTGCGGGAACAAGGAGCATGGCGTCGGCCACGAGCGCTCCTGCATCCGGCGAAGAAACATCGATCCATGCCTGGTCGCCTGTAAAATCAAATTCTCCCAGCAAGAACCAGTCGCCGGAAGTTTGACCTTCGATGCGAATGTCATCTCTGACGAGAGTTTTCTGCATCGTGTCTTTACCGTTGAACAGCGAATAGACCGTTTGAGGCGCGGTGTTTTGAGTTGGGCGATGGCAGTAAGTATACACGTTGTAGCGCCCTTGACCTGCTCCGGAAAGCGCAAAACGAACCGTAGCCTGCGATTCGGTGCGTACCAGATATGAGGAACCGTAACCGCCTCTGCGTACCATTTGCTCCCAGCCCGCGAGCGCGGTGGCGTCGAGAGCAATATCGTCGATGAGTATCTCGGCCGGAGTGCCGTCAAGCAGCGGGTCTTCTACAAGAATCCTCTGCAATTCATTCACATCTACCTGATGCACATCGCCCGAAGCGATCGCCATTGAAGCGGCTACGGCCGCCGATTGCGCCAGCACCATAAAGACCGGCTCCATGCGAATGGATCCGAAAGCGATGTGGCTTGCCGAAAGACACACGGGAACCAACAGGTTACGACACTCACCCCGGGCGGGGATTATCGAGCGGTAGGAAACCGGATAGGGCAGTCCGCCGCCGATCTGAACATCGCCCTCATTCTTCACCATCTTCACTCCGTCTTTTTCAATTACTATGCGCCGACAATTGTGCGAATCCATCGTGTAGGCGGCCATTCCCACACCGTCTTTCACCTCAGTACGGTTCTCACAGTCGGCCTGGGTCATCACATAATCCGAAACCATGCGTCTGGCCTCGCGGATGTAGAGTTGCGGTGTCCAGTTGCCGGTCTCAACAAACTCATCCTTCGGATACCCCCACTTCAATATTTGTTCGCGAAGTTCCTGCGGCACCCTTTCATCGTTCCCTACAAACCATAACATCCCTTGGGTGTAAGTCTTATGCGCCTCGATTATTGCTTCGCGCTCCGCGTAAGATGCTTCGGGATAGTTGTAGTTCATACCGATCATATCAGTAGAAAAGGCTCCATTGTTGTTGATGTCGGTCTTGCGTCCGGGCATGGGAGTCCAAGCGAAATAATGATTCAGACTGCGTTTGTCGGGTTGAGCCTCAAACAAACGCAGCATCAACTCGTAGCGGGAAGGATCGTAATCGTCCGGGCGCGAGATCGGGATCATATTTTCAGGCACATCGGTCAGACAGATACGGTAATTGTAAGCCTGAACACTTGCATCGCCGGCTCCGATGGGCAGATCCGTTCCGTCACCGATTCCCCACAAAAGGCCACCGGAAGGATCTCCGGGTACCTTATAAGGATCAACGCCATCGGGGAATTGATGGGTATGCCTTATATGGGCGCCGTTCCAGGTTTCATTGTAAAGCGAGTTGTCTTCCCTTCCCACTGTGTAAGATACTCCTGCTTTAACCATGAGGTCGCCTTCGTAGGTGCAATCGATGAACATCTTGGCCGTAACATCGCGCTGAGGGCTGCTGCCGTCCGACGATTCGAGGCTGATCTTGCCGATGATGCCATCCTGCATATCGGCGCCTGTGATTCGATAACCGCGTAACACTTCTATGCCTTCAACATAGCTTTCGAATATAGCTTCTGCGGCCGAAGGTTCGAATATCCACCTTTCCAGACTCCCATAATGGGCGCCGAGGCGCCGGTAGAAATCTTTCGAGAGTCCGGTAACGGCCTGCTTGTTGCCAATGTCGGTCGCACCGAGTCCTCCTGATGAAAGACCGCCTAACCGCTGGCCGGGTTCAATCAGAATTACCGTTTTTCCAAGCCTTCTGGCGGATTCGGCGGCAATGACACCTGCCGAGGTGCCACCGTATACGCAAATATCGTATTCGGGGGCATGTGAGCATGATGATAATAACAGGGCGACAACGGCGGCCGCCAACAATATTCTTCTCATATCTATTTATTCAGACTTGTGTTTGCATAACGGGCGTAATGGCCTTGCAGCCCACTTGCGTAGTTGCGAAGGACAGTTTCACCCAGTTTGTTCTTATCCCCGCATGTATAGAGTGCACGGGCTAAATGGAGTTCTTTCAGGGCATCATTGCGAACGCTTACATCGTTCGTGCTCGGAACCGTTTTCCGGCGAGCATCCCTGTAAGATTCAATGTGATGGAAGCGTATTCCCGGCTCGGTGAGCAGATCATAAAGAACGGGAACAGCATCCCGGCTATTCATCTCCTCCGCCGCGATCGCTATGGCGCGGAAGTGAGAAAAATTATCCTCTCTATGAAGCAACCGCGCCTTTTCCAACACGACAGACAGGTAGCGACTGTCGCCCGACTTGCCCAAAGCGATCAGTAGCGCATCCATACGGCTCATCGAGGGGCCGAATTGTCCCATGCCGGTGTAATTCCATCCGGCATCCCATTCTCTGTTCTTTGACAACTCGTCGGCCAATACAGCTGCATACTCTCCGCTACCCAACATACACAAAATACTTGCATACATGAGACGGTCGCCGGCAGAAGCGGCCGCTGTCATCTCTTTTGCCACCGCCTTGAGGCATCCGGCATGGTCGGTCAGAAGGATCTCCAGACCTTTGTAGTTATCTTTCACCGTGCGGGCAGCTTGAGCGAAATCCCTGTTGCTGTATGGTTTGGACGGTTTCTCGGTCAATATACGGTCGGGCAGATTGCCCATACCGACCAGATATCGCTGTACCTTTTTAATATCCACTTGCGTGATGGGTTTGTTCTCCTCCACGGCCAACGCTGCCAAATACCCCACGGCAAAACCCTGGTTCTGAAGACACGACTGCATCCGGATTACCGGCATAGCGTCGCGGTCGGCGCTGGCTCCCAAACCTGTCACCATTATATCCGTTAGACCTTTCGGCAGCAGTGCGCGCAGGGGAACATCGGCATCGTAGATGGCGTGACGTTTCTCCGGAGGAGATAAAATAAAATAAGGATCTACGATCATTCCGTGCGTGTCGAACGAACTTTGATGGAAAGAGATGGTATCAGGATAACGCCGCTTACTTATCACATCATAGACCGACACCGAGTATTCGCCCACAATACGTCGTCTTTCGCGAGTTTGCGGAACTTTAACCATATCATATTTCCCGGCGTTCTTCTTCTTGCCCTGAACATAAACACGACTCACATCAAGCATGTCGGTATCGTCGATAAAAGCCCAGTCGTTGTTGTTGTAGTAATCCTCCGGCTCCCAATGTCCCAAACCGGCTCCCTGCACGGCTACATGTTTTCCGGTATAGTCGTAAGCGGCGCCGGCGGCTATCGCTATATCGGCGCTTCCGGTACTGTCGATGATCTTTTTAGCTACAACTACACCGCGACCATACGGGGTGGTTACGACTATTCCGCGCACTTGTCCGTTGGCCACCAACGCACCGCTTCCCAATACGCCAAACCACAGATCGCCTCCCGCCTTACGCAGTTCACGGCGGAAAAACTCCTGCTTCCAATCCGATACATGGCGGCTTTCCCATTGCTTCAACTGCCGGGGATGATCCGGCGGAGCCATGGCACGTACCCCGTTATTCACCTCAGTGGAGAAGCCTCCCCGGTAGCCATCCCAATATACACCGATGAGTCCGAGGGTCATCATACCGCCCATTCCGTGCAGATATTCCATTACCAGTGTTTTAGCTCCGTTTCGTGCTGCAGAGATACCGGCGGGTGCTCCTGCGGTTCCGCCTCCCATGATAATAACATCATAAGAACCCAATACCGGCAGGGCTGCTGCCGCAGAAGCCACATGTCCTTTCAATCTTTCGGGACGCAGAGGAGAAAGCAATTCCCGTATTTCTCCGCGATTATTACCTTTTGTGTTGAGATTCAGAACCGTCGCCGTTGCCGGCAAGTCCTTCCCTGCGATCGAAAAAGCGGCTTCCTCTCCGACTCGCATCCCGAGCGATATTCCGTACACAGGGCGCATAATCTGTCGCGCAGTCTGACGGGAAACTCCGGCCGAAGGGCCTAATATCCACAGGTTTTTTATGCCTTCAGGCTTCAGTGCTCCGGATCCGATCTCGCGCATAAGCTCCACCTCTCCGTTCTGACTGCTTTCGGCCACAACCGAAACCCACGGAACATAATCCAACATGTCGGAACTGTCGCTCTGATCGGGAGTCCAGGTTTTATCACGTATCGTCTGCTCTATATCCTGCAACGCCGCCCACGAATCGTGAGCTACATGTATCGGAAAAGTGTAGCGAACAACCGGCAGTTTTTTATTTTTGTAATTGACCTCCCATGGTATCTCTTCGGCTGTGGCTCCCGAAATGGAGCGAAGTGCACTGCCTACCGTTACGAAACTGAAATCGTATTCGCCGGGCGTGAACCGGGTGAATTTCGCTCCGGCTTGCCGGGCGACCGAAGCAACGTGGGTGGCGTCGATTATTGTTTTGCAGCGAACAGCCTGACGCCCGGAGCGATTTGTAATGACAACTCCAGTCGGATCTCCATTCCCGTCTACGAGGATGTTGGTGACATACGAACTGTACAAAAAGTCGACATCGTTATCAATCAACTCATTCTCCAGTTCAGTTTTGATATGGAGCGGGGTAGGATTCCGGTTCTGAAGGAACAGACGACGGGCCAACGGCGTGTCGGGCAATTCATCCTTTTCGGGCACCATACGAAAGGTTCCGCAGACATCATCGCCGAGATAAGACAAAGGGGCAGCCAAAAACACCTTGCTCCCCATGCGGGCGGCAGCGCCCGCAGCCGAAACGGCTGCGGATGTACCACCTGCGATCACAATATCAACTTCGGCTATGACCGGAATATCGCGACCTCCTTCGAGCGCGTATCCCGTGTCGGAATTTGTCGCCGTTTTCAACACGGATTTAGCGTGCGAAGCCAGTCCGAATGCAGCCAGAGCGCTTCCTGCTGCCGTCACTTTGAGAAATTCTTTTCGTGTGAGCATAATCAATAACCGTTGTTTTGAGTTAAATTGGTATTTACTAATATGTCATCTGCCGGTATGGGCCACAGATAGTTTTTCGTATTATCGAATTTATAAGGATAGAACACCGTCTGTATTCCATCGGTAACCATGTACGAGAGATCAGGCAGACCATCCTCATCAATTTGGGGAACTCCGCCGATAGGATATTTACCGTTATCCCAGTTATCCATGAAAGTCCTGTATTGACCGGTCATTGCACTCAAATCCACATTTCCCGACATATCGCCCGTCCAGCTACGGTCGAGTTGATACTCAGCGGTATTGAATACATTCTCGGCAATCTTCCAACGCAACAGGTCACGATAACGAATCCCTTCGAACGGGAATTCCATGCGCCGCTCCATACGGATAATCGTACGCATCTTCTGTTGCGTGCTCATCATAACGCGCGGATAAGCCAATCCTGATTCGCTGTATGCACGTTCGCGAACTTTATTGATAGTCGCATCCAGTATCTCCTGCGTACATTGCCCCAATTCGTTCTTGGCCTCGACATACGACATCAGAATTTCTGCCCATCTCAGATAGGGGAACGTATTGTATGCCCTCGTTCCAAGGCTGCGATAATCTTTCCACTCCGGGGTAACATACTTCTTCATGACGAACCCGTTGTATGCCGAGTGCTGATTTGAGGCCTTGGAATCAGTGTTTACTACGAACGTATTATTCGCGGTGTTCAGAACATGTGTTGAGTAAGGCCCCGGAGCCAACTCATAGCCGTAGAGGAAATATTTCGGATACTTATTCTGCAACAGGCTGTCTACATAGTTCGCCTGACCCGCCGCGATGTTGGCCAGGTAGGTCTCCGTGTTTGCGCGTTTGCGCATGTAATCCCGGTAGTTGGGGTCGTCAGGTAGAATGAAAGGTTGAACGGTATATTCCAAACGCGGGTCACGATTTGCCCAGAAGTTCTTCGGATTGTAGAGCGGCGACTCGTCGATTGGCAAGCCGTCCGTACAGAGATAAGAACAAACCAGTTGGATCGACGGCCCCCTGTTGCAGGCGCCACCAATTATGCGGGTGGTGTAGTTGTTGAGCGTATGGAACATTTCATTGCTTTCGACCCGCAGGTCTTTGTTGCCCTG
>JAITVG010000074.1 GCA_031285925.1 Tannerellaceae bacterium
GGAGCGTTTCGCCCGCTAAATAAACGACAACCGGCAGCAAGGATAACCCTGCTGCCGGTCGGTAAAAAATAAATCTTCCTCAGTAAAAACCGTAATGTTTATCAGGCAATTCCTTGTTCCTGACAGATTAACCGGCCAAATCAATCAGCATGTTTCTTGTTGATGATTATATGTCCGAAGTAACCGACAAGCATAACAGCTATACCTGCTACAAGTATAGCGTTCGACATACCTCCGGTAAGAAACGGAATCGCCAGGATTGCAACTCCAACGAGGAGGACAACTACTCCAATGTATTTAAGCAATGTGTTCATGGTTATATATTTATATGTTTATTCCTTTTTTCTTTCTTCTGCAAATAAAGTAATAATAAGCCGATTCCAAAAATATTTTGGAATAAAAATGTTGATTCCCTGTTATTTGCCGGGAGCGTAGAGTTTATTCATTGTTTCGATAAGCTCGGCTGTGATGTCGTAGGCATCTTCGGCAAGGAGGATATTGTCGCCGTTGGTGTTGCTCAATATGATCTGAAAACGTCTGTCCATATTCAGTGATTTGAGTTGCGACACTAAAGTATCGCGTAATGTTTCGCTCATTTTTTGCGATTCGGCCATTAAGTCGTTCGTCATTTGCTGGCTCAACACCTGAAGGTCTTGCTCTTTTTTCCGGAGGCGCTGCTGTTCCTGTGTTGCTCTTTCGCGCGTGAGGAAAACGTTGTTTTCGATCTTGCGCTGAAATTCCTGAGCTTCCTGTTCCAGTTCCCTCATCTTCTGGTTAAGGTTCAAACGTGCGTTTTCTTCGCTCTTCATCTGCAATTCATACAGGTCTTTAGCGTAATTATAGTTTAATAAGAGCGAGTCTACATTAACATAGGCTACGGGTAACATAGCGGTCGGCTCGTCGCCCGAAAAAGTCGTTTTTGTTACCGTTTCCTGTTTGTTCCCCGTGAAATGCAGGATGTACAAAACTATAATAGCTACAGCCAGCACACCATTAACAATCAAACTAACGTTCTTCATAGAGTGTAATTTAAAACTTTATTTATTCATTATCAATTTATTCGATTTCGTTTGCGCGTCCGGGCTTTTCATTCCGTTTCTTTCAGCCTTTCTTCAAGGTTTTTGCGCATACCTGCAAGGCGCTGCTGGGTTTTCACACAGTAAATTCCCTTTTCTCCCAGCGCTTTATTGCCGCCGACATGCGTGTTTGGAAATTCACCGTCCTTTTTTACTATCACTTTAATAGCCAACAGCGCTACACAAATAAGAATAATTACGCCCGTAAGTAATAAGGTTGTAAGCATTTTCTATATATTTGTGAGCGCAAATATAAGGGTTTAACCGATTAAGAAGTATCTTTTTGCTATTTTATTCTACTTTTTTCGTATTCACCCTTTATTTGTTGCGATTATTAACAAATGAGTTGCCGTTGCAACTCTCAATAACTATTTATATTTATGAAGATTACAGATCTGAACCCCGAAATCGTATGGAAGTTCTTCCATGAAATCACGCAAGTTCCCCGCCCGTCCAAGAGAGAGGAGAAGATAATCATGTATCTGGAGGCGTTTGCACAACGGTACAACATCGCCGTAAAGAAAGATGAAGCCGGTAATATACTGATGTCGAAACCGGCTACACCGGGTTATGAAAATCTGCCGACCGTGATCCTTCAGTCACATGTCGATATGGTTTGCGAAAAGAATAGCGGCAAGGATTTCGATTTCGACAGCGATCCGATCCAAACCATTGTCGCCGGAGAATGGCTTCATGCCGACGGCACAACCTTGGGGGCGGACAACGGAATCGGTATGGCCGCGCAGCTGGCGGTGCTGGCCTCGGAGGATATTGAACACGGCGCGGTAGAATGTCTTTTCACCGTAGACGAAGAAACAGGCCTGACCGGTGCGAATGCTCTGAAGGAAGGATTTATGACCGGGAAGATACTGTTGAACCTGGACAGTGAAGATGAAGGCGAACTGTTTATCGGCTGCGCCGGAGGAAAAGACACGCAGGGCGCTTTCACGTACACTCCGGAAGACGCTCCGGGTAATCTGCAATACCTCCGTATCAGTGTTACGGGATTGAACGGCGGCCACTCCGGCGGCGATATTCATAAGGGATTGGGCAACGCCAACAAGATACTCGCCCGCTTCCTTTATATGCTGAAAGAAAAACATCCGTTCGTTTTGAGCCGGATCGATGGAGGAAACCTGCGCAATGCCATAGCCCGCGAAGCTTATGCCGTAATCGGTGTTCAACCGGGAGCCAAAGAAGATGCCCGTATTCTGTTGAACACATTCGCAGCCGATGTGGAAAATGAATTGAAACACGCAGACCCCAAAGTAGAACTACTTATGGAATCGGCGGAGCAACCCGCATTTATTATCGATACCGCTACGGCGGAAAAACTGATCCTTACCCTGCTTGCCTGTCCGCACGGAGTGATTGCCATGAGCCATGATATTGAAGGACTGGTGGAAACTTCCACCAATCTGGCGTCGGTTAAGATGAAGGAAGGCAATACGATAGTGATCGGCACAAGCCAGCGCAGTTCGATCGACTCAAGCAAGATAGCCATAGCCGATACGGTCGTTTCCGTTTTCAAATTGAGTGGAGCGGAAGTCAGTCAGGGCGACGGTTATCCCGGGTGGACACCCAATCCGAATTCCAATATCTTAAAGGTGGCGGAAGAATCCTATAAGCGTCTGTTTGGAAAAGAACCTAAGATCATGGCCATCCACGCCGGACTGGAATGCGGACTGTTCCTTGAAAAGTATCCGTATCTGGATATGATCTCTTTCGGCCCTACCTTGCGCGACGTCCATTCGCCGGGTGAAAAGATCAACATCCCGACCGTAGCTCTGTGGTGGCAACACCTGCTGGATGTATTAAAGAGTATTCCGGCAAAATAAAACAAATACATATCCGTTAGTAAAAGAGGAAGATAGCCCTACCGGCTGTTTTCCTCTTTTCTTTTTACAGTTAAAACAGGAATTAAAACAACATCGGATATGAAAACAACAGCCATATATGGGATCCTGACAGCATTGCTCATCTCCGTTCTTTTGCCTGCATGTGAAGGATTGGACGACAACTATTCCACAAACCCGTCACACCACCTCAGCTTTTCCTCCGATACGCTTTCTTTCGATACGGTATTCACAACCATCGGATCGGCTACCCGCGGATTTATGGTTTACAACCGCAACAACGAACCCCTAAACATGGAATCCGTTTTGCTGGCCGGTGGCGGCGCTACCGGATTTAGAATTAATGTAGACGGAAGGAAAGGTGACTCTTTTCACGATATAGGTATTCAGGCCAACGACAGCATGTATGTATTTGTGGAAGTAACCGTAAATCCGAACGGGGCGAATCAACCGCTTCAGGTTCGTGACTCCGTATTGATCACCGTAAACGGAATACGGCAGCAGGTTATTCTGGAAGCGGTCGGGCAGGATGTCAATCTGTGGAAAGGCGGAAAGGTGATAGCGAAAGATACTTTACTGACAGCGGAACGCCCTTATCTGGTTTACGACAGTCTGGTTGTCGCTCCGCATGTCAAGGTGGAAATTGCGGCAGGCGCTACGTTTTATATGCACGACAAGGCGAATGTGATTGTTTACGGCACATTACATGCCGGGGGTACAATAGACGCGCCCGTCCTGTTCCGCGGCGACCGGCTGGATTTTATTCTAAACGATCTTTTACCTTACGACCGTACGCCGGGACAATGGGGAGGAATATTCTTCAAGCCCGAAAGCTTCGGCAATATACTGGAACATGCGATCGTGCGCAACGGAACTACGGGGATCACCTGCCTGCCGTCGACGGCGGAAGAATCCAAACTGAAAATATACGATTCGCAGATAACAAACATGGCAGGCAATCTTTTCAGCGCAATAAACTGCGATGTGGAAGTGATCAACACCGAATTGAGCAATGCGACGGGGAATGTGGCAACCTTACTCGGCGGAAATTACCGCTTTATACACAGTACGCTGGCAAACTATATGAGTGTATTTCTCCGGAAAGATACTGCTACGTTGGGATCGCATACGCTGCTGATGTCGAACTCCCAACCCGAACGGAAGTTTGCGCCCTTGAAAGCCCGTTTCGACAATTGTGTGATCGACGGTCATCTGCCGGCGAAGCCTTTCCCGGATATAAAAGCGGAAATATTTCTGGACAAGGCGGACGGGGAAGTGTTTGAATACAACTTTAATCATTGCGTGTTGAAGACAAGCGTGGAAGAAGATATACATTATAATAATGTAATACTTGTTCCGGATGAACCCTCGGATTATACACTTTTCCGTATGACAGGCAGCCGTTTGGATAAATACATGACCGACTTTCAATTAGACTCCGATACTACCGCAGGAGTGGGAAGCGCCGATCCGGCAATCTCCGCGCTTTATCCGGTAGACCGTTACGGCGTGAGCCGGCTGACAAGTCCGAACAGCCCGACCGCAGGGGCGTATGAATTTGTTCCGAAACCCGAAGAAGAGGAAGAATGAAGTATTTTCTTTTCACGGTAATCCTGTTTCTTTCCCTTGAATCGGCAGCGCAACTGCCGGTTTCCGATTTCCGGGTGATATGGTATAATGTGGAGAACTGCTTCGATACGATTGACGACCCGGAGAAGAATGATGATGAGTTTCTCCCTTCGGGCAACAGGTACTGGACTCCCAAGCGCTATTATCACAAGCTCCGTCAGATCGCCCGTGTCATCACCGCGGCCGGCGAATGGGACGCGCCCGCACTGATCGGCTTGTGCGAAGTGGAAAACGATACGGTACTGACACATCTTACCACCCGGACGCCGCTGAAAAATCAACATTACCGTTACTGCATCACCAAAGGCTCCGATCCGAGGGGAATTAACATAGCCGTGCTCTACCGGCGCGACAAGTTTGCCCCGGTCGGTGAAGAATCGATTCCTCTGCGGTTTGAAAAAGGAAAAGCAACACGTGATATTCTGCACGTGTGGGGACGGGTAATTACGGGGGATACGCTGGATGTGTTCGCCTGTCATTTCCCTTCGCGTTCGGGAGGCGAGAGGGAAACGGAAAGGTTTCGGAAAAGCGCCTGCCTGACATTACGACACTTGTGCGACTCCCTTTACGCCGTCCGCCGGTTGCCCAATATCCTTATCATGGGAGATTTTAATGATATGCCTGACGACAGAAACATCCGTGAGCACTTGGGCGCCGAACCTTTGGTTTCCTCCTCTGAAGAAACGCAACTGGTCAATCTCTTTGCCGATCCGAAACGATTGAAACTTTCCGGCAGCCATAAATATCAGGGCGAATGGCATCAGTTAGACCAGATCATCGTGAGCCGCAATCTTTTACGCCCTTCAAATCCCTTGCAGGTTCAGCCCGAAAGCATCGCCCTCTTTGCCCCTTCCTTCCTGCTGACGGAAGATAAAACCTGGCGTGGCAAACGCCCGAAACGCACCCACTACGGCTTCCGCTACGAGGGCGGTTACAGCGATCATTTGCCTCTGCTTGTGAGGCTTGTTTTCCCGTCCCTTTTATCCCCGTCTGAACTGTGATTCGTTTGATTATTTTGATTGTTTTGATAATCAATTCAACACGGAGAACACGGGGGCACGGAATAGATTGAAATCCAGAAAAATAGTATAGGTAGTATTTCTTCGTACTACCTATAGTACGGTGCCGTTGTATAGGTACTACGAGCTCGTACTATATATAGAAACACTTTTTAACAACCAATTAATCCGTTGTGTCTTTGCGTGTTAGGGTTATTTCTTCCTTAACGCTGTCGCACCCGCTTTTTTATCCGATATTAAGAAACTGTTTTGAATTTTTACAAACAAGCCTTTTTATTTATTTTATCGTTGTTTTCGTCTATGCTTTGAGCGTCTTTCCGGCCATATCCCCCCCCTCTTCTTCGTCAGATAGCCCGCTATCTTCCTCATCAAAGAGATGAATCTGTCTCGAAAAGCCGGCTCAAATCATCAGACGAAAAATTCAAAACAGTTTCTAACCTGTATTATTCATACTAACCGAAAGCAAGCTTTCGCGAGGCTCTCCTCCTTGGATAAGGAGGAGTACCCGAACAGAGTGAGGGGGAGGTGGTTGGAGATATAATTGTTAATTATAA
>JAITVG010000108.1 GCA_031285925.1 Tannerellaceae bacterium
TGAAACGATAAACGCCCTTTTTTCTTATCTATTCTTTTTCCTATATGAAGAATTTATGTATGTTTGCAGTTTTAAAAAAATAAAAGGGCTAACATGTTTAAAGATAAAACGATTGTCTATACTTCGGGAACATTCGACATGTTTCACTACAATCATCTGCGGATGATCAACTATGCCCGCGCACTGGCGGATATACTGATCGTGGGGGTGAGCACGGATGAGTTGGTGTCTTCCTATAAAGCGGCGCCGATCATCCCGTTCAATGAACGGCTGCAGATTATCGAGGCTTTGAAAACACCGGATATCGTGATTCCGCAGCATACGCTGGATCATACGGAGATTGTGAAGAAACTGAATATCGACGCCTTTGTGGTGGGCGACGACTGGTACGGAAAATACGACTACCTGAAAGACCTGAACGTACAGGTGTTTTACTTCCCGTATGGAACGGGCGTATCTTCATCGAACCTGAAGAAAACGATCCACGATACTTACGGAGCTACTCTGAAAAGCCAGCGCCAATCTAAACCTGAAATGGTCAAAGGATTTCCCGAAAAATAACACTTCCGCATGAAAGAATATGTATTGATTACCGGTGGTACGCGAGGTATCGGAAAAGCAGTCGCTTCCTGTTTGGGCGAAGCCGGTTATCCTTTGGCGCTTACTTATGCGTCGGACGAAGAGAATGCTTGCCGGACGAAAGAAGAACTCGCACGAAAGTATGGAGTGGATGTACACGTATTGCAGGCCGACAGTACCGATCGCGCTTCTATCGACAATATATATATGTATCTGGAGAAACAGGACATAAAGCTCGGCGCTGTTGTTCTTAATGCCGGAATTACCTGCCGTGATTCATTTGAAGAAATGACGCTGGAAGATTGGGAAAAGGTTTTTTTCGCCAATGTCCATTTTCCCGTATTCTTGCTGCAACGTATCGTCGGGTTGATCGGCGAAGGGGGATGCGTGGTATTTACCGGTTCACTGATGGGAATCCAGCCCCATGCCGTTTCTCTCTCGTATGGAGTAACCAAAAGCGCGGTTCATTCGCTGGTGCGCAACCTGATGAAAAGCTTTGTTCCCTATAAGATCCGGGTGAACGGAGTAGCTCCGGGCTTTGTGGATACCGAATGGCAAAGGAACAAACCGGCGGAAATACGGCGGAACATAGAAAACAAGATTGCGCTGGGACGTTTCTGCGAGCCGGAAGAGTTGGCGCGTGTATATAAAATGCTTATAGAAAATACTTACCTCAATGGTGAAGTAGTGGTGGTTGACGGGGGATACTCCTATAAATAAAGTATCGATGAATGAACTAAACAAAGAATACGAGGCCTCTTTAAAATCAATCGAAACAGAAAATCTTATAGACCGGGTGTTTTACCGGCCTGTCGGTTTCCGCATAGCCCGTGCCCTGCGGAATACGGGAGTGACGCCAAACATGGTGACGGTCATCTCTATTTTTGTCGGCGCGGCAGCCGGTTTCTTTTTCTATCCGCAGCAACCGTTGCTTACGCTTTGCGGAGTATTAAGCCTGGTGCTGGCAAACATACTGGATTGCGTAGACGGACAACTTGCCCGCCTGACGGGAATAAAATCGGCTATCGGCCGGATACTCGACGGGATAGCGGGAGATATATGGTTTATTTGCGTGTATGTCGCTTTCGCCCTGATCCTTTCGGAAAGGTTCGGTACGTATTGGCTGTTTGTTCCTGCTTTCATGTCGGGCTTTTCACATCTGTTTCAGGCGAATATCACGGATTATTACAAAACCGTACACCTTTACTTCATCAGTAAGGAAAAGGGAAAAGAACTTCACACTGCCGATCAGATCAAATCGCAATACAGGGAAATGAAGCCGGGAATCCGCCGTTTGTTTATTTCCGCTTACCGCTGGTACACCCTGTTGCAAATGAATACGACTCCCCGCCTGCAACAGTTATTGCACAGCCTTCATGAGCGCTACGGAGATGATATACCCGAAGATATCCGCTTGAAGTTCCGGACACAAAGCCGCCGATTGATGAAGAAATATATCGACCTGCTTACCTTCAACGGGCGTACGGTCGTCATGTTTGTTGTTGTATTTACCGGCCAGGTGTGGATTTATTTTATATATGAAATTATTGTGCTGAATATCGTACTTGCAGTATCCATACACAAGCACGAACAAATGTGTACTGCACTGTGGAATGAATTATGAAAAAAACGGTTATCGACATAAACGACCTCAGGGAAATGTCCCCCTTCTTCCGTTCCCGTTTCGGAACGTTTCTGGGTAAATTGTTTCTAAGATGGATTCGGATGGACAGGGTGAACCGGGTGCATGAGAACAGTTGCCGGTTGCGGGGAGCCGATTTTACTACCGGGCTTTTAAACGACCCGCTGATCAATATAAAATATAAGGTTCATAACGAAGAAATACTCGACGGTTTGCCGGAAGGCGCTTTTGTAACCGTGTCCAATCATCCTATCGGATCGCTCGACGGAATTATCCTGATCGACATATTCGCCCGCCGCCGCCGGGATTTCAAAGTAATGGTAAACGGTTTTCTGACGAAGATCGGGGCGATGGAAGACAATTTCATCTCGGTCGTACCGGAATCGGCCAGGCAGGACTCCGCCACGTCTTCAGCCAATGTAAACGGAGTTCGCCTTTCGCTTCAACGCCTGAAAGAAGGACACCCTATGGGCTTCTTTCCCGCCGGAGCGGTTTCCATGTTTGACAGAACATTGCGAAAAGTAACAGACCTTCCCTGGTCGCAGAGTGTGGTTCGCCTGGTGCGTAAAGCCGATGTACCCATATACCCCGTTCTTTTTGATTTTTACAATACCCGCTTTTTCTATATACTGGGAATGATCGACTGGCGTGTACGTACCCTGCGAATGCCCTGGGAAGCCTTTAACAAGCGGGGGAAAATCGTAGACGTTTATGTCGGAAAGCCTGTAATGCCGGAAGAAATAAAGGATTTGACCGACGAAGAACTGGCTGAGTTTCTGAATAAACGGACTTACGGATTGAAGAACTTTTCTTCATCAATATAACCACTCCCTCTTTTTTTAATTCACCATTACTTTCTTTGATTGGTTGCCTGTGCGCACGATGTAGATCTGATTGGACGGAACGTCGTAAGAAGCAGAACCGTTGATCACTTCGTTGCGTACCAAACGGCCGGCGACGGTATAAATCGCGATCCGTTGCGGGTCGAAACCATTCAATTCAACATGTATTCTTCCTGCTCCCGCAGAGATGGTGATATTATCGTTTTGTTCGATTTCTTCGTTGGCGGTAGTTGATTCCACGCCTGCATCCAAACGGGTATTTGTATTCAATTTCCAACCCAAATCCTGAAAAATACCTAAAGCAAAATCTCCGTAAAAACGTGTGCAAACACCATAAGTTGTTCCCGGGATAAGCAGACGTCCCTTGTCGTCATTTTCATACATTCTGTCGAAATGGCAAATACTGGCAGAGGATAAATAAGCAGGCGCATGAAGGCGGATCGATTGGCCGTCGTTGGCTCTTTTTCCCATAGCGCCGGAGTAATACAAATTCGCGTTGGTAAGTTGGCTTTCGGCATTCGCCTTTGTTGCCGTGTAAAGAGTGCTTTTTCCTATCTGATTACCTTTTTCGTCGCTGACATACTTATCGAAGATATAAGGTCTTCTTTCGTTTTCCCTATTGAGGCTGCTGCTTATGCCAAGCCCGTGAGCCAATTCATGCAATGTTACGGTGATTATGTCCTGCTGATTTAAAGTCGGTTGTTCAACGGAAGAAGTACACCAGTCTTTAAGCGAATTGAATACAATAAAATTATTGATGCTATTATAGATCGAATTACCCGCCAACTGATGAATAAGTTCCGCCGGATATTTATAGTTTTCGTCCACACTTATTCCAAATGCGGAGAATCCTCTTGTGTCTACATACGTATTATGAGATACGGCAAGACACCTTTGTTTGTCCAAATCGGGGCTCCATGCAAAAGCTACACGCATGGTATACTTTATCTGCAATGTGTTTTCCGTAATCACCATAGCTGCCATAATAGCCTGCTTGACTTCTTCCGGCCAGTTCTGCAGTGTGTAATTATACTTCATTCTACTGTTATCGGCCGCGTCGTAGAAAGTAACTTCGCACAAGCCGGAGTTTGTTTTCCGTACCTCAACAGCGGATGCAACCGAAGTTGAAACTATCATAAAAATGATGGTGAAAAGAGCAAATGCAAGTAATTCTTTGCTAGTGTTTCTTAGGCTGTTAATCTGATTCATGTTAGTTATTTTTTAACGTTCTACATAATCAGAACAGATGCCTGTTTGAAAAGGTTCAGCCTGTTTTACTATCAATATGCATTTTGAAATGAATGTACAACTTTTTTATTAAAATACTCAAGTAATAGGGGTAAAACGGGCATAAAACAGTCATATTCACCGTTTAATTTCAGTGAATAAAATATTCAAGTTTATCATTTTATGAATAAAATATTCAAGTAGATATATTCACTTTTCCATGTTTGTCATTGTTAAACGATAGCACGCAAGAGTCTATTCCCCGTTATCAGTTAGTAATTTGCCCGTATCCATTTAGTTGGTGCTTATCTTTCCGTCAAAAGTCCAGTAATCACAATGAAAACACAGAGGCACAGAGTTTTTTAAATTATTCTGCTAATGAGCAAAATAAAGAACTCCGTGCCTCTGTGCCTCTGTGTTTAATCTCTTTAAACGACTTTTGACACACCCTGCATGGGGGTAGGTTTATTTCAAATCCATGCTGAAAGCTGTAAATTCCGCCGATTCTTCCGGTAAACCGATATGGATCAATCCCGGTCGGGCTACTCTGTCCCAACGAACCAGATAGCTGTAATCTTTGGGAGAAGGCTTTGTTTCCATCTCTTTCCAGGTATTTCCGTCTTCACTGTATGAGAAAGAACAGTAACAGCCTTTTGCCACTTCTATCCTAAGATAAGGCGTCGCTTGAAGTTCTTTCTCCGAGATTACGGTTTCCTGTCCGTTGCGGATTTCTTTCAGAATTAATTTATTCCCGGCGACACCCAAGACAATGAGGTTTTTATGATCGCCATACATGGTCAAACCTTTCAGGCTTGCGTTTACATTATTTACTTTGGTTTCATAAACATAATCCGGTTTCAGGGGACGAATACAGAAGGCTGTGCCGAAATTATTTCCTTCTTTCGGCTTTCCACTCAATTGGAGCACGCCGTTTCCGGTCTTCACTTCCACATCCGAATAAACAAAGTTCCAACTCCAGGCGATAGATGGTTTTGTGTTTTTAAAATCATCCGTAAAGCCGGCAACCGGTTGCTGTTCGGTTTTATCAAAAGGAATGGGTTGGGTTATGCGCGCGATGTTGCCTGTTGCAAACTTGATCCAGCCGTTTTCATCCATGATCATTTCCTGTAAAATGGCTTGTCGCCCGTTATAAAATCTTTCCCCGGCCAAATAGGCATGACATAGATAATACATTCTTTCGTCGGGAGTAGTGACTACGGTTCCATGTCCGCAGGAAATAAAATCGGTGCCGTCTCCATAAAGCACGGGGTTGCCTTCATATTTCTCATAAGGGCCTTTCAGGTCTTTTGAACGGGCTACGTATACCTGATAGTCACTGCGGGGGCCGCAGCAACCTTTTACCGAATAGATCATGTAATAATAATCGCCATATTTAAACCAATGCTGCCCTTCCATTCCGATACGTTCATCATCCCGCATCAGGGAAAAAGGTTCGCCTTCCGGCTTCAGCCCGTCGTCCGATAATTTGGAAGCGATCAGTTCGATCGGGCGGTCGTCCAGTCCGTAAGCTTTCCAGCTGATATAGTGTTCGCCGTTATCTTCAAGGATAAAGGCGTCGATCGCTTCGCTTCCCCACTCCACGACCACTCCGTGATCGGTATAAGGGCCTTCCGGTTTGTCGGCTGTTGCCACACCTATATAAGAAACACCCGCCCGGTTTCTTGCGGTATAGTAAACATATACCTTATTGTTCATGCAGTATAATTCGGGCGCCCAGAACGAACCGGTCGTCCATTCCGGGTTCTTCTCAAAAACAGAACCGGTCTGTTTCCAGTTTACAAGGTCTTCTGAAACATAAAGCGGATAATGGGGCGCCCATTCGGAAGAGGTTCCGGCTGCGTAGTAGGTTTCACCTAAGCGAATCACCGTCGGGTCGGCCAAATCACCCGGTATCACCGGATTGTGAAATTCCTTTTTCTCAGTTACTGTCGGAGCACAGGAACAGAACAACGGAAAGCATAGCAATAGAAGCAGTTTTTTAGATTTCATACACGTAGAGTTATTAAAATGGTTTATCCTTTCCGCAAATATGATTTGAAAGACCGGAACTCCTTATCCAAACTTCGGATTTGCTTCTCTCCCTTCATGAAAGCCCGCAGTTTGTCGGGGATTTCGATGTTGGCATTTAATATCCTGTCAATGGTTTCCTTGAACTTTGCCGGATGGGCTGTTTCAAGGAATATGCCGGTTTCTCCTTCCTGCAAGTTATCCGCGAGCGCCCAGTAGGCGCAGGCTCCGTGCGGATCCAAGAGGTAATTTTCCTTTTCAAATACCTGCTTGATTGTCGCCGCGATATCTTCGTCCGTAAAGCGGCAGCCGGAAATCAGCGAGGTTATACGTTTATGGGTATCTTCGCATCCACCGCCGTAAAGATCCAGAATACGGGCGAAGTTGCTCGGATCGCCTACATCCATCGCATTTGCGATCGTGGCTACGGATGGGCGTGGTGTATAGACACCTGTTTTCAAGTATTCCAAAAAGACATCGTTCCGGTTGTTTGCCGCGATAAAGCGTTTGACGGGTAATCCCATCCGGTGGGCAAACAGTCCGGCGGTTATGTTTCCAAAGTTTCCGCTGGGCACACAAAACACCGGGTTATCCGCTTTCCCGATACGATCCAGCTGCGCATAAGCATTGAAATAGTAAAACGATTGAGGCAGGAAGCGGGCTACGTTGATTGAGTTGGCCGAAGTCAGCAGCATCTGCCTGTTCAGCTCCTCATCCATAAAGGCCGATTTCACCAAACGCTGGCAGTCATCAAAGGTGCCGTCGATCTCCAATGCCGTGATGTTCTGCCCCAGGGTAGTGAACTGACATTCCTGTATCGGACTTACTTTCCCTTTCGGGTAGAGCACATGCACATGAATACCTTCCACGCCCAGAAAACCGTTTGCCACCGCGCTTCCCGTATCTCCCGACGTGGCAACCAGCACATTCACCTGCTCCGATCCCTGCTTCCCGATGAAATAACCCAGCAGGCGAGCCATAAAGCGGGCGCCGACATCCTTAAAGGCCAAAGTCGGGCCATGAAAAAGCTCCAGGCTGTAAATGTGATCGTTCACATGAACAACGGGAGTTTCAAAGGAAAGGGTATCCTTCACTATATTATATAATGTATCCTGTTCCATATCTTCCCCGAAAAAGGCGTGCGCCACGATGCAGGAAATTTCATGGAACGATTTATCTTTCAGGGATGCAATCACATCCGCGTCGATCGGGTTGATACGCTCAGGCATATAAAGCCCCTTATCTCCGGCCAATCCCTTTATTACGGCTTCCGCCAAAGAAGCCGGGGGGGTCTGTTTGTTTGTACTGTAATATCTCATAGTAATAATCGTATAAATTCATCTCTTTCCAAAATACCGTATTTCCCTTCCTTCACCGATTCCTCATCGTAGCGCGCCACCTTGTCCGCCTCCATTCCCGGTTTGCAGATCAGAAAAGGTACGGGTTGATTCGTATGCGTACGGATTGCGCAGGGGGTAGGGTGATCGGGAAGCACGGCGATCGTCACCGGTTCATCCCATTTGCTTACTTCTTTGTAAATAATCCCGATGGTACGCCTGTCCAAATATTCGATGGTCTTTACTTTCAGTTTCACATCCCCCTCGTGGCCGGCTTCATCGCTGGCTTCCACATGGAGGTATACGAAATCATTCGTCTTCAGGGCTTCTATTGCGGCGTATGCTTTTCCTTCATAATTGGTATCATACAAGCCCGTCGCTCCTTCCACCGGTATGTTTCGCAAGCCGGCACAGGCGCCTATTCCGCGAATTAGGTCTACGGCTGAGATTACACTGCCCTTTTCAAAACCATACATTTCGGCCATCGTCTTCATGGCCGGACGGTAACCCGGCGACCACGGCCAGATGCTGTTAGCGGGATCTTTCCCTTCCGCCATCCGTTTCCTGTTTACGGGATGATCTTTCAGTAATGTTTGGGATTTAAGAATAAGTTCATTCAGCAAACCGGCGGTTTCTGCGGCTTCGGGTGTCTTTGCCTTTACGAGCAGAGGGCGGAAGGGATGAAGAGGTACGTCGTGAGGCGGCGTACAGTCCAGGTTTTTATTCCCGTTCTTGATGACTAATAAATGACGGTAGGATACTCCTGTATGGAACTTCACACGGTCGGAACCAAGTTCTTCATTCAGAAACCCGATCAGTTCATCCGCCTCTTCCGTGGAGATATGGCCTGCGGAATGGTTCTTCAATATATTTCCTTTCACGCAGACGAGATTGCAAC
>JAITVG010000164.1 GCA_031285925.1 Tannerellaceae bacterium
CATGCTGTAAAATTACTCTTTTTTGGCTTGCGCCACCCTGCGCCACCCAATTATTGAGAGTAACTTGCTGATAATCATAGTGCGCTATCTGATGGCGTAAAAAAGTGATGAAGTCAGGATGCCGGAAACCCGGTTTTTTTTGTCCAACGCGTTGCGATGAAGGAATATATGACAAACTCCATGTGGGTGCAGCGACAAGTGCAATTCACAGGGCGCATTTAGATCAGTATCTTTGAGTTTGAAATGAATCGCGACACGGAAAATAGCGAAACGAATCAGTGTGCCGGCAGCAACTCCTTCATCGTAACGAGCGGAGTGTCTTTTACCTCATTTGTTTCATAGGGGGGCAGGTTGTGTTGGTATTGGTATCCCGCTCCATCCGTTAAAGGCCATACGAGAGGCGCTAGGCATAGGGTCGCCGCCTTGAAGCCCTGCATGGTGGCGCCGATGTTTCCCGTGTGCGACGAATTGACGGCTTCGTTTTCGATCACGAAAGGTTTATCGAAGCCCAACTCCATCAATATCGAAAGAAAAGCAGTCCAGTCCATGCTGTCGCTTCCGCCGAATCCGGGTAGCATTGCTGCGTACGGATGCCTGTCCCAGTCGTGCTCAACGTTCGGAACGCCTGCCCTTTGCGCCAGTTCCGGGTTTACATATTGTTTGGGATACATTGCTCCCCAGTAAATGCTGCCTGCGTGATGCAATTTGCGGGTTGCTTTCACATGAACCCGCTTCAGGCGGGCAAGGTCTGTATGGCGGATTACGTCGCAGGGATCAACATGTTGCCACACATCATGCGAGGGATCGTAGGTTTCGCCGTGCGCCATGCTTGGGATAAGCGCGTACATCAGTTTGCGGGCGGCCAGTGTGCCCGGAAGATTATTGTAGGTGAATGGCCACGACTTGCTGCGCCATCCTTCCATCGGGCAATTCTCGTAAGTGATCGTAACGCCCAGGTCTTCCGCATAGCGGATAATGGGGTCGAAAATCCGCTTGTATTCGTACAGGTTTTTCTCGAAGCCTCCGTCCTGCACACCCAGCTCGTCGTTGTATCCGACGAAAGTGCCGACATTAATGTCGTGCCTGCCTCCGCCGCAAAGGTGGGCGATGCGGATCAGTTTCAGCAGATGGTTCTGATTCCTCACCCTTTCCTGCGGATCACCTCCGATCAGGTTTTCGTAGGAACCGACAGAGAAGCGCAGGCCTTCCCGGTTAAACTGATCCAGCAGTTGTTTGGCCTGTTCGGTACCGAAATGATCGTAATCCAGATGCGTGGCAACATGGTCGCTGCGGGAGCCATCGTTGGGGAATACGCATATTTCCAGTCCCTGAGCGCCTGTTTCTTTTGCTTTTTGAATAATCTCATGGAGAGAATAAGGTTTGAATGCTGACGTCATCAGCCAAATTTGGTTGTTCATGGTATGGATTGTCTTAATTTGTGTATGCAGATATATCATTTAAAATTCGTGTAAAAATAGTTATTTCTCCGCAAGTTCCGGCATGATCCGGATTTTAGCCTTATATTTGGCAGTCAAAATTACCCGGTGATTACGCAAATAGTTACAATATATATATATAATCATGAAATCAAACGAAAATTCCCGCCGCTTGTTCCTGAAACAAGCCCTTGCCGCTTCGGCAGTTGCATCAGTTCCATTTTTCCGGGCACCGGCCAAAGTTGCTGTTCCCGGCGCACCGCGCATCAGTGCAAACGATAAGGTAAACCTCGCCCTGATCGGTATCGGTAACCGCGGAGGCGAGATTGCGAAAGAGTTTGCCAAAACAGGCCTGTGCAATATCGTGGCGCTGTGCGACGTAGACATGGAAGCCCGCCAAACGCAGGAACTGATCTCCATGTTTCCCAATGTTCCCCGCTTTCAGGATTTCCGCAAGATGTTCGACAAGATGGCCGGACAGATCGACGCGGTAACGGTGGGAGTTCCCGACCATTCCCATTTTCCCATCACGATGGAAGCGATGGCGCACGGCAAGCATGTTTACGTGGAAAAGCCTATGGCGCGCACGTTCAACGAAATAGAACTGATGATGAAAGGCGAGAAGAAATACGGAGTCGTAACCCAAATGGGCAACCAGGGACATTCCGAAGGCAACTACTTCCAGTTTAAAGCTTGGAAAGAAGCCGGAATTATCAAAGACGTCACCGCTTTTACGGGACACATGAACAATGCCCGCCGCTGGCATAGCTTCGATCCCCGGATCATCGACTATCCGAAAGCGGAAGCGATACCTTCCACGCTGGATTGGGATACCTGGTTGGGCGTAACCCATCACCATGATTTTAACGCACATGCGTATCACAATGGGCAATGGCGCTGCTGGTACGACTTCGGTATGGGGGTAATGGGCGACTGGGGTGCGCATATCCTTGACACTATCCATGAGTTTATGGAACTTGGATTGCCTACAGAGGTCAATCCGGTTTACCTGAAAGATCACAATCCGTTCTTCTATCCCATGTCGTCTACGCTTGAATTTAAGTTTCCGGCACGCGGAGAGATGCCTCCCATGGTGCTTACTTGGTACGATGGGCTGGACAATATCCCGGCGGTTCCCGAAGGTTACGGCGTTTCCGAGATCGATCCGAACATTCCAACCGTTGCCGGCGGCAAAATACAGCCTGCAAAGCTGAACCCCGGAAAGGAAATCTATACAAAAACATTGACATTCAAGGGTGGTTCACACGGCAGCACGCTCTCCATCATCCCCAACGAAGTGGCTAAAGACATGGCTCCCAAACTTCCGGAAGTACCTAAAAGTCCGTCGAACCACTACCAGAACTTCCTGTTGAGTTGCATGGGTAAAGAGAAAACCCGTTCGCCATTCTCCATTGCAGGCCCCTTGAGCCAGGTGTTCTGCCTGGGCGTGCTGAGCCAGTGGACAGGACAGAAGATCCTTTTCGACCGCGAAAAGAAAATGATAACGAATAATCCCGTAGCCAACCAGCTGCTCTACGGCGCTGTTCCCCGCCAGGGATGGGATGAATATTATAAGTAGTAGTCAATAGTAGTCAAAGTAGTCAATAGTAGTCAATAGTAGTCAAAGTAGAAATACCGGCTTAACTACTAATGAGCGAAGCGAATGATGACTACTTTGACTACTCTGACTACTTTACTACTATGACTACTCCGACTACTACTTGACTACTCTAACTACTTTGACTACTTAACTACTCTAAATAAAACAAATGAAAAAGGACAAATCGAAAAGAAAAGACAAGCCCGAAAAGAAGGAAAAAAAGAAAGGCGGGAAGCGTATGCGCAAAGAAGTGATGATCCAATCGGTCGTCAATGCCTTTCAGTCTTCACCCAAAGAGGCTTTCAATTACAAGCAAATCAGCAAACTGATCGGCGTGGAGAATATGATGCAGAGAATGCAGATCGTAGATATTCTGTATGATCTGGCGGCAGATCATTTCATCACGGAAATAGATCGGGGACGCTACAAACTGCACGACTTGGGATCGCAGGCTTCCGGTACATTCAATCGACGCAGCAACGGGAAGAACTTCTTTGTGCCCGAAGACGGGGGAACACCTGTCTTTATAGCCGAACGCAATTCCGCACACGCGATGGATGGCGACAAGGTGACGGTGCAGCTTTTCGCCAAACGGCGGGGAGCCGAACCGGAAGGGGAGGTGATCCAAATTCTGGAAAGAAAAGAAGCCACTTATGTAGGCAAACTGCAAGTAACAAAAGCTTTTGCTTTCCTCGTTACGGAAGACAAAACGCTGGCGAACGATATTTTTATTCCGAAAGATAAACTGAAAGGAGGGAAAAGCGGCGACAAGGCTATCGTTCAGATTGAAGAATGGCCTGAAAACCAGAAGAACCCGATCGGGAAAGTGGTCGATATTTTAGGACAGGCAGGAGATAACACGACGGAGATGCACGCAATCCTTGCCGAATTCGGCTTGCCCTACAAGTATCCGACTACCGTGGAAAAGGCGGCCGACCGCATTCCGGAAGAGATCCCGCAGGAAGAAATCGACAAAAGGGAAGATTTTAGAAACACGCTTACGTTTACGATCGACCCACGCGATGCGAAAGATTTCGACGATGCCCTTTCCGTTCGGAAACTTGAAAACGGCGAATGGGAAGTGGGAGTGCATATCGCCGATGTGACGCATTATGTCCGTCCGGAAAGCATCATCGAGCGGGAAGCGCAAAGCCGGGCAACCTCTGTTTATCTGGTCGATCGAACGATCCCGATGCTTCCCGAACGGTTGAGCAACCTGATCTGTTCCCTCCGCCCGGACGAGGAGAAGCTTTGCTTTTCGGTGATATTCAATATGGACGAAAAGGCGGAGTTGAAGAAATACCGTATCGTGCGCACGGTGATCAAAAGCAATCGCCGTTTTACTTACGAAGAAGCACAGCAAATCATCGAAACCGGCGAGGGCGACCATAAAGAGGAACTGCTTGCCCTGAACAGTTTGGCGAAGAAACTGCGCGAAAAGCGCTTCGGAAACGGAGCGATCAATTTCGACCGCTACGAAGTGAAGTTTGAGATCGATCCAAGTGGCAAGCCTCTGAGTGTTTATTTCAAGGAAGCGAAAGACGCTAACAAACTGATCGAAGAATTTATGCTGCTGGCCAACCGTACGGTTGCCGAATATGTGGGATCGCCGGGAAAAGAGAAGCCTAAAAAGGCTTTTGTCTACCGCATCCATGAGTCGCCGAATCCGGAGAAGATGGAAAACTTTGCCACCTTTATCCGCCGTTTCGGATACAAGCTGAAAGTGGACGGCGTTCAGGCGGATGTATCGAAAAGCATTAACCGCCTGCTCGACAGTGCGCAAGGCAAACCGGAAGAAAACCTGATCGAAACGCTGGCGATACGCGCAATGCAGAAAGCCCGCTATTCGATTGATAATACAGGCCACTACGGACTGGCGTTTGAATACTACACCCATTTCACCTCGCCCATCCGCCGCTATCCGGACATGATGGTACACCGCCTGCTGGAGCGTTATCTGGCCGGCGGGCGCAGTATGCAGAAAGACAAACTTGCGGAACAGTGCGACCACAGTTCGAGCATGGAACAGATTGCCGCCAATGCCGAACGCGCGTCGGTGAAGTATAAGCAGGTCGAATTTATGAAAGACAAGCTGGGGATGGTCTTCGACGGCGTAATTTCGGGAGTAACCGAGTGGGGCTTGTATGTTGAACTGAATGAAAACAAATGCGAGGGAATGGTTCCGATCCGCGACCTGGACGACGATTACTATGAGTTCGACGATAAGAACTATTGCCTCTCCGGCCGCCGCACCCGCCGCGAATACCGCCTGGGCGACCCGATCACAATCCAAGTCGTACAGGCCAATCTGGAAAGAAAACAGCTCGACTTTATGACGGTTAAATAAGGGCTTAAAAAAACGACTTGTCGCAGCAAAATTTCTCACTTGAGGAAAATTTTGCTGCGACCTGTCGGAAGAAAATTTTCCACTTGATGAAAATTTTGCTGCCACTTGATAAAAATTTTGATGTTTGCAGAGAGATAAAAAACAGCTTCTAAACGTATGAAAATAGCAATTGTAGGAACAGGTTATGTAGGATTGGTGACAGGAACCTGTTTCGCGGAAATGGGAACCGAGGTATATTGTGTAGATATAGATGCGGCCAAGATCGAAAATCTGAAAAAGGGCGTCATGCCTATTTATGAGCCGGGGCTGGAAGAAATGGTTATCCGCAACCATAAGGAGGGCAGGCTTCATTTCATCACGGAACTGAAAGATATAATCAACGAAGTGGACGTGCTTTTCAGTGCGGTAGGAACTCCTCCGGGCGAAGACGGCAGCGCCGATTTGAAATATGTGCTCGACGTTGCCCGTTCGGTGGGGAAATATATGGAGAAATATATCCTTGTCGTAACCAAAAGCACCGTGCCCGTCGGAACAGCCGGAAAGGTAAAACAGGCCATCAGGGAAGAACAGGTAAAGAGGGGGCTGTCTATCGACTTCGACATTGCCTCCAACCCGGAATTTCTGAAAGAAGGGGCGGCGATAAAAGACTTTATGACGCCCGACAGGGTGGTAGTCGGCGTGGAAACCGAAAAGGCGAAAGATTTGATGGCTCGCCTCTACCGACCGTTTATGCTGAACAATTTTCGGGTAATATTTATGGATATTCCTTCCGCCGAAATGACTAAATACGCAGCCAATGCCATGCTGGCTACCCGGATCAGCTTTATGAACGACATAGCCAACCTTTGCGAACTGGTTGGCGCCGACGCCAATATGGTGCGCAAAGGTATCGGATCGGACAATCGCATCGGTAGCCGTTTTCTTTATCCCGGATGCGGTTATGGCGGTTCCTGCTTTCCGAAAGATGTGAAAGCGCTGATAAAAACGGCTTACGACTATCATTACCCGATGCGTATCCTGCAAGCGGTGGAAGATGTAAATGCCGAACAGAAACAGGTATTGTTCAAAAAATTGATTACCCATTTTCATGGAGTGATTAAAGGGCGCAAGATTGCGGTCTGGGGGCTGTCGTTCAAGCCCGAAACCGATGACATTCGCGAAGCTCCCTCTTTAGCCCTGATCGAAAGATTACTGGAATCGAATTGCCGGGTTGCCGCTTACGATCCGGTGGCCATGCCGGAAGCCGAAAAGATTCTGGGAAACAGGATTGAATACGGGCAGGATATTTATGATGTGCTCGATGGGGCGGATGCCTTGCTGATCGTAACGGAATGGAAAGTCTTCCGCATGCCGTCGTGGAATGTGGTCAGGAAACTGATGAACGACAACCTGATTCTCGACGGCCGTAACCTTTACGACAAAAAAGAACTGGAGGCTTTTGGCTTTATATATAAAGGTATAGGGCAGTAAAATCCCCCCGGATTACCTCGCCTCCGCTTTTTAACAGGGAGAAACCGTAGGGGCGGAAATTTCCCGCCCCTATATTGTCAATTCACAAGAAGCCATTATGCTAATTCTACCCGCAAAAGTTTTTCCGCAAATTCGTGCAAGCCGTTTTCAATGTCCTTTTTACGAGCCACACTCGGCGTTTTTATTCCATAAATATATTTTGCCAGAAGGCTTTTATTGATACCTATCTGTGCGGCAAAAGCCGAAACATTGATTTGTGGATATTGAGCAAATACCTCGCCTATGACATTCTTTTGCGGCTCGTTCCGTTCAAGGAAACTGCTGATGTGGATATCTTCATCGAGTGAATCCCATCGAATATCATCTCCGAATTTTCCTATTCTGAAATCATGCCGTTCCTCTTCGCTTGCATTTTTCAGTAAAGGAAAGGCTTCAATCGGACGGTTGAAAACCCTGCCTGTGTCCGCTTTCATAAAAATTCTGTTTTCTGCAAACCAAATCTGATCTATCTTTTCCATACTGTTTATTTTTATTCTCCGTGATATTCCTTCCATGCCGTAATAAACTCATCCCGGTACAGTTCTACCGTAGCAACCGCCTTTTTCAAGTCCTGCGGCTTTATATTCCTGTTTTCAACCACCATGATAACAGGAACTATATTTATTTTTGCCCGACCGTCTGCATTTTCCACATGAACATGAATCGGAGTAAAAGTAAAACCGCAATCCGAAAATATATAATAAAGTGGGCATTATTCTTATTTTTATACAACAAAGATAGGGATAGATTTTTATCCCTTTAAATTTATTCCGGAAAAAATTTGTTTGCGTATTCAAGAAAAACGTTACATTTGCCTCCGAAAACAAAAGAATCATTTAGAAAATGAACAGGTTTAGCTTTACATACTTTTATTTTTACTTTTATTTTAGCAGAATAAAGGCAGGAACTTGTATGTAGGGAGTTGATCCGAAAAACAAAGTAAATCAATAAACAAAATATAAAGTCCTGCCGAATGCGGCGGGACTTTTTTGTTACAGTAAATAATTGAAATTCAAATGAAGAAGAAAGTAGCTATCCAGGGCATTGCCGGTTCGTATCACGACATTGCAGCCCGTAATTATTATGAGAACGAAGATATAGAGATTGCCGGTTGCAATTCTTTCCGGGAGGTTATATCGGCCGTAAAAAAGGACCCGTCGATGACCGGGCTGATGGCCATCGAGAACACGATTGCCGGAAGCCTGCTTCAGAACCATGAATTGATCAGGGAAAGCAATCTGAGGATAGTGGGCGAATACAAGCTCCGGATCTCCCATTCCCTTGTTGCCTTGCCGGGAGAATCCATACATGATATTAAAGAGGTGAACTCCCACCCTATCGCCCTGATGCAGTGTACCGAATATCTGGATACCCTGCCGAACGTAAAGCTGGTGGAAAA
>JAITVG010000011.1 GCA_031285925.1 Tannerellaceae bacterium
GACAATAAATCAACGGCCATGTTCCCGGCGGTTTCTTCCGTAAAAGAAGAGGCGAGCACCAGGGTTATATTTTCCTTCACGGTGAGATGCGGCAGCAATAACGGTTTCTCAAAGACAGAGGCAATGCCCCAGTGCGGGTCGATCGTCAGGTGTCCGGAAACGGGCAACAGCGTTCCGCCAAGCAGGTTCAGCAAAGTGGTTTTCCCCGTACCCGAAGGAGCTGATATTCCATAAATCTTATTCTCTTCAAAACAATAACTGAAACGGGCAACGCCATAGCGGCAGGAAATATCTTCGGCCACTATCGGGCAGGCGGCCTTTACGGCTTTAAGCGGAACGGGGACGGTGGGAAAGGATATTTTTATTTTTCGTTCGGATATCCACTGAATGGCCTTGTCGGATAAGAAACCGATCGCCACTGCCGCCAGCGTCCAGGCCAGGAGCGCGGGTACGTCGATGAAACTCTGCGCCCGCTTCATCTCGCTCCCAATGCCCCAGGCGCATTGCGAGAGCACTTCTCCCATTACGATTGCGCGCCATCCGAAGCCTGCGGCTGAGGTTAATCCACTGAAAAGGAAAGGTTTCAACTGTGGATAAAGCAGCTGCGCCAGTTTGTTTTGCCGGCTCAACCGGAAGCGGATGCCGAGGGTTCGCAAGTCCGCATTGAGGTTCCTCGTGCCCTCCGTCAGGTTTTCCACAAGCAAAGGGAACATTGTGAGGAAGCCTATTAATAGGGGGATTCCCTCCGGGTGAAGGAAGATCAGGGCGATGAGGATAAAGGAGATGACCGGCACGGAGCGCATCAGGATCAGCAGCGGGCGAAAGAGTTCGTATATCCACTCCACGCGGGCGAACAGGACTGACAGCGCCGCGGCCACAAGCAGCGAGAGCGCCATTCCGGCAAGGCCGCGGGCGAGGGTTGCGCCGAGCGAGAGGTAGAAGGACTGCGAAGCGAGCATCTCCCCAAACGCCACCGCAAGCCGGGGTACGGAGGGGAAAAACTCCGGCTGCCCTACCCCTATCGCCATGCCTTGCCAGAGGGCAAGAATCAATCCTGCCGAAAGCAGGTTTATCCACTTTTTACGTCGGTTCATTATCACCTTGCAAGTATCTGTTTTACAATCTATTGGGAGCCTTTTGGGGAGAGTGTGCGCGAGGGTGCGAAAAACGATGCGCATCGTTTACCCAAACGACCCGCATCGTTTCACCAAACGATGCGCCCCGTTTTCCCAAACGATGCGCATCGTTTCGGAAGAAGCCCGCGGCCGGCATCTTTCCTCCGATCGCCTGCGGCTCGTAACGATATATTATTTCAAGGAAAGAACGTATTTCTTTTTCCGCCTCGTCGGCGGGAATATAGAGGATGTTGGAGCGTTTGATCGCCCCGGCGGTGAGCATTCCCGGCGGAAAGACGGCGCGTTGCTCCATGATCGGGATCACCGAATCGGGATGTTGCGCGGCGAAGCGGCAGGTTTCTTTAATCAGTTGGTCGAAAACCTCCGCCTTATCCCCCAGGGAATTATGGAGAAGAATGGCCGTTTCGGCAAAGCCCCGTGCGCCGCGCGCCGAAGTGTTCAGATTGGAGAGGAGGCGGAAAGTGCTGTCGCGTTCCAACACCATGCTGACGAACGGTTCGGGCAGGACGGCGGCTTCCACTTTCCCGCCGAGTATTCCACGCACTACTTCCGAGGCCGTTTCCAGCGTATAAACCGGCACGTATGGGAGCTTATGATGATCCAGATAATAGCGGGACAGGATATTCGGCGTCGCCCCCCTGCCGAAGACGTGCAGTCGCCGGGCGTTTTCCCTCCCGACTATGTAAAGATTCCCCCAGATGGGGCAGCCGGCAAGGCGGTAGGGCACTCCTTTATTATACAGGTTTGCCGCGTTGATCATCGGCAGCACGGCCAGATCCGCTTCTTCCTTCACCAGAGCGGCCGCCACCTGATCGGGCGAATCGGCAATGCGCACGGTGATTTTCCGTCCGTCCACCTCCGGCTGTTCCTTCATCCACTGGGCAAAAGCCAGCGCCGAGGGGCCGCGCAAAACGACAGCTTTCCATTCGTCGGCCTGCT
Source organism: Tannerellaceae bacterium (assembly GCA_031285925.1). Classification (GTDB taxonomy): domain Bacteria; phylum Bacteroidota; class Bacteroidia; order Bacteroidales; family Tannerellaceae; genus QVMG01. The sequence goes on from JAITVG010000011.1 coordinate 2,076, forward strand.
TTTCCGCTCCCCGACAGGCAAGCAGGCAGAGGCATAGGGTGATGGGTATCAGGTACTTCATGGGCAATAAGGGGTTTATTTCCGGCGCACGTCGGCGCCCCACATCAGTTTCTCGCGAAGCGTTTCATAGAAGGTATGATTGTGGCGCTTCACTACTTTGACCGTATGCTGCGCCTTGCCGACAGTAATTTCCTCCCCTACCGAACAGACGCTTGAACGGCCGTCGAGGGCAATCAGGTAAGTATCGTTGCGGCTTTCCACCTGCAAACGTATCTCGATCGTATCCGGAATAACCAGCGGGCGCACGTTCAGTGAATGGGGAGCGATGGGGCTAAGCACAAAACTGTGGCTTTGGGGGGCGATAATAGGGCCGTTCACGCTCAGGGAATAGGCGGTAGAACCGGTGGGCGTGGCCACGACCAGGCCGTCGGCCTGATAGGATGTGAGGTATTCGCCGTCGAGCCGGGTGTGGATCGTGATCATGGACGATGTGTCGCGCTTCATGATCGCAATCTCGTTCAGGGCGTAATGATCGTCGTTTCCCATGCGCAGATGAAGCAGCGAACGTTCCTCTATTCTGAAATAGTTCTTGCTGATCTCCTCCAGCGTGCCTTCGATCTCGCTGCTGCTTATGTCCGCCAGAAAGCCGAGCCTGCCGGTGTTGATGCCCAGGATGGGGATGTGTTGTTTGTTAATGCGTGCCGCCGTGCGGAGAAATGTGCCGTCGCCACCGACGCTAAGTGCCAGGTCGAGTTCCAACGGTTCCGCCTCGGTGAGTAATCCTTTCACCGGAGGAGTATAATGTAACCGGTCGGCCAGGAAGGTATAAAAGGCGGTATCCACATGCACTTCCGCCTCAAGCGCATAAAGTTTTTCAAACAGATGCTTGATAAGGCTCTGCTTCCCTTCCTGATATTCACTGCCGAAGATTCCTACTTTCATAGCTTTCCCTCCCGAATTGACGCTTCCTTACATATTCGCATAATATAACAGTTCGTTCATCCGCCGTTGCAGGATTTCATCAACCACGCTCTCTTTCATGTGGTGATATAAAACGGTGTAGTTGAAACGTTCAAAACTGCGGATCACAGGCGAAGCATCTTCCAGGTCGAGCTTTATCGTGATCAATAAACACCCCGTATCCCTGTCGGTTGAAGAAAGCAGGTTTATGATATGCGCGTTGTTCGACTCCACGATGCGGGCAATATCGGAAAGTACATAATCCCGGGGAGGCATTTCGAGCACAACAACGCTTCCCGGCATGTTCGCACCGGACAATTCGGCAAGGGTTTCCAACATTTTCTCACGGGCAACCGAACCCGTATATTGCACTGCCGTATCAAAACTTTTTAACACCGGAATATCTTTTGTTATGAAATCTTTCATATACATATCTGTTTTATATCCTAAAATACTTCTACTTTTGCCGATACATTTCCGCAAAGATACGGAAAGAATGTAAATGCGGTAAGTAAAAGAAATATAATATAGGATGACAAGTTTAAGCGTAAATATAAATAAGGTAGCAACAATTAGGAATGCCCGTGGAGGGAATATGCCTGATGTTGTAAAAGTAGCTTTGGATTGTGAAGCATTCGGCGCCCGGGGGATTACCGTACATCCCCGTCCGGATGAAAGACATATCAGATACAGTGATGTGTATGCACTGAAACCTTTACTGAAAACAGAGTTCAATATCGAGGGCTATCCCGGCAGGGAATTTATAGACCTTGTATTAAAAGTGAAGCCGACACAGGTGACGCTTGTCCCCGATGCTCCCGACGCGATTACTTCAAACGCAGGCTGGGATGTCAAAGCCAACTTCGACCTGCTAAGCGAACTGGTCGATACGTTTACCGCCAAAGGTATCCGCACGTCCATATTTGTCGGAACAGATATTTCCAATATCAAGCAGGCTGCAAAAACAGGCGCCGACCGGATCGAACTTTATACCGAACCTTATGCTGCCGGCTACAATAAAAACAGGGAAGCGGCCGTAGCTCCGTTTGTAGAAGCGGCGCGTTTGGCAAAAAGTATCGGACTGGGAGTGAACGCCGGCCACGATCTGAACCTGGAAAACCTTGCGTATCTTATCAGGCAGATACCCTGGCTTGAAGAAGTATCTATCGGTCATGCACTGATTTGCGACGCACTCTATTTCGGGCTAAAAGAAACTGTTGCCCTTTACAATAAACAGTTGGTTGAACAATAATCAAATTAAATAAGCAAAGACAATGAGTATTTTACTGTTATTACAGGCCTTGGGAATGCAACATGTTGATGAGCAGATGCCGGAATTTACATCCCTTACCGTTCCCACCGAAGCGGAAATCAATATTATAGACCTCGCCTTCAAGGGCGGCTGGATCATGATCGTGCTGTTATTGATGTCGCTGCTGGCAATATATATATTCATACAGCGACTGATCGTTATACGCCGCGCCGGAAAGGAAGATGTGAACTTCATGAACCGTATCAAGGATTATATCCATGAAGGAAAAGTAGATTCAGCCCTTAACCTGTGCAGAAGTACGAATACTCCCTCCGCACGGATGATCGAAAAGGGTATCACCCGGTTGGGACGTCCGATGAATGATGTGCTGGTGGCGATAGAAAACGTAGGAAACCTTGAAGTAGCCAAACTGGAAAAAGGTTTCCCCGTAATAGCGACTACTGCCTCCGGAGGCCCGATGATCGGATTTCTCGGTACGGTAACCGGTATGGTGCGTGCTTTCTTCGATATGGCAAATGCCGGTTCCAATGTAGACATCACCCTGCTTTCCGGAGGGATCTATGAAGCGCTGGTTACTACGGTCGGCGGACTTGTGGTCGGTATCATTGCCCTGTTCGCTTACAACTATCTGGTTTCACAGGTAGACAAGGTAGTAAACACAATGGAAACCGGTACCATGGAATTTATGGACTTGTTAAATGAACCGGCTAACTGATAGTCATGGCTTTAAAAAGAAGAACTAAAATAGACCCCGGATTCAGCATGGCGTCGATGACCGACGTTATCTTCCTGCTGTTGATCTTCTTTATGATCACCTCCACGATGGTCGTTCCCAATGCGATTAAGGTTACTTTGCCGCAATCGAGCAAGCAGACTTCCGCCAAACCGCAGACCAGAGTAACCATCGATGCGCAGCAAAACTACTACGTGGCCTTCGGTACGCAACGGGAAAGGCAGGTATCCTTTGAGGAGATCACTCCTTTCCTTCAGGAGATGGCTGTCCGGGAACCGGAGATGTATGTAGTCCTTTATGCGGACGAAACGGTATCTTACAAGGAAATAGTGAAAATACTGAGTATTGCCAATGAAAATAATTTCAGAATGGTATTGGCTACCAGACCCAAAAGGTAATGGACTTTAAGAAAGACGACATATACAGTTTGCTCGGAACGCTGGTTTTTCATCTGGTGATATTCCTTATTCTCTGGTTTACTGTTTTAAAAACGGTTCTCCCGGAAGAAGACGAAGGCATATTGGTGAACTTCGGAAATCTGAATGCCGCCTCGGGTACTTTCGAACCCCGTTATACCGGCGAAATTACTCCACAGCCGCAAACTCCCCCACCCCCCTCCGCCTCTACCCAAACTCAAGAGGAAGAATTGGTTACACAGGATATTGAAGAAAGTATCTCTTTGGAAGATGCCAAAAAGGAAGAGGAACGGAAACGGGAAGAAGAACGCCGCCGACTGGAAAATATCGAACGCGAACGCATACGCCGGGAAGAAGCAGAGCGTCAGCGTTTGGACGAAGAACGCCGCCGCCGGGAAGAAGAAATAACCAACCGCGTTGCCGGTGCTTTCGGACGTGGAACTACCGACGGTACAAGCCAGGGCGACAGCGCCGTTCGGGGGGAAGGAAATCAGGGGAATCCTTTCGGAAATTCGGATCAGGGAAGTAATGAAGGCGTTGGAGGTTATGGTTCATTTAATCTTAACGGGCGCTCTCTCGGAGCAGGAGGACTTCCCCGTCCGGCCTACACGATACAGGAAGAAGGGCGTATTGTGATCGACATTACTGTCGATCCGAGAGGAAACGTCATCTCAACCGGAATTGGCCGGGGTACCAATATTGCAAATGAATCCATGCGCAAAAGCGCTCTTGACGCTGCGCGCAAAGCAAAATTCAACAGCATCAACGGCACCAACAACCAAAGCGGAACAATTACTTATATATATAAACTACTTTAAAAAGCATTATCATGAAAAAAGCATTTGTATTTTTGACAGATGGATTCGAAGAAATCGAAGCAACAGGTACCATCGATGTTTTACGTCGCGGAGGAATTGAAACAACAATAATTTCCGTTTCCGAACTATATGAATCTTGCGTTCCCGGCGCTCACGATATATCTGTCGGTGTAGACAATACGCATGAATATGCAGACTTTTCGGATGCGGATATATTAATTTTGCCCGGAGGAATGCCCGGCGCCGATAATCTGAATAATCACAAACCATTGATAGAAATATTGAAGAAGCACTACGATGCAGGCAAATGGGTCGCCGCTATATGTGCAGCTCCTTTGGTATTCGGAGGATTGGGTTTTCTGAAAGGGCGCAAAGCTACATGTTATCCGGGCTTCGAGTCTGCACTGGAAGGAGCAGAAGTAACAGGCAATCCCGTGGAAATCGACGGCAACGTGATCACCGCCAAAGGCCCCGGCTTCGTATTCGACTTCGCTTTAACCATAATCGAAATCCTGCGAGGCAAAGATGCTGCCGACGAAGTGGCGGAAGGATTGCTGTTAAGGTAAACAAGGAAGCAAAAGATTAAACCCGGAGGCACGGAGAACACAGAG
>JAITVG010000028.1 GCA_031285925.1 Tannerellaceae bacterium
TTGTCTTCTTTGGAAGCAAAGCGCATTTTTGTTACTTCAAAGTTGTCATAAACCGCATTGTTGATATTGATGGTTACTCTTGCGGCTTCGTTTGCATAGTCTTCATAATGCAAATGTAGTTGTGCCAATTCACACCCGGCTTTTACATATTTCCAAAAGACAGTAGAATCGCCAACAAACGGAATACGGGGTAGCATCTTTTTTAGGTCGGCAGCAAATTCGGTTCGGTAGTCCGGGTTATGCAGGAAGCCATACACATAGTAGAATATGTCTTCCTTCGTGGTTTTGCTTCCGTACTGTTTACGTGCCTGATTCAACGCAAAGTCGCTGATGGCATCACGGCGGGCATAATATTCATTTTCCGGTTCGGCTAAACTGTCGAATAATGTTTTCTCTCTCTTGGTTTCTTCATACCAATAAAGAGGGAAGCATTGTACTCCTCCATCAAAATTATTTAAGTCTGGTATTCTGTTAGTTATTAATGCTGCAAAACCTCTTCTCTCTTGCAACCCAGGTATGCAAATAACAAAATTACCTATATCTGGTGTGGGAAATAACTGGTCGAATTGCCCTCTTCTATGAATAAAATGTTCTCCCATGTATAAATTACTTGAGCAGAATGGTCTATACATTGAGGGGAATATTTTATTATCTTCATATTTTGCTGAGATTCCCTTCCCAACTTTAGGTATTAAACTACTGCTCCAAGCAATTTTAGTACTATCCATATCAATGATATTTTCAGTCTTTTTCCCCTCGTTAAGTAAAGTATTCTGTCTAAAAGAAACAACTTGATCATTATAAAACGATATAGTATTTCTCATGTTGTTTTTTAGCTTGTTACATGAAAAATTATATACCCATGCATCCCTATTGGTATTAACCCCTAAAGAATATACCGTAAATACAGATTGTGTCTTTGCTTCAAATTTCTTATCTGGAGCTATTGAGATGAATTCTTTAAACTTATCATTCCTAAGAGATAGCCAATCATTATGTTCGTTAGGAATAACTTGTTTCCATTGGGTATCAGCACAGACTATGCTACCAAATTTATTGATAGTTTTCAGTTTCTCCTCTCGATTCAGATAATCACCAATTTCGTAATAATATATTTGAGCCTTAGTTTTTGAATTTGGAACTTTTACAAGAAGTGTTATTGCTACTCCTGTCATTATGTCAAACACATTCTGTCCTTCCCGCTTTGCCCCCTCTCTTGATTTACCTCTTATAGCACCTTTCAAGTTAAATACGTATATAGAAGAAAATTCATCCTCAAAGCAACGGCGAAGACCGTCCGCTCCATTGGCATCAATCCATCCGCTATTTGTAATAAATGCGATTACTCCTCCATTTTCTTTATCAAGTCTGTCACTACTCCAACGGAATGCTTTTATATATGAATTGTATAAATCTTTGACAGAGGTTGCATCACTTCCTTTGGCATACGTTTCTTCAATTCTTTTCTCCAACTTAGAGTAGTTCTGATTTTGAGCATTGTCATTGGCTGATTTTTGACCTCTTGAATAAGGTGGATTACCTATAATCACCCGCAACGGTGCTTTCTGCTGCTCCTGCACTCGGCGGGAGTTTTGCGGAAACATCTCACTAAATAAATCTTCACCGTCTTTCGTTTCACCCAATTGAAACGTATCCGTCAGGCAGATACCATTAAAAGGCATATAAGTATTGGAATTATCACTTTGCAAATCATGATACACATTCTCTATGTTTACCGATGCAATATAATAGGCAAGTAACACTATTTCGTTAGCATGTATCTCTTTGCTAAATTTGCGTTTCAAGTCTTCGGGCTTTATCAAGCCACTTTGCAGCAGGCGGGTAATAAACGTACCGGTTCCTGTAAACGGATCGAGAATATGCAGGTTCTCATCGCTCAACGTGCGGTTGAACTCCTTGCGGAGAATGGCATCTACCGAATGTACAATATAATCGACTATTTCGACCGGAGTATAGACTATTCCCAATCGTTCCACCATCATGGGGAAAGCCGTACGGAAGAATTTATCATACAGCTCGATGATGATTTTCTGTTTGGCTTCGGCATTGTCAATATCCTTTGCCCGCTCCCGGACAGAATCGTAGAACTTTTGCAGGGTTTCGGTATCCTTCTCATCCTTTTGTTCCTCCAGCAGAGAGAGCATTTTCTCCATTGATTGGGAAATCGGATTGTTCCGTACAAACGAGTAATTCTCGAACAGGGCTTCAAATACCGGCTGCGTAATCAGGTGCTGAGCCAACATCTCAATAGCATCCTCTTCTGTAACGGACGGATTGATATTCTTGTGAAGTCCTTTCAGGAACTTCTCAAACTCGTGCTTATGCTGCTTGTCATTCTCTACTAACTTCCGGATATTTTTTATCTGTCGCACAGCAATGTCTGCCACATCCCTTGCCCATTGTTCCCAATAGCGGCGTTCGCCTACTTTATCTACCAGTTTGGCATACAGGAGTGACTGCATATTGTCGAACTGAATAGCCATCTGCATAGCGGCTTCGGCACTTGCCGCTCCACCTACGGTTTCCGTACCATCGTTATCATCCTTGCCATGCGAAGCACCACCGATAATGATGCTTTCGGGCTTATTGTTGTTCAGTTCTATTTTATTAATGGTAGCCTTGAATCGGTCGTCATGTGCACGAAGTGCGTTTAGCACCGTCCATACAACTGCGTAATCGGCATTGTTACTGAGGGCTTTCTCGCCCTGTACATCCGACGGAACAACGATCGGAATAATGATGTACCCATACTTCTTACCGGATGCACGCCGCATTACCCGCCCTACCGACTGAACCACATCTACCTGTGAGTTTCGGGCGGAAAGGAACATTACCGCATCCAGTGACGGGACATCTACACCCTCACTCAGGCAACGTACATTGGTGAGGATACGGCATTGCATGGAGGCTTTCGGCACAGACTTTAACCACGATAGCTTCTGCCCGCGCGTGGTTGCAGCCATTGTGCCATCAATGTGGTCGCTTTCTACCACCATTATTTTTTGTTGCTGTTCGTCAGAAAGTTCCTTGTAATACAAGTCGCTCATCTGATTGAACGTATTGGTAATCTGCTTGGAAACTTTGATGTTTTGACAGAAAGCCACCGCCGTACACATCGGTTCGGGGTCGCTGTTCCTTACCGTTCCGTTATCACCCACTATTTCTTTGCTCAGCGCATTCACGCAGCCTATCAACTTGTTTACGTCAGCGGCGGGAATTTCCGTTTCACCTCTGGTAACCATGTTTTGAGCCGAAGCCGTCATGTCATTTTCATTGACGGTAAGGATCAATACTTTATAGTCGGACAAAAGCCCTTTGCTTACCGCCGTACCAAATCCAATATGATAAAATTCTTCGCCATAGATAGATGTATCGTCCATAGAACAGAGAATCATATCGTTATCAACCGCCTTTTTCTTTGCATCGTCATGATAAAGACGGGGCGTAGCGGTCATATACATTCGTTTTCCGGCTTGGATAAAGTCGTTGCTGTGGACTTTTACAAATGCCGATTCATCTTCATTGGACAGTGTAACGCCGGTAGTACGATGTGCTTCATCACAAACAATGAGGTCGAAAATGCCTTTGTCGCTTCCAATTTTCCGTTGGTAAGTTTTTTGTGCTTTGGCAATGACTTCTATGGATTGGTAAGTGCTGAACACTACCGTTATTCCGGAATCGGCAGTAGCTTGTTCCAATTGTTTGATAATAACATCGGTGTCGGTAGAAGCAGGCAAAGCTAAATCTACTACGCTAAAACTGTCGGTGTCTTCGTCCTTGCTTTTTCGTTTGCTCACTTCCGGATCGGAGCAAATACAAATAGGGTTGATAGGATATTCCGCATGATGAAGCCATTCCTCCAGTGTTTGCCCCAGTAATGCAATGGAAGGGACTAAGAACAACACAAGTCCTTCGCCATTGGTTAATTTTTCCGCTATTTTAAGAGAGGTAAAAGTCTTGCCTGTGCCACA
>JAITVG010000038.1 GCA_031285925.1 Tannerellaceae bacterium
GTCGGGATGACAGGATTTGAACCTGCGACCACACGCCCCCCAGACGCGTACTCTACCGGGCTGAGCTACATCCCGCTTTATTATTGCGGTGCAAATGTAAAAGTTTTTTCCTCAAAAGCAAAAACTTTCCCTGTAAAAATCCAATGATTCCAACACTTTATTCTTGGGAACTTCACGGTTGATGCGAACTTCTCCGATCCCGGCCAATAAAGTGAAGTTAATGATTCCGCCTTCATTCTTCTTGTCGTGTGTCATGAATTCGTACAGTTTGTCGTAATCCTTACATTCATAAAAGAAAGGAGGATAATGCTCTTTTATGTAGTGAACCATCCGGCTGAGGGACGGCAAAGGGAAACCACATATCCGGTGCGAAAGATAAAGTTCGCAAACAATTCCCGCGGCAACGGCGTGCCCGTGCAATATTGGGCGCTGCTTGAGAAAAGAAAGACTTTCAAAAGCATGTCCTACGGTATGCCCGAAATTGAGGGCTTTGCGTATGCCTTTCTCTAAAGGATCCTGCTCGACAATGGCCTCTTTCACGGCAACGGATTGAGTGACGAGGGTTGAAAGTGGAAAACTGAGAGTTGAGAGTTGAGAGTTGAGGTCGAATTGAAGTATCGGGATCAATACTTCTTCCGAGCTGATCAGGGCATGTTTGATCATTTCGGCATAACCGGAGAGGATATTGTCGTGATCCAGCGTTTGCAGGAATTGGCAATCGATAAAAACACACAGGGGAGGGTAGAAAGAACCTATCTCATTTTTCAGCCCGTTGAAATTAATTCCCGTTTTACCACCTACGGCGGCATCGACAGAAGCCATAAGGGTAGTCGGGATATTGATTGTACGGATGCCCCGTTTAAAAGTGGCGCCGGCAAAACCTCCCATGTCGGTGATCATTCCTCCTCCCAGATTGATCAGCAAAGAATCACGCGAAGCGCCTTCATTGGACAGGCACGACCATATATATGACAGTTGTTCCACATTTTTATGCGAATCTCCGGCGCAGACAGTAATAACAGCCGCATCCCGTATCGCAGGGATTGGCCGCAATACGGGTAGACAAGCCGTATAAGTATTCTCATCCGTGAGGATGAATAGTTTATTATAGGTGAGAGAGGATAAAAACGCGGATAATTCGGAGGTCAAATCCTTTACTATAACTACTTTTTGCCTTGGCATTTGTTTCAGTATTTCAATCCGGCAGCTTCGATAATATGTTCAACCGCTCCGGAAAGAGCTTCCGGCTTTTTTCCTCCTGCGGTTGCAAAATAAGGTTGTCCGCCTCCGCCGCCCTGAATAAGCACGGCTGCGTCTTTTACCAATTTGGCGGCATTCAATCCTTCGCCAACCAGGCTGTCGCTGATCATCACCATCAGGGAACATTTCGCTCCTTCGGCGATACCGGCAACAAGCATGAACGGTTCGTTGATTTCTCCACGGATCTGGAACGCGATATTTTTCATCACTTCGGAATTACCGTTACCAACATATTGAACCAACTTAACCCCGTTTCGCTCCACAGCGCGCCTTAATAACTCGTTTTTAACGACGACGGCTTTTTCTTTCACGTAATCCTCCACCTGCTTGCGCAGTTCGGTATTTTCTTCTATGGACTTTTTGATGGTCGGAATGATGTTCGGCATATTGTTGAACAGCGACTTGATCTCGCGTAAAGCATCCTGATGGGTATAGAAAAAGTTGTCGGCCGCTTCGGCAGTGATCGCTTCTATACGGCGTATTCCGGCGGCGATCGAACTCTCGCCGGTGATGCGCATACTTCCGATCATGCCGGTAGACGGGATATGTGTTCCTCCGCATAATTCCACGGAACTTCCGAACCTGACGACACGTACTTCTTCACCGTATTTTTCTCCGAACAGCGCCATGGCGCCTGCTGCTACCGCTTCCTTTATCGGTACATGCCGATTCTCATCCAACGGAATATTTTCCCGTATTTTCCTGTTTACACGCATTTCCACCGAACGCAATTCCTCGTCTGTTACTTTTTGGAAATGAGAGAAGTCAAAGCGTAAGGAGTCTGGCGAAACGAACGAACCTTTCTGTTCCACATGATTGCCCAATACTTCACGCAGTGCTTCATGCAACAGGTGCGTCGCCGTATGGTTACACTCCGATCGGATCCGTTTCCCCTTATCAACCACAGCCGTAAATGTAGCCGTAGGATCTTTGGGCAATTGCGATACCAGATGGACGGAAAGATTATTTTCACTCTTTGTGTCCGATACGGCAATCTTTTCTTCTTCGCCTGCCAGCCATCCGGAATCACCTGTCTGTCCTCCCTTTTCCGCATAAAAAGGAGTCTGGTCAAGAACGATTTGATAGAGTTCCTTATTCTTTTGTTTGATTTTCCGATAGCGAAGAATCTCCGCTTCACATTCGAGCAAGTCGTATCCTACGAACCGGCTCTCGCCTTCTTTCAGCACCACCCAGTCACCTGTTTCTATGGCCGCCGCATTCCGTGCCCGTTCCTTTTGTTTCTGCATTTCCGCGTTAAACTCTTCCGGGTTCACATCCATTTGATGTTCCCGCAGGATCAGTTCGGTCAAGTCTAAAGGGAAACCGTATGTATCATATAAGGTAAAAGCGTCGATACCGCTGATTACTTTTTTACCGACGGCATGGGCTTCTTCTATTTTTCTGTCTAATAAACGTATACCCGTTTCCAATGTGCGAAGGAATGATTCTTCCTCTTCTTTTATTACCTTTTCGATCAATGTCTGCTGTGCGATCAGTTCGGGATAAGCATCTCCCATTGTATCGATCAGAGAAGGTATAAGCGTGTACATAAATGCTTCCCGCCGGTTGAGGAATGTATAACCGTAGCGCACGGCACGGCGCAGGATACGGCGGATCACATAACCGGCCTTTGCATTGGAAGGCAATTGCCCGTCGGTAATAGAAAATGCGATCGTGCGGATATGGTCTGCGATGACACGCATGGCGACGTCCTGCTGTTTGTCCTTTCCGTATTCTGTACCTGTTTTAGCGGCGATCGTCCGGATAATCGGCTGGAACACATCCGTGTCATAGTTGGATGTTTTTCCCTGAATAGCCATGCAAAGACGCTCGAATCCCATCCCGGTATCGATCACTTTAGCAGGAAGCCCTGCCAGCGAACCGTCGCTAAGGCGATTGTATTGCATAAATACCAGGTTCCAGATTTCGATGACTTGCGGATGATCTTTATTGACCAGTTCCGCTCCGGATATTGCCGCCCGCTCTTCATCCGAACGAATGTCGATATGAACTTCCGAACAGGGACCGCAAGGCCCCGTATCGCCCATTTCCCAGAAATTATCTTTTTTACTGCCGTTCAGGATATGGTTTAGCGGAAGGTATTTTCCCCAGTATCCTGCCGCTTCGTCGTCGCGCTCCAGATTATCGGAAGGGCTTCCTTCGAATACGGTCGCATATAAGCGTTCGGGGTCTAACCGAAGCGTATCCACCAGATATTCCCACGCCCAGTCGATAGCTTCTTTTTTGAAATAATCGCCGAACGACCAGTTTCCAAGCATCTCGAACATGGTATGATGATAGGTGTCGTGCCCGACTTCTTCTAGGTCATTGTGTTTTCCGCTCACGCGAAGGCACTTCTGCGAGTCGGCAACACGGGGATATTTAATCGGTACATTTCCCAGAATAATATCTTTGAACTGATTCATTCCCGCATTAGTAAACATCAGGGTAGGATCACCTTTAATAACCATAGGGGCGGAAGAAACTATTTGATGGCCTTTGGATGCAAAAAAGGCTTTGAATGATTCGCGGATTTCTTTAGCTGTCAACATATATTATAGTAAACATCTCGTTAATATTCTCAAAAACGACTTGCAAAAGTACTGTAAATAATTACATTTGCATCTGTTTCATTAATAATTATTCCATGA
>JAITVG010000141.1 GCA_031285925.1 Tannerellaceae bacterium
TAAACTATATCGACAAATGACTGATGATGAAATGATTGAACAAATGTTCGAGCGACATTGCCGAAGACAAGAAGACATTAACAGGGCGTTTGATAAACAATATTATGAAATGTGTTAAAGTAGAAATAACAAACCTCTCATTATAGCAAATCTTTGGGCAAAAAATACCCTACCTTTACCGTTCAAATCAGAAAGGATAAAAAATTATGGCTCTCAAACGTTTTGGTGTCTCATTGGAAGACAATTTACTGGAATCGCTGGATAATTATGTACAGGATAATGGGTTTTCAAACCGTTCGCAGGCGATCCGTTTTCTTGTGGAGAAGAATGTAGCCGAGCAGAAGTGGCAATGCAACCACATCGTAGCCGGTACCATAATAATAATGTATGACCAGAAGAAGAAAGAGATCATATCCCGCATCACGGATATACAGCAGCGATATCAGGATGTAATCCTGTCTTCCTCCCAGTATTACATCAATCAAAACTTCTGCCTGCACATAGCCACCGTGATGGGAGAGGCGCTCCGGCTAACCGAATTATCCGACCGCCTGACAACCATCAGAGGCATCAAGCACGGAAAACTTGTGATGAGCCGGGCGGATTGAGCCTCTATCGGTGCGAACGTGTCACCTGAGCTTAAACAAATAGGATAGTTTGGCCGAAAGGGTCATGCCGTTGGATTTGGCGAAGAAGTCGGATTTGGAGTTGCCGTAGATATTCCCCAGGGCGAAATAAAGCCGACCTTCGAGAACAAAAGTACCGATACCGGTACGAAGCTCGAAGCCGGGGCCGCCGCAAATACCCCAGTCCAGGTTATATTCCAGAGGCATATCGTGCTGTTCGTTGCGGTGATTGCCGGGAGTGGCGCCGTTGAGGTTCGTTTCGGTCGATTCGCCCAGGGCGTAGCCGAGCTTGGGGCCTACGTGGAAGATAAAGCGGGCGCGGTTGCTTCCTGCGTAGATATGGGTCATAAAGGGCAGTTCTACATAATTGATCGTGCGGCTGTAGTTGAAGCCTTCACCATCCGTACTTTCCGAGAAATCTTCACCCCAGCCCTGCTGGGCGAAATTAACTTCGGCCGTAAGCCCCAGATTCCGGTTCGTGATCCAGCGCACACTTACCCCACCCTGCAAGCCGGGATGGAACAGTTGGTTCACTTTTGGAGTGAATCCTATTTGGGAGAAATTAAGTCCTCCGCCAAAACCGACGAAAAATTCCCTTTGAAACATATTATTCTGCGCCCCGGTGCCGATGAAAACGGCCAGACAGGCAAGAAGTAAAGCATAGCGTCTTGTTTTCATCATCGTATCCTTATATTTCGTTGCGGCTAACAGTAAAGTCGTTCCTGTACTGTACCATGAAAATATGCGTATTGATAAACCCTCCCCAGTTGTTTACACGCTCGAAGTTGAATCCGGTCTGAATACTTTTATAGCGGATACGGCTTAGGCTGTCTTCAAAGTTGGCACCCTGCTTCCGTAGCGCGTCGAAGAAATACATTGCCGTGTCGAAGCCCAGGATACCATACTTCGGGAAAGTATTGATCAGGTTCTTGCTGTACCAATTTTTATATTTGGTATAGAAATTCTGCACCTCCGGCGAGAGATTGTCCGCGTAGAAGAAGCTGTAAATATAAGTATTTAGTGCATGGAAATCTTCCAGTGGCTCTACGTAAGTTTGCCAGTCGGGATATCCGAACAGATTGATGCTGTAAGCGGGACGATCCTCTGTGGGCACTTCGGAAAGCGTGCGCAAATGGAAGCGTATCCGGTTCAGCGCCTCCTGCGTGGCGGATGTGGGAATGATTATATTCCTTTTGTTCGGGTCGAGGACACTTTCCATATCGGCGACGAAGGTTTCCATGTTGTACGTAATCTCTTTGCAGGGGATGTGGTGCAGGCCGAATTCGGTTTTCAGCGTTTGGATATACTCTGTCTTTTCTTCCGTACCGGGAACACTTATCAGTACGATATGATCATTGTCAAAGATATTGCAGGCCGCTTGTGCCGCCTTGGCATAAATATGGGAATGAGGCGTATTTACCTGATAAGCATAGGCGTTCGAGAGCACGTCGTCGTTGCGGGAAGTAAAAGGGATCACGTATTTGATCTTCTTTTCCCGTGCAAAGTCGGCAATCAGTTTGATCTGGTCGTTTTGCACGCCGCCGATAATCAGGTTGGCGCGGCTTACGGCTTCTTCCCGCAGCAAATCGGGTATGCGGGATGTTCCGTCGCCGGTGTCGTAGACCGACAGTTCCAGCGAACAGCCGGTGTTGCGCAGGCTATCGACCGCCATAAGCAGACCTTCGTAGTATTCGGTGAAGCGTATCACCGCAGCGGTGTCGGTGGTGGAAAAGGGAAGCATCAGTGCTACCCGTATGCGGTCTACCGGCTGCACCTGTTTCGGCTCGTCGAGCAGGGCGTTCACTTCTCTTTCATTCGCCGTTTTCGGCTGTTCGGTCACGATTTCTTCGGTTTCCACCGGAATCCTGATCACCATTCCGGCTTTCAGTCCGTCTTTCAAGGCGGGGTTCAGTTGCAACAGCTGCGCGCTTGATACATTAAATTTCCGGGAAATGCGATAGAGCGTTTCCCGCCGCTGTACGGTGTATTCCATCTCTTTCCGCACGGTTTTCTTCTCCGTTACCGGAAGTGTTTCTATGCGCGTGGCGGGGATGCGGATGTTCTCTCCGCTACGAAACGTCGCGACCGACAGTCCGGGGTTGGCGCGGATAATGTCTTCGCCCTTCACCTTGTAGCGCACCGACAGGGAATAGAGTGTTTCCCGTGGTTGTATCGTGTGAAAAGTATAACCCTCGCCCTCTGCGGCAGGAGCTGCAACTGTATCCCGCTGGGGAATGCGCAGAGTTTCTCCGGCGCGTATTCCCTTTTCGCTCCCGGGATTGAGGCGGTAGATGTCGTCCGGGCGGATGCCGTACATGGTTGCGATGGCATATACCGTTTGCCCCCGTTCGATGGTATGATAAAATATATCGTCCCCCTGCACGTCGGCAACTGTAGCAGGCCGGTTGTCCGCCTGCGCATAGGAGAGGGGAACGGAGGAACTTAGCAAAAAGACTATTATAAATATACGGATCATGTTCATGTATGTATTGTTCGATTGTTTTGCCGCAAAGATAATCACCGCCGACCGATTTTACCGCATCGTGCCGACAAATATCGTTGAATAAAGTGCATTTTCGGGCGAAAATTCAGGGCAAACGATTCAAGTGCTATTAGTGAACAAAAAAAATTTTAAAATAATACGCCAAAAATTAGGTTTACAACATAGAAGAGTTTGGGAGAGGTATTGAATCCCGAATAAAAATCCCCGTCCCCCCTGCGCCTCTGTGTTAAATTATGCCTACCTTCGCCCCCGGGTTTCGATAAATAACTGCCTGATCATGAAAGATTTTTTGAAAATTCTGCGGCGATTTGTGCCGCCCTACAAGAAGTATCTATCCCGGAACATCGCCTTCAATGTGCTTTCCGCCGTGCTCAACCTGTTTTCCTTTGCGCTGATTATTCCTATTCTGAACATCCTTTTCCGCTTGCAGGATACGGTTTATTCCTACATGGAATGGACGTTCGAGCCGCTCTCGTGGGACTTCTGGAAAGGAAGCTTCGAGGTTTTGACGAACAACTTCTTCTGGTTTGTGAACAACCTGATCGAAACACGGGGAGGAGTCTATACATTAATCATACTCGGCCTGTTCCTAATCGTGATGACTTTCCTCAAGGTTGCCGCCATGTATATGGCCTTTTACACGATGATCCCTATCCGCACGGGGGTAGTGCGCGACATCCGTAACCGCATCAACCGCAAGATCACTCAGCTTCCCCTCGGATTTTTCACCGAAGAACGCAAGGGCGACATCATTGCCCGCGTGTCGGGAGACGTAAACGAGATCGAAGCCTCCATCATGAGTTCGCTCGATATGCTCTTCAAGAACCCGATCCTGATCCTCATCTACCTGGTGGGAATGATAGTCATCAGCTGGCAGCTGACCGTCTTCGTACTGGTTCTCCTCCCCCTGGCCGGCTTCCTGATGGGAAAGGTAGGCAAGAGCCTGAAAAGGAAATCGCTCGAAGGACAAAATCAGTGGGGGCTTTTGATGAGCCAGATCGAGGAAACGCTCAGCGGACTGCGCATCATTAAGGCTTTCAATGCGGAACTGAAGATACAGGAGCGCTTTGAAAAAACCAACGACGCCTTTCGGCGGATAACAAACCGCATCTATCGCCGGCAGCAAATGGCGCACCCCATGAGCGAATTCCTTGGAACGATTACGATAGTGATCGTCCTGTGGTATGGCGGCTTGCTCATCCTTTCCCAGTCAAGCCCGATCGATGCCTCCACATTCATCTATTATCTGGTCATCTTTTACAGCATCATCAACCCGGCAAAAGACCTGGCCAAGGCAGCCTACGCCATACAAAAGGGGCTGGCCTCGATGGAACGTGTAGACCGGATACTGGAGGCTCAGACCGACATCAACGATCCCGAATGTCCGGAAACCATCGGCCTGACGGAGAAAATAGCCTACATGGATGTATGGTTCAAATATCAAACGGAGTGGGTCTTGCGCGGCATCAATCTGGAAATACCGAAGGGGAAGACCGTAGCGCTGGTCGGGCAATCGGGATCGGGAAAGAGCACGCTGGTGGATTTGCTGCCCCGCTTCTACGACGTCACCCGTGGAGCCGTATACATCGACCGCACCGATGTGCGCAACGCTACGCTCTACGACCTGCGCGGACTGATGGGGAATGTCAATCAGGAGGCGATCCTTTTCAACGATACCTTCGCCAACAATATTGCTTTCGGCGTGAGCAACGCAACCCCCGAACAGGTCAGAGAAGCCGCACGCATAGCCAACGCACACGAATTCATAATGGCTACGGAGAACGGATATGATACCAATATCGGCGATCGCGGCGGCAAACTCTCCGGAGGGCAGCGGCAGCGTATCAGCATTGCCCGTGCCATCCTGAAGAATCCCCCTATCCTGATCCTCGACGAAGCCACCTCCGCCCTCGACACCGAATCGGAACGCCTCGTACAGGAAGCCCTGGAAAATCTGATGAGAAACCGCACGACCATCGTGATCGCCCACCGCCTTTCCACGATCCGCAACGCCGACTTGATTTGCGTGATGCACGAAGGCGAGATCGTAGAGCGCGGAAAACACGAAGACCTCCTGCTGCTTGACGGCTATTACAAAAGGCTTTGCGACATGCAGAGCTTCTGATCCACCGCCAAACGATCGCTGCCCGGCGGTTAAACCCGGCGAACCACATCGTGCTTTCTGCCGACATTGTAATGACGCTCCGGTTGACTGCCGTCTATATAATTCAAGTTTCGCAAGTAGCTTCACCCGGCTTTCATAATTTCGTATAGTTTTTCTATCCTGTTACATTTTTCGTTATTTGCTATGATGTTCTTAACAATTTCTTCTTCGTCTACCGAAAACATGTCTGCAATAATAGCCACCATTTGCAGTATCATCTGCCATATTCTGTCTGTAACGGAAAGTTTCATAGTTCCGTTGATAGTTTGCTTAAAGAGTCCTCCAATAGTTTGATAGGCTTCAAATCGTTTGATATACGAAAGTATGTTGTATTGCATCATTGTGATACTTATTGCGGCAATCTGCGATGCGAAGTTTCTGGCCTGCGATTTTCCCAGTCTGAGAAGTCCTTTCATTTCTGCGAAGCAAACTTCAATAGCCCAACGCATTGCATAAATACGATATGCCTGAAAAAAGTCCAGTTTTATGTCGGTGGTAAGCAACGCATTCCAAGTTCCCTTTCGGCCTCTCCTGCAAAAGAACAATCGAACCTTTCTGCCTGCATATTGAGCGTCTATTTGCGCATAGTAGCAGTTTAAGCGTTTGTTATACTTGACCGATTTGGATTTGGACAGTTTGGCAATAATATCTGAGGCTTTTATAGTCCCCAGGCAGGTTTGATACTTGGTATTTCCCATCTTTGCCATTCCCAAAAGATGGCATTTGATGCGGCGAGATGTTATAAATTGAATCAAATCCGCACAAGTGAACCAACAGTCAACAAGCAAATACTCAAAACGAACCCCTTTATTGACAGCCAATTTGACCATCTCAATGGAACGCTCTATTTTGCTCTGTTTGTACTCTGAGATACGGCAAGCTGTTGCCAAATCTCCGGTTCTTTCCTTGGTAAAGCGGGCTTTCTGCTGCTTGGATGTCAATCCTTGAGGCTTTTGGGGATTTTTGCCTTCTTCACCATGA
>JAITVG010000117.1 GCA_031285925.1 Tannerellaceae bacterium
GTATACAGCAACCTCAGTCAGGTTTACGTAAAAAAAGGAGATAAAGTAACCACCCGCCAGCCTGTCGGCAAGATATTCTCCGACGCTGAAAACGGCAACGAAACAATCCTTCATTTCCAGCTCTGGAAAGAAAAAATAAAACTCAATCCGGCGGCCTGGTTAGACAGGTGAGGGAACTGCTTGTATTCCTTTGCCGTTTTGTCCGACCATGATTGGTAAATAATATCGGTGAGCGAGGCAAACTGTACGCCTTCCTGCAAACCGCGCCGTTTCCATTCGTCCGTCAAATCCTTACGGATTTCAATGCTTTTCAATCGTTGATTTATCCAGTTCTCACTGTACCCCAACCGCCTGTAATCGGTCATAGCCTGCTCTATTGACAGTTCGGGGTCTTGCAACTGGTTAAACGCTCTTTGGCAACCTGTGCAATCCAGAGTTTGAAAGGCTCGGCTTTGGGCGATGGAATGGATTGGATGATACGGAAAAGCTGCTCTGTATTGGCAACATCGGTGAGGCGCATCTTACCGTCGGGTGCAAGCAATTTCAACTGTACGATATTATCGTACAGTTCACTTCCTTCCTTTTTTAACTTGATTTTTAAATCGCTCAAATATCTGCGCGGATTTTCACTATCGGTTAAAACGCCGATCATATCTACTACGGAAAAATACCATTCTTCTTCCTCTTCGTTCCAAACGGTACGAACTTTCTTTTCCTCAAAAAGTTTTATTTCGGATTTCATATATTATTCTTTAAAATTTATATTTCACCTGTTAATCGCCCGTAAAGATACTAAGAAACAGTGTTTCTGTATTCGCAGAATTGGGAAAATGCCGGAAACCCGGTTTCTTCGTCCGTCGTGTTGCGATGAAGAAAGAAACACTGTTTTTTTCGTCAAATCTTCTCTTTCAGATAAAATCCCGTATAGGATTCCTTGCAGGCGGCGATGGTTTCCGGCGTTCCGGCGCATACGAGGTTTCCTCCCGCTATTCCGCCTTCAGGCCCTAGGTCGATGACGTGGTCGGCACATTTCACCACGTCCATGTTGTGCTCCACGATAACTACCGTATGCCCCTTGTCGATCAATGCCTCGAAGGCTTTCAGGAGGGTTTTGATGTCGTGGAAATGAAGCCCGGTGGTCGGCTCGTCGAAGACGAACAGGGTTGGCTGCTGCTTCTCCTGCCCAAGATAACAGGCCAGCTTCACCCGTTGGTTCTCTCCTCCGGAAAGGGTGGACGAAGGTTGCCCCATTTTGATATATCCCAAGCCGACGTCCTGCAAGGGTTTCAGCTTTTTCAATATCTTCTTTTCCTGCGAGCCTTTGCCTTCCCTAAAGAAATCGACAGCTTGATCGACCGTCATTTCCAGTATGTCGTAGATATTGGCGCCCCTGTATTCTATCTCTAGCACATCCGGTTTGAAGCGTTTGCCGTGGCAGGATTCACATTCCAGCGTAATATCCGCCATGAACTGCATCTCCACCGTAATCGTTCCTTCGCCCTTGCAGTCCTCGCAACGGCCTCCTTCCCTGTTGAAGGAGAAGTAAGCCTGACTGTATCCCATCTGCCGGGAGAGCGGCTGATCAGCATAATGCTTGCGGATTTCATCGTATGCCCCAATGTAGGTGACCGGGTTGGAACGGGAGCTTTTCCCGATCGAGTTCTGATCGATAAATTCAATTCCCCGGATCAAATGCACATCGCCGCTCAAGGCGGTATAATCAATGGTTGGACGGGAGGCATCATCGACCTGCTGCCTGACTGCTTCATAGAAAATATCGCGCACCAGTGTGCTCTTCCCCGAACCGCTCACGCCGGTGACTACCGTCATAACGTTCAACGGAAACTTGACGTCGATCCTTTTCAGGTTGTTCTTCCGTGCACCGGTAATCTCGATATAATTATTCCACGGACGGCGGAAGGGGGGCACCTCGATCCGGTCTTCCCCGGTCAGGTAGCGAACCGTATAACTGTCGCTTCCGGCAAGCAGTTTGTCCGCGTTGCCCTGATAGACTACCTCGCCGCCCAGACGTCCGGCTTTCGGGCCTATATCTATAATGTAGTCGGAGGCGCGGATGATTTCCTCGTCGTGCTCCACGACAACCACCGTATTCCCCAACTCCCGGAGCTGGCGCAAGACTTTGATCAGGAGATCCGTATCGCGCGAATGCAGTCCGATGCTCGGCTCGTCCAGAATATACAGCGAACCGACAAGGCTACTGCCCAGCGAGGTGGCCAGATTGATGCGCTGGCTTTCGCCTCCCGAGAGGGAAGAAGAAAGGCGGTCGAGCGTCAGATAGCCCAAGCCTACATCCAGCAGAAAGCGGAGGCGGCTGTGTATCTCCTTCAATAAGCGCTTTGCAACAGCCGTGTCGGTTTCGTCGAGTTCCAGCGCATCGAAGAAGGCTTTGAGTTCGGTAATCGGAAGCGTCGTCAAGCCGGCTATATCGCGGTTGCCGACCTTCACGTACAAGGCCTGCGGCTTCAGTCGGCTACCCCTGCACACGGGGCAAACCGTCTTTCCCCGGTAGCGTGCCTGCATCACCCGGTATTGTATCTTGTACAGGTTTTCTTCTATGAAATTAAAGAAAGCATCGATCCCGTGCAGTCCCGGCGCACCGCGCCAAAGCAAATCCCTCTCCTTCTCCGTCAAATCTTCATAAGGACAGTGTATCGGGAAATCATACTTTTCGCTTTCGATGACAAACTGCCTCAACCATTCTCCCATCACTTCGCCCTTCCAGCAAACAACCGCTCCCTGAAATACGGAAAGGCTTCTGTCGGGCACTACCAGATTCTCATCAATTCCGATAACCTGCCCGAATCCTTCGCACTTCGGACAGGCGCCCAGGGGATTATTGAAGCTGAACATCATCTCCGAAGGTTCTTCAAACACAATCCCGTCGGCTTCAAACTTCTTGGAATACTCCCGCAGAATCGTTCCCTCCGGCGTATATATGCGGACAAGGCAAACGCCATGCCCTTCAAAAAAGGCAGTTTCCGCCGAATCGGCCAGGCGACTCTTCAGCGTTTTATCGGCGGAAACGACTAGGCGGTCTATCAATATCTCGATGACTTCGGATTTCAGCAACTTCTCGTCGGCAAGTACTTCATGAATACGGTACACTTGATCTGCTATCGACAAACGGCTGTATCCTTCTTTCTGCAGAATCTCCAATTGCGCCTTCATATCCCGGCCTTCCGGCAGGATCACCGGGGCGAACACGGCGAAACGCGTACCCTCCGGAAAGGAAAGAACCTCGCGCACGATGTCGCTCACCTGATGTTTCTTTACCTCCTCACCCGAAACCGGAGAGATTGTTTTCCCGATCCGGGCAAAAAGCAGGCGTATGTATTCGTAAACCTCCGTGGAGGTGCCCACCGTAGAACGCGGGTTGCGGGTATTTACTTTCTGCTCAATCGCTATGGCCGGCGGGATACCTTTAATATAATCCGTTTCCGGCTTGCTCATCCGCCCGAGAAACTGCCGTGCGTAGGACGAAAGGCTTTCCACATACCTGCGTTGCCCTTCGGCATAAAGCGTATCGAACGCAAGCGAAGACTTTCCGCTACCGGACAAACCGGTGATCACCACCAGTTGATCGCGCGGTATCTCCACGTCTATGTTTTTCAGGTTATTGACCCGCGCACCTTTTATAAAGATTGAATTTGTTTCAGACATACGATCCTCCAAATTTTAGAACCCGCAAAGGTAAGTATTTTCCGGCTTCGTTT
>JAITVG010000234.1 GCA_031285925.1 Tannerellaceae bacterium
AGTACGGCGAGGTACGAGCCGGGAGGTGGTTGGATAACTCACTCTCCAACCACCTCCCCCTCACTTCGTTCGGGTACTCCTCCTTATCCAAGGAGGAGAGCTCGCGAAAGCTTGCTTTCACTCGTTTAGTATGAATAATACAAGTTAAGTGATTCTGCTGATCTCACAAAAATCATTTGAATCATACGAATCCCGGTTCAGACTGCTTTCACAAGCGGTGAAACAACACAGAATAAAAAATAATTTCTAATCGAAGCCCTCGCCCTACGCCGCGGGATAGCGAAGAAGGCGAAAAATTCTGAATCAGGATTAAAGGATTAAAGGGATATTCAACACGG
The DNA here is from genome assembly GCA_031285925.1 of Tannerellaceae bacterium. Taxonomy (GTDB): domain Bacteria; phylum Bacteroidota; class Bacteroidia; order Bacteroidales; family Tannerellaceae; genus QVMG01. Next base: position 339 of record JAITVG010000234.1, read on the forward strand.
AGGCACGGAGATGCGGAGTAATTAAAAAAACTCCGTGCCTCCGTGCCTCTGTGTTTACTCCCTTGCTTCGTCAGGCCTCGCAGTGCACGATTTCTTTCTTGCCGCTGTATGAAACTTAAGGCTTTTATATATCTTTGCAGCATAGCAGTTTGTCGGTCTGTCGCTCGTCTTTCGGGATGAGAGGAAAGTCCGGGCAACACAGAGCACCATACTTCCTAACGGGAAGCTGTTCGCAAGGGCAGAGTAACGTAACAGAAAATAACCGCCCCGCCTAAACGGGGTAAGGGTGAAAAGGTGAGGTAAAAGCTCACCGGGTTCCGTGGCGATGCGGAATGCCGTACGTCTTATGGGTTGTAAGGTCATGTAAACCGGCGCTTAGGGTTGCTCGCCCGATGTCGGAGGGTAGACCGCTAAAGCTTTCCGGCGACGGCAAGCGTAGATAAATGGCAGACGCTTTCTTCAGGGAAAGAACAGAACCCGGCTTACAGACAAACTGCTTTTTTATTCGTTTATTCGTTCATTGAAAAGCTACTTCAACGTATTTTTATGGAAAATAGAAAGATGACGTTTATTGACCGTGCTGTCAATTTCATCAAATTCTTCATTCAATTCATCACTGACGACATGTGGAGAATTACGGAAAATGAAGTGAGCGGGATAAAACACATTGGAATCAATGCGGCTAAAAGCCTTTCGCTGGCCATTCGCAGCTTCGTTAATGAGAACTTGCAGAGCAGGGCGTCCGCACTGACTTACAGCACCCTGCTTGCCATTGTTCCCTTTCTTGCCGTTCTGCTTGCTATTGCCAAGGGGTTCGGGTTTCAGGACATCGTGAGGCAAGCCCTGCTCGATTATTTCCCGGGGCATGAAGATCAGTGGAGCCAGGCCTTTAAATTTGTCGAGATATATCTGGCGCAGACACAAAGCGGAATTATCGTCGGGGCAGGGATCATTATTCTATTGTATACCGTGATCAGCCTGATCTCCGGCATTGAAGAAACCTTCAACTATATATGGCAAATAAACAAATCCCGTCCGTTTGCCCGGAAAATAACCGACTATCTGGCCTTTTTGCTGATCATTCCCGTATTGATGGTATCCTCCAGCGGTATGTCCATCTTCATGTCTACGCTTCAAAACTCCATTCTGAACGAATATGTATTCCTCACTCCCGTGGTCGATTTCCTGTTTAAAGTCGTTCCGTTCGTTATTGCAACAACGGTCTTTACCGCAATGTATATTTTTCTTCCGAACACAAAGGTCAAGTTCCTGCCCGGATTAATCGCCGGGTTCGTTGCCGGTATCGCTTTTCAAAGTTTCCAGTTGTTTTATATCAGCGGGCAAATATGGGTGGGGAAATATAACGCCATATACGGCACATTCGCCGCACTTCCGCTGTTGCTGCTGTTCGTTCAGCTGTCGTGGGTAATCTGCCTGTTTGGCGGAGCTTTGGCTTACGGCATCCAGAACGTGAAACGGTTTGATTTTGAAGACGACAGCCGGAATATCAGTCGCCGCTACGGGGATTTTGTGGTCGTAGCCGTTACTTCGCTCATCGTTAAACGCTTTGTCAGCGGGGAAAAGCCCTATACGGCCGATGAATTATCGGAAAAATATCATATCCCTATCCGGCTGGCTACAAGCATACTGTATCAGCTTACGGAATTGCATGTGCTTACGGAAGTGAGAGATGCCGGCGACGAATGGACGATCTATTACCAGCCGGCCATGGACATCAACCGGATAACGGTGTCCGGCCTGCTCAAGATGCTGGATGAGCAAGGCTCCGAAAACTTTAAAATAGACAACGCGCATCGCTTTAACAAAGAATGGAAAAGCATTCTGAAAACCAGAAAAGAGATGTACGACGCGAACAGTAATGTACTTTTAAAAGACCTGTAATCTCAGCCATGAGTGTACACGATTCAAAACAGCGGTTTAAGCTGGCCTTTATCATTGCGGCGATGCTGATTGCCATCGCTTCAATGGTCGTTTCCAATATCCTGACGAAAGATTTGGCGCGGGAGGAATTGCAGAAAATGCAGATTTGGGCAGATGCACAGCGGACGATACAGTCGGACGACGATTATATGAAGCTTGTCCTCACTATTTTGGAAGGAAATCAGACTATCCCCGTTATATTATGCTATGAGAACGATTCGATCGTCTATTATAATAATGTAGAACTGCCGGAAAACGATCCCGATACTTTTCTGAAGGAAAGACTGCAAAAGCTTAAACTGAAGAATCCGCCCATCGTTATGGATTATGGGGCAGAAGAGGTTCAGTATCTCTATTACGACGATTCCACCATGTTGAAAAGGCTTACCCTTTTCCCCTACGTGCAGTTGGGCGTCGTGTTTGTATTCATTCTTATCTCCTTTTTGGCATTATCAAGTACGCAAAAGGCGGAGCAAAACAAGGTATGGGTCGGCCTGTCCAAGGAAACGGCGCATCAATTGGGCACGCCCATCTCTTCATTGATGGCGTGGGTGGAGTATCTGCGGCTCAAAGAACTCGATCCTTCCCTGCTGAACGAGATACAGAAAGACGTGAACCGGCTGGAAATGGTTGCCGACCGCTTCTCGAAGATCGGCTCGAATCCTGATCCCAAACCGGTCGATATTGTGCATTCCATCCATGTAGCATTGGATTATCTGGGCGGCCGTATCTCGTCCAAAGTAACGATCCATACCGAAGAGTTGCCGAACAAACCGGTATTGGTGTGTATAAACGAGTCCCTGTTCTCCTGGGTGATAGAGAACCTGGTGAAAAACGCGGTAGACGCCATGGAGGGGAAAGGGGAAATCATCTTCCGGCTTGAAGAGGGGAAGCGAAAAATCAGGATCGACATAACCGATACGGGAAAGGGGATTCCCAAATCCCGGTTTAAAACCGTATTCAATCCCGGCTACACCACAAAAGCCCGCGGATGGGGATTAGGCCTTTCGCTGGTTAAACGGATTGTGGAATCCTACAACAAAGGCAATATCTACGTCAAAAGTTCGGAAATAGGGAAAGGCACCACTTTCCGAATCGAGCTACCGAAGCTGCCTTGAGAGGAGAAAAGCAAACTCAAAAGAAACTGATATAAATAATTGGAAATAAATTCAAAACAGCTTCTTAGTTAGTTACACTTACTCATACCTTCTACCGTCACGGTATTGTTTCATCATTCAAATTTTATCATTTGATTGCTTTGAAAAACCTGTTCCACCGTATCCTAGCAACGAAGCGGTTATCCGTATTTATGGAAAAGAAAACAAAATTCATGCGCCCGACCACCGACGAACAGGGTATATATCCGAACTGCCTGCTGTCGTATGAGTTTTTACGGTTATCTCCGAGCATACGGTAATACGGTTGAGAGAGTATACAGATTGATTCGGGCTTCCCGTTGATGAAGACCGAATCATTCTTCATAAAAATATCTTTTCCTTCACAGGCTGCGATATGATGCAGATCATTATAATTACTGGCATGGATCACGATCGTGTCGCCTGTCCGTAATCTTGACGCGATCCTTTTAACCAGCAGGGGATACGGAGGTTCGGGCGATTCAAACACCACCAGATCACCTATTCGCGGCATACGCAGACCCTTCATTCGCTTATTTCCCCAGTCATTCTTCCTGTCGGCCAATCTTAGCGGTTTGATCCATGTAAACACGTTCAGCAGCGGAATATCCGCAAAGCGCTTCGGTAGCTGGGCACCATAAGTAAACTTGTCGATCCAAAGCCTGTCGCCGACAATTATTGTCGGCTCCATACTCTCTGACGACACGGTACAAACCTCTCCGGCTAACAACCGGAGTAAAATGACGACTGAAATTATCGCCGGTATAAGAATCTTCCAAAATAATTTCATCTCTATCTATTTCGATAAAAAACGTTTTACACCTTCAAGGTATTGCCGGTTAAATTCGGGATATATCTTGTTGGGAACATAGACATGGGAGATTTTCATGTCCGGGTGCAGAACAAAATAATAAGGATTGCCGTAATCTTCTACTATCCAGTCAAACGCATGAATAGGAATGTGATAGCCGGGAAGTTTTTTTTGATGTAGTCTTTTGAATATAACAAAGTCTCTCTCAGTCTGATAAGAACAAAGAACCATCAGTAAATCAAAGCTATCTGAAAATTCTTCTTGAAGCATTTCTAAATCTTCGATATAACAAGGGGTACAGTTTTTATGACTATATCTATATATCAACAACGGTCGGCTTTCCGGAATTTCAGACAACAGATATCTTTCATTCCTGCTTTTGGTACAAAATATATCCGGGACAACTAACCCTGTCATTTTATTATTTAGGTCGAAATTTAATTGATAAAACTCTTCTTCCATTTGTATTTCTGCCACAAATTCAGACAAAGAATTATGTACATGTTTTACTTCCATTATCTTGTTCGGAAAATAAAAACACAAAAACAGTATAATAACACATAACACTATCAAGAGCGGTTTATTTATATCTTTCATTTGTTTTTTCATATTTTTATCTGATTCTCGTTATCATGCATCAACAGTATTGTTTTCAATCCTGATGGATGCTTCTTAATTTATCTTTAAGAAATTCTATGATAAGTTTGCGTAACATGAGTTAGTATTTTAGCTTGTTGAAAAATAATACAGGATTATCTTCCGCCTTTAAGATTCCATCTGTATTTTTGTCGGATGTGAAATTTTTATCAAACAACAGAACGTCTGAAGCATGTAAATAATTGATTAAATATCCATTTTTTACTACTATGCGCTTGGCAAATATATAAGGTATACTATCATTAAATTTCAATTTTATAGTTTTATTCTCTCCTGTTTTCATATCTATTCTTGTTAAGTGCGGCTGATAATCCAGAGTGTATATCAAATCAATAATATCTTGGTTTTTATTGACGAAATCGATTCTCTTCACAACTGATTTGGTTGCAAATTCTTCATAGATATTCATAAATCCAATTTCAAAAATATCTTCAGGTAATTTATCCTTAGTGTCAAAATTAAGGGTTACAAAATTATTTACAGAACATGAATCTACTGAATAAATATTATAATCATATTGTTGAGTTAACAATATCTCATTCTTATCGGTAATATTGAATGGGTTTGTGTCAAAGCTAAAACTCTGATTTGAATTATAAGGAAGGAATTTTTTTTCGTAAGTTTCAGATACACGGTTGTATACAAGTAAATTGTATAATTTGTTGTTGGAAAAATTGGAATACAAAAATATTGAATTGTCAGTCATGTAAAAATAATCATACCAGTCATCCAGTTTGTGATTTTTAACAAATTCTCCTGTGCTTTTATACTCAATTATTTTTAGCCCACCTCTTGACAGTACAAATATATTTCCATTTACTACCTGAAAATCAGCAATATCCACGTATTCTTCCGGGCCATTACCCAATCGACAAAACGTCTGTATATATTTTCCAAAATTATCAAAAGTATAAATCACACTCTGTTTTCTGTCCAATATCCATAAGTAATTATCTTCTATTTGCATCTTATCTATATCAGCAATCAAGTTGCCTTGATTTGTTTCGAGTGCAATGTGATGATATTCATCAAAAAAGGATTCAAATGCATCGACTGTAGATTTTGTTTCTACATTAATAATATTCTCACTTTTATTATTCACTTTATTGAAGTCTGCACATGAATGGTAGAAAAAGCAAATAAATAGCAACAAAAAATATTTCATGATTATTTTATACTTATAAATGTTTAAAATTAAAACAGATAATTCAGCATTATGCTGAATTATCTGTTTTTGTGTATTAATTAAATATCCATTGCCACAATTGAAAACACTCCATTGGAGTGCATGTCGTATTCCCACCGGACGAACAGTATAATCCGCCATCAAATTTCATTTCACCATCAACTTCAATTATTTTTCCACCTAAAATTTGGACTTTCCCATTTCCATATATGGTACATTGAAAAGAGTGTCTGTTGTAAATTGTTGCATACCCATTACCAGAAGTATTGTTTCCATTACCACTGCCGGAAGAGCTGCCGCCTCCGCCAGTGCTACTTCCGCCACCACTACCACCTCCAGTGCTACTACCACCTCCACCACTGTTACTTGTCTGCGCAAGCACATCAAGCGTTAACGAGTTCTTTGTTATGCCATAGTTATCCAGGGCATAACCCAAATTGAGCGCATAGATCAATACAATCGCGCCAATTCCAATCACTAATGAAAACTTCTTGTTCATACTCTAATTGTTTTTAAAAGTTAATACTATATTAAAAAAGTATTCATTTTATCTCTCTATTCCCTGTCAATCAATATTTTCCTTTCCGGCAGATTCCGGATTTTCTTCCACTGCATCACTTCCATCTTTCTCCCTGCCTTCAAGTACCGGGTAATCGTCACGTTTTTCGAGCAATTCCCGGATTTCACTTTTGATACTGTCGGTATCTTTCCAGTCCCGGCAGCGAAGATTGGAATAAACGCCCAGGCTTAGCGCTGCAAAAGCAAAACATCCGATTGCTGTTTTTTGAACCGTCTTCTTTCGTGCTGACATAAACCGCACTCCATAATAGGCGACAATAAACGAAAGTCCGATGCAGGCCAGATAGATATACCTGTCGGCAATCACCGCAAAGCGCGACAGCGGTATGAGATGCAATACGAGAGCAATGTGTATCAGGAAAAAAAGCAAACTTGCGGCAACCGGCATTTTCGTCACATATTTCCATAATGCGGCCGTTACGGTAAAGACAAGCGCGGGATACAGCAGCATCCATGAAGGCAGCGGTTCTCCAATCACCATAGGAAACGGGTAGATGTACAGCAGATTAAAGGGCATCGTAAACTTTACAAGATATTCCACGAATGAATAACTGCCCAGTACAAGGCGTTGCCACAGAGGATATGCCGGTGCATCCGAAAGTACGCCCCCTCCGCCAGTGGCCTGCGACAGCATGGTGACTGCGCCGAACACGACGGCCAAAAGGAAAAAAGGAATGATCCGCAGCCACAGCCTGCGTTCTTTCAGGGAATAACCCAGCAGCCAGCCGAACAGCAGCAACCATACGGGAAAACTGACCGCCTGCTCCTTTCCGCCGAATGATAGGACGAACAGCAAAAGCGTCAGGATATAATACAGGGTATTTTGTTTTTTGAGGTACAGCAGCCACGTCAAGGTTGCCGCGAGATAGAAAAAGGCGTAAACCACGATTTTGGAAGCGCTTACCCATGCTACCGCCTCAACGTTCATCGGATGAACGGCAAAAAGCAGTGCCGTGACAAAAGCAATGCCCGAAGCGTTTTCTTCCTTCATACGGTTTGTCAGGTCAAAAATACGCCGCAACGTAATGTACGCCAGGCAAACGCATCCCGCATGTAAAAGCAGGCTTGCCAAGTGGAATACCAGCGGATTATATCCGGACAGCGTGTAAATCAGCAGGTACATGCACTGGTTCACCGGCGAATACTGCCCGCCGTAGAACTCGGTGAGTATCGACCAAAGGTTATTGAAATTAAGGCCTCCCTCGGTATACCGGTTGATCACGACCAGTTGATCGTCCCAGAAATACAGGAAATCATTCTCCAGTATCGGATAGTAAACGGCTAAAACCGCACATATTAATATTGTCACATGAAATCCGAAACCGGTATGGATACTTCTATTCATTCGTCTTGTAATAGTATTTCTCTCAATATCGCCCCAAATGTAAGATATTATTTTGAATCCGGGCAAAATATTGGCGAAATGTGCAGGGCAAACGCATTTTTACTGAAATAAAGATTTATGGAGCATGACTTGTTTCAAATTTTGCTAAAAAAAATACCTGCAACATAGCCTGCATTATCCATATTGCTTCCCTCACACGTATGTATATACCTGTTTTCGGATACTATCGCATTTTTTTGTAATGTAAATTCTTCGCTTGTTCCGTTACTCCACATTATATCCGCTGACCGTTACTTTCGGCGCATTGCCGCGAGTGTCTTCGTCTTTCCAATGGAAAAGAACTTCCTTCTTTTCTCCCGGAAGGAGGGCGAAGTAATTGTCGGAATAGAACATGGGCAGGAACTGCAAACCATCTTGCTCGCCGGTTACGTTGATGCGTATCATCAGTGCCGGAGTGGAGGAGGTGTTTTCTATCACGGTCGCTCCGTTCCATACTCCGTCGGCGCCTTTGGCTGTGAAGTTCTCAACCTGCAATGCTACTTTCGGGAGGCTGCGCAGATCCTGATAGTTGTTTTCCTCCAAACTCCTGTGATAGAAGTTGTCGGAAATAACCTTGCCGTTTTCCGTTAGGGTCATCTTGATGAAATGTACCTTGGAGAGGTTTTCCGGAAATACCAGGCGGATACACTTATCGGTCGTGTCTTCACGGCTGTCGAGCGTCGTTTCTTTTTCCCGGGCCACGGAGGCATCCATGTTCAACACCTGCACTTTGGCGGTTAATCCTTTACGCAGGCCGGCATGATAGTTTACCACTTCCACTTCGTCGGTAGCCGGGTTCCACTGGATATGCAGCGGTTCGGATGCTTTCTTGATCGCGAAGTAGGCCGCGCTCGTTTCAAAGTAGTAATCATACGTTTGCCACACCATGGAAGGCCAGCACGAGTGGCTCATCCACATAAGCAGGCCTTTGCGGTTGAGGCTTCTGGATTCAAAAAGGCTGCGGTGCCCGTCGTAGTTCACCCACTGCGCCAGATCGGAAAACTCTTTGGCGCTTTGAGGTTCGCCGTAACCCTTTGAGATGATCTCGTTGAAGGACGTAGCACCCTGCGCTCCCTCGCGGGTATAGTCGTGCATCCCCCACTGATTGCCCTGCGGCCAGATACCTTCCGGCGAGAAGGTGCGGGTCATGCTTTCATGGGTCAGCACATTCGGCATACCGCGTTCGCTGTGAAACTTGTCGTTCCCTGTTTTCAGCGTGAAATATTCCTTAGCCGGCAACATGCGATAGGGGCCGTGTCCGCTTACCACCTCGTCGGCCGAGCTGGAGATATAATGCATGTCCGGATGATCTTCCCGTATGATCCGGCGCAATGCCCGGTCGATCTGTTCGGGCGGGAAGCCTTCGTTGCGTCCGCAATAGATGCCGATGGAGGCATGGCTGCGTATCCGTTTCACGTAATCTTCCGCGTTGGCGATAAACATTTCCGGATAATACGGATCGGGGCCGTCGGCGGGATTTGCCAGCCAGAAGTCTTGCCAGATCACAATGCCGTAACGGTCGCAGGCGTCATACAGTTCTTCATCTCCGATCATTCCGACCCAGTTGCGCATGATCGTAAAGTTCATATCCGCGTGGTAGGCTACTGCAATATCGTATTCGCGGGCGCGGTAATTCAGATTGGATTCGCTGAATCCCCAGTTGCCGCCCCGGCCTATGAAGCGACGTCCGTTGATAAAGAGGCTAAGGATTTGGTTGTCTTCGTTGAATGTCATCTGGCGGATGCCGGCTTTGAAGTCCTTGCTATCCGACACATTACCGTCTATCTTAAATGCAAACTGCGCATCGTAGAGATAAGGCTCGCCATAGCCGTTCGGCCACCACAGGCGGGGGTTCTGTATTTCCAACGGATCGAGCACAACTTCCTTCTCCTCTCCGGCGGCCAGCTCTATCTGCTTTTGTATCAAGCGGCCGCAGATACTCAGTTCCACTACGCCCTGTACGGGATGAGGGTCGTGGTTCTTCACCATCACTTCCGCCGTCAGCACGGCAGAGGTCGTATCGGGCAGAGGCAAAACGGAAGTGATCAGCGGATCGGCCACCGTCACCTTCCCGGTAGTTGTCAGGAACACATCGTTCCATATCCCGATGTTGCGCCCGCGCATCGTAGGGATCCAGTCCCAGCCGATCGTGGCATGGAACGTCGGGTTGTCGGCGCCCAGGATACCACCGTTGAAGTCTGTGCTCTGCACGTTTTTCTCTTTAATCGCACCGATATGTTCGTTCTTGATGATCTCTACGGCAATCACATTCCTGCCCGGAACGATCGCATCCGTAACATCGAACTTGCCGCGCATAAAGGCGCCTTCGATACGACCTGTCTTTTTACCGTTCACATAGACGTTCGCTTTCCAGTTGATACCGTCGAAGTTCAGGAACAGGCGTTCCCGTTTAAAGTCGGTCGGCACCTCGAATTCGTTGCGATACCAGAAGTCGGAATTGAAGAATGATTCGGAGATATGCAACTGGTTGTCTGCGTAGTTGGGATCGGCAACAGCGCCGATATTCCTGTAACTGCTCAACACCGTTCCGGGTACTGTCGCCACGATCCAGTTATCCGGCTTAAAGTCGGGAGTAGAGATGTTTTCGCCTGCGGCAGACACTTCGGAAGCCCGTTGAAGTTTCCAGTTTCCTCCGGACAGGTTGATCTTTCCCTTCGCAACGGCAGGCGAGGCAGCAGGCCGGGGAGTGAGGCCGCC